>NZ_NEGZ01000040.1 GCF_002127585.1 Janthinobacterium sp. GW458P
CCGGGGGCGGCCGGCACGGCCGCGATGGGCGTGCAGCGGCCGCGCCGCCGGGTTCAAGGGCGGTCAGGCGGAGCGCGTGCTTCTCGGGGGACGTTCGGGGCCAGGCGGGATATGCCCGGCGAACAGGGAATCGGGCGCCAGCGCCGGGGGCGGCGCGCGCAGGGTCAAGGCGTGCAGGGCGGGCATGCCGGGCGGCGCCGTGGCGCCCACGGTGCAGGCGCCATGGTTGCTGCAATCGTGGCCATGGTGCGTGGCGCCGCCATCGGCCATGGCCATGTTCAGCGGCTGGCCTTGCATCTGCATGTCGCCCATGTCATGGCACTGGGGCGCCGGCATGGCCGCGACGGTGACGGTGACCGCTGCCGCCAGCTCGTCCACGCAGCAGCTGCGCATGGCCGACGCAAAGCCCTGCAAGGGCAGCGTAACGGCCAGCAGCCAGAGCAGCGAGCGGGCGAGTGAGCGGAAAAAGGCACGGTTCATGACACAACTATAAACCTTCCCACATGAGGAAGGTCAAGCCCCTATTTGCGCCCGTCGCCGTGCGTCAGCCAGATGACGTACACACCATCATATCCCTGCCCTTCGAAGATGGCCTGGCCATCGGCAAAAGTCACTTTCTGCACTTCATTGATGGTGAAATACGCGCGGCCATCGGCCGCCTCGACGTCGCCCCAATGGCGCGCGCGCGGTGGCCGGTAGCCGCTGGCGCGCCCGATGGCGGCCAGCAGGTCGCCGATCATGAAGTCGAGCAACATGTCGGCCAGCAGCGGCCGGTGCCCCGCCAGCATGGCCGAGATGCCGGGGTAGCCCGCTTCCTTGAGTTCGGGCAAGTCGCTTTCCTCGTACTGCAAGTCGTCTTCGCGGCAAGTCTGGATAAAACTGTTGAACGGTTCGTCGAGCAGGCCCGCCAGCGCCGCTTCCGGCACGCTCAGGCGGAACGGGTGCAGCGGCAGCGCGCTGGGCTGGCCATAGTTGAGTTCGCGGCAGCCGAGGAAGGCCAGCGGGTGCAACCGGCCGCCGACTTCGCAGCGGATGCCCGACACCTGCGATACCTGCGCCATCAGCTGCCCATCCCCGCCGCCCGCATCAGCAGGCGCATCGCCCAGGCGGCCAGGCCCAGGGTGGCCACGCTGGCCAGCCAGATGCCGGCCAGCCACGCCAGTCGCTTCCGCCATGATTGTTGTCCTTGTTCAACTTGTTTCATCAGTGATAACCATCTTCCGGCAAGACTTTGCCACGAAACACATAATATGACCACACCGTATACATCAGGATCACGGGAATGATGAACAGCGCGCCCACCAGGGTAAAGCCCTGGCTTTGCGGCGGCGAGGACGCCTCCCAGATCGATACCGACGGCGGGATAATGTTGGGCCACACGCTGATGCCCAGGCCCGTGTAGCCGAGGAAGACGAGGGCCAGGGTGCACAGGAACGGCGCCGTTTGCCGCCCGCGCCGCAGGGAGCGCAGCAGCAGCCAGCCCGCGCCCGCCACCAGCAGCGGCACGGGCAGGAAGCAGAACAGTTGCGGCAGCGCAAACCAGCGCGCGGCGATGGCCGGATCGACCAGCGGCGTCCAGATGCTGATGACGGCAATCACGCCCAGCAGCAGCCACACGAGCACGCGCGTGAGGCGCCCGGCGCGCGCCTGCAGGCCCCCCTGCGTCTTCATGATCAGCCAGGTACTGCCCAGCAAGGCATACGCCGCCACCAGACCCGCACCCGCGAACAGCGAGAACGGCGTGAGCCAGTCCAGCGCGCCGCCCGCATAGCTGCGCCCTTCCATCGGCATGCCCTGGATGTAGGCGCCCAGGGTCACGCCCTGGAAGAAGGCGGCCGCCACCGAGCCGGCGATGAAGGCCTTGTCCCACAGGTGGCGCTCGCGTTCGCGCGCCTTGAAGCGGAACTCGAAGGCCACGCCGCGGAAGATCAGGCCCATCAGCATGAAGCTGAGCGGCAAATAGCAGGCGCTCAGCACCACGGAATAGGCAAGCGGAAAGGCGGCCAGCATGCCGGCGCCGCCCAGCACCAGCCAGGTTTCATTGCCGTCCCAGACGGGCGCCACCGTATTCATCATCACGTCGCGCTCGCTCTTGTCCTTGAAAAACGGGTACAGGATGCCGATGCCCAGGTCAAAGCCATCCATCACCACGTACATCATGATGCTGAACAGGATAATGACGGCCCACAGTAGCGGCAGATCAATGCCCATGCGAATTTCCTCCTTGTGCTGGTGCTTCAAGATGCGCGGCCGAGATAGGCCGCGCGGGCGTGCGTTCCTGGCCGGGGCCGCCTTGTTCGACGCGCTCGCCCTCATGCGGCTGCGGCCCCACGCGGATCAACCGCAGCAGGTAGCCGATGCCCGTGCCGAACACGGCAAAATAGATGACGACGAACAGCACCAGGGTGATGCCCAGCTGCGTGGCGCCATGCGCCGAGACGGCGTCTTGCGTGCGCAGCAGGCCGTAGACGGTCCACGGCTGGCGGCCGATTTCCGTCGTGTACCAGCCGGCCAGCATGGCCAGCAGGCCGCTGGGTCCCATCCACAGCGCGCAGCGCAGGAACAGGCGCGAGCGCCACAGCGTGCCGCGCCGGCGCAGCCACGCGCTCCAGATGCCCAGCGCGATCATCAGCATGCCCAGGCCAGCCATGATGCGGAAGGACCAGAAGACGACGGCGGAAGGGGGCCGGTCGCGCGGCGCGAAGTCCTTCAGCGCGGGGATCGTGCCATTCCAGTCGTGCGCGAGGATCAGGCCGCCCAACCGGGGGATTTCCACCTTGTACAGGGTTGCCTCGCGCGCCATGTCGGGCCAGCCGAAGAGGATCAGCGGCGTGCCCTCGCCGCCCTTGTTTTCCCAGTGACCTTCCATGGCGGCCAGCTTGGCCGGCTGGTGCTCGAGCGTGTTCAAGCCATGCAGGTCGCCGATCACGGCCTGGATGGGCGCGACGATCAGCAGCATGGACAGGCCCATGCTCATCATCTTGCGGATGGCCGCATTGTCGTTGCCGCGCAGCAAATGCCAGGCGGCCGACGCCACCACCAGCAAGGCCGTGGCAAGGAAGGCGGCCACGCTCATGTGCAGCAGGCGGTAGGGAAACGAGGGATTGAAGATGACGGCCAGCCAGTCCACGGGCACGATCCTGCCGTCGACGACTTCATGCCCCTGCGGCGTCTGCATCCAGCTGTTCGAGGCGATGATCCAGGTGGCCGAGATCAGGGTGCCCAGCGCCACCATGGACGTGGCGAACATGTGCAGGCCGGGCCCCACGCGGTGCCAGCCGAACAGCATTACGCCGAGGAAGCCCGCTTCCAGGAAGAAGGCCGTCAGCACTTCATAGGCCAGCAGCGGCCCCGTGATACTGCCCGCGTAATCGGAAAAGAAACTCCAGTTGGTGCCGAACTGGTAAGCCATGACGAGGCCGGAGACGACGCCCATGCCGAAGTTGACGGCGAAAATCTTCGACCAGAAGTGGTACAGGTCGCGGTACACGGCGTCCTGCGTGCGCAGCCACGCCGCTTCCAGCACCGTCAGGTAACTGGCCAGGCCGATCGTGATGGCAGGAAAAATGATGTGGAATGAGATGGTGAAGCCGAACTGGACGCGCGCCAGCTCCAATGCCGTAAGCCCTAACATGTGTTGCCTTCCCGACGTGTGACGTCTGTTTTACCCAGGCCTCCACTCTAGGCTTGTCCGGCAAAACATAACAGACTCAGAAATCGGAGAAAACATAGGATCAGTTTGACGTTTCCCGAATGGCAAGGTCAAGCCGCTCCGGCGTAAAAACGCCTCAGGCCGGCTCCGTGATGCCCACGCGGTTGCGGCCGTTTTCCTTGGCCACGTACAGGGCCGCGTCGGCCGCCAGCAGCACGGCATCGGCGCCGCCCGCCTTGCCCGCCGCCTGCTCCGACGACACGACGCCCAGCGATACCGTCACGGGGCCGGCGCCGGGGATCTCGGCGGCGGCCACCCTGGCGCGCAGGCGTTCGGCCACCTGCAGCGCCACGTCGAGGTCGGCGTCGGGCAGCAGCATGATGAATTCATCGCCGCCATTGCGGCACAGCACGTCGGCATCGCGCGAGCAGGCGCGCATCAGCTGCGCCAGGCGCAGGATGACTTCATCGCCGACGGCGTGGCCCCAGCGGTCGTTGACTTGCTTGAAATGGTCGATATCGATGGCGATGACGGAAAACGGCCGCGCCTGGGCCTGCCAGGCATCGAGCGCCGCCGCCATGCCGCGCCGGTTCGACAGGCCTGTCAGCGGGTCCGTCTGCACGTCGAACTTCAGCTTGCCGATCTTGTTCTGCAACAACCCCAAGCCCTTCAGCAAGGCTTTCTTGATCTGCGCAGCTTCCACGTACCACGAGCGGATGGCGGCAATGCGCTCGGCTGTGCCGGGCGCATCCATGCGCCGCGCGCCCTCGGCCAGTTGCACCAGGGGCCGCGAAATCAGGCTGGCCAGCCACCAGATGAATGGCAGACTGAGCAAGGCAATCGGCAGCGAATGCCACACGGTATTGGCCATCAGCTGTTGCAGCGGCGCCAGGGTCATGGCCGTCGGCCGCTGCGCCACGATGCCCCAGCCCGTCGACGGCATGACGGCATAGCCGGCCAGCATGTCCACGCCCAGGCTGTTGCTCATGCGCTGGTTGCCGGCGCCGCGCTGCGCGATGATGGTGTCGATGACCTGGTTGCTGCCCGCCACGTCGCCCAGGCGATCCGGGTCCGGGTGGTACAGCAGGCGCCGGTTCTGGTCGACCACGTACAGGTAGGAGCCGTCGCGGTAATAATGCTGGCCCAGCATGGTGTACAGGATGTTTTTCTGTTTCAGGTAGATGCTGCCGCCCACATAGCCCAGGTAGCGGCCGTCCTTGCCGACGATGGGGTGCGAAATGAAGACCACCAGGTTGCCGGCCGAGGACATGTACGGCTGCGTGATCAGGGGACGCCGTTCGCGCAGCGCCTGCGCGGCGCCGGCCGAATCGAGCGTGCGGTGCTTGAGGGCCAGCGTTTCCGGCGACACGCCCAGCACCTTGCCCTGGGCGTCGACGATGAGCACGGAGTTGAAGCTGTTCGTCTGCAGGCGCAGGCGCTGCGCCTCGTCCGTCAGCCACTGCTCGTCCTCCATGCGCGACGGCAGGCCGCCGGCGCTGTAGGCCAGCTGCTGGCGCGCCGACTGCAGGAAATCCTCGGCCGTGCTGGCCAGCTTGCTCGCGTAGGCGTGGTTCGCTTCCAGGGTGGTATCGATCAGCAGCTGGCGCTGCACGCTGTAGCTCGCATAAAAGGTGTTGGCCAGGGAAACCAGGGCGCTGGCAAAGGCCACGAGCACGATCAAACGGCGCAAGTTCATGCGCGGAACAGGTTTAGTCCACATGGAGTCGGCAGGAAATTGGAAAGTATTGCGCTACAGAAAGGGCGCATTATACCGAGACAGCCGTGCCAATATTGAAATCCTGGCATCGTTGGTCAAAGAATGTGAACAAGCGGCAACGCTGAGCGCTGCCGCCTTGATATGCATCAAGCGTGCACGGCGTGCTTGCGCACCCAGTCCGCATAGCGCTGCATCCAGCCCTGGAAGAAGCCCAGGCTGGCCGGGCCGATGCCGCCGTGCTCGTCGAACAGGCCGTCCTTGGCCTGGATAAACATTTCCGGCTGGCCCAGCAGCGGCACGTCCAGGTAGGCCAGCACATTGCGCAAATGCTGCTGCGCCAGCGCCGTGCCCGTGGCGCCCACGGACACGCCGAGCACGGCGCCCGGCTTGCCGCCCCACACGCTCTGGCCATACGGGCGCGAACCGTGGTCGAGGGCGTTTTTCAGCACGCCGGGAATCGAGCGGTTGTATTCGGGAGTGAGGAAGAGCAAGGCTTGCGATGCAGAAATGTCGGATTTGAGGCGCAGCACCTGCTCGGCCTGCGCGCCATCGTCATCCTGGTTGTACAGCGGCAAGTCGCCGATCTCGATATGTTTAAAAGAAAACTCGGGCGGCGCCAGCTTGACGAGCGCGTCGGCCAGCTTGCGGTTGAAGGAATCCTTGCGCAGGCTGCCGACGATGATAGCAACGTTATATTGACTCATAGAAATCCCCGATGATGGTAAAAAAATAGCCCTGGAGTGAAGTTCACTCCGGGGCTATCTTGCCACACAATTATCGGTTTCGCGCTGCTTAGCGTGCGAAACCAGCGCACCTGAAAAAATGCTCAGGGCTAGGCGCCTTGCCGAAGACAGTACGAATGTACGGCAAGGCAAGGCAACAACGCCAGGGGCGTTTTGGCAGGTGCGCTAACGTGCCAGGCCCCGGTACTCGCGGTAGTAGCGTCCGCCCAGGTTCGTCAGCACCTCATAGCCGATGGTATTGGCCATGGCCGCCACGGCGTCGACCGGGTGTTCGGCGCAGATCAGGTCGACCAGGCTGCCCGGCGCGATGCGCTCGCGGGCGACGGCGCTCACGTCGAGGGTGATGGAATCCATGGAAATGGCGCCGATCTGCGGCACTTTCACGCCGTCGACGATGGCCAGGCCCTGGTTGCTCATGCTGCGCAGCCAGCCGTCGGCGTAACCGACGGAAACAGTGGCCACCTGGCGCGGCTCGCTGGCCGTGTAGCGGCGGCTGTAGCCCACGTGGTCGCCGGCGGCAATCGTGCGCGTCTGCATGACCTTGCCCTGCAGGCGGACCACGGAGCGCAGGGGATTCGGCTCGCCGCCCTGCGGCCCGATGCCGTACAGGGCCGCGCCCGGGCGCACCAGGTCGAAGTGATAGTCGGGCGACAGGAAGATGCCCGAGGAATTGGCCAGGCTGGCGCGGTACTGCGGCAAGCGGGCGCGGATGGCGGTGAAACGGGCCAGCTGCTCGCCATTCATGGGGTTGGCGCGCTCGTCGGCGCACGCCAGGTGGCTCATGAGGTAGCGCACCTTGATGCCGTCGAGAAAGTGAGCATCCAGCAGCCAGGCGTCGATTTCCTGCGGCGACAGGCCCATGCGCGACATGCCCGTATCCACCTGCACGATGGCGTCCAGGGTGGTGCCCAGCGCCCTGGCATGCCTGCGCCAGCCCGCCACCTGCGGCTCGCTGTTGAGCACGGGGATCAGGCCGTGGGCCGTGAATTCGCCTTCCGTGTCGACGGGCGGGCCGTGCAGCACGAAGATGGCCGCGTCGGGCGCCACGTGCGGGCGCAGGCTGATGCCCTCTTCCAGGTGGGCCACGAAGAAATGGCGGCACCCTTCTTCATACAGGGCCGCGCCCACTTGCGCGGCGCCCAGGCCATACGCGTCGGACTTCACGACGGCCGAGCAGGCGGCCGGGTGCGCCTTGTCGCGCAGCAAGCGGTAGTTGGCGCGCACGGCATCGAGGTCCACCGTCAGGATGGCGCCGCTACGTTCCTTTGGAGGCATGCTTCCCGCCATCTCAGGCTCCCGCGTATTGCAGCTTGCCGCCGCGCTGCGCGCCGCTGTAGCGGCTGACGGACAGGTCCTCGGCCAGGATGGCCGGCTGTTTCGACGACATCAGGTCGGCCAGCAATTGCGCCGAACCGCAGGACATGGTCCAGCCCAGGGTGCCGTGGCCCGTGTTGAGGAACAGGTTGCGCAGCGGCGTGCGGCCGACGATGGGCGTGCCGTCCGGCGTCATCGGGCGCAAGCCCGTCCAGAACGTCGCTTCGGCCGTGTTGCCGCCGCCGGGGAACAGGTCGTTGACGACCATTTCCAGCGTTTCGCGGCGGCGCGGGTTCAGGTTCAGGTTGTAGCCGGCGATTTCCGCCATGCCGCCCACGCGGATGCGGTCGTCGAAGCGCGTCACGGCGATCTTGTACGTTTCGTCGAGGATGGTCGAGACGGGCGCCTTGGCCGCGTTGACGATGGGCACGGTGATCGAATAGCCCTTCAGCGGATACACGGGGATGTCGAGCAGCGGCTGCATGAAGCCCGTCGAGTAGGAACCGAGCGCCACGACGTAGGAATCGGCTTTCACGATTTCCGCGCCGCATTGCACGCCGGCAATTTCATCGCCCTGCGTCAGCAGCGCATCGATGGCCACGCCGTAGCGGAATTTCACGCCCAGCGCGACGGCCATTTCGGACAGGCGCGTGGTAAACAGCTGGCAATCGCCCGTTTCATCGTTGGGCAGGCGCAGGCCGCCGAACAGCTTGTCCTTGACGGCTTCCAGGGCCGGTTCGGCGCGCGACAGTTCATCGCGCTGCAGCACTTCATACGGCACGCCCGCGTCCTTCAACACTTCGATATCCTTCGAAGCGTCGTTGTATTGCTTTTCAGTACGGAACAATTGCATCGTGCCTTGCTGGCGGCCTTCATAGGCGATGCCCGCCTCGGCGCGCAAGACCTTGAAGCAGTCGCGGCTGTACTCGGCCAGGCGCACCATGCGCTCCTTGTTCACGGCGTAGGCTTCCGGTGTGCAATTACGCAACATCTGCCACATCCATTTGAGCTGGGCGGCGCTGCCGTCGAGCGAGATGGCCAGCGGCGCGTGGCGCTGCATCATCCACTTCACGGCCTTCAGGGGAATGCCGGGCGCGGCCCATGGCGAAGCGTAGCCGGGCGAGATTTGCCCCGCATTGGCGAAGCTGGTTTCCAGTGCCGGGCCGGGCTGGCGGTCGATGACGGTCACTTCATGTCCTGCCTTGGCCAGATAGTAAGCACTGGTGACGCCGATGACGCCGCTACCCAGAATCACGATACGCATAGTTTCCTCATTATATTTTTTAGGCTATTGCCAGATTTACCGCTATGATATTGGGAATGACCCAGTATTTGTTCACGTATAAATCGAGAATTTCAGCAATAAATCATGAGAATACTTAAAGAATCGGCACGCGGACTGGATAAGCTGGACCGTCACATCCTGCGCATCCTGCAGCAGGATGGCCGCATCTCGATGAAAGACCTGGGCGAGCAGGTGGGCCTGTCGATTACGCCCTGCATCGAGCGTGTCAAGCGCATGGAGCGCGACGGCGTCATTACCGGCTACCACGCCAAGGTGAACCCGGCCGCGCTGGGCGCCAAGCTGCTCGTCTTTGTAGAGATTACGCTGAATCAGAAATCCGCGTCAGCCTTTGAGCAATTCCGGCGTGAAGTGTTGCAAATTCCCGAAGTGCAGGAATGCCACCTGGTGTCGGGCGACTTCGATTACCTGATCAAGGCGCGCATCCATGAAATGGCCGAGTACCGCAAATTGCTCGGCGACATGCTGCTGCAGCTGCCGGGCGCGGCCCAGTCGAAAAGCTATGTGGTGATGGAAGAAATCAAGGAAACCCTGGCGCTCTCGACCGACGTGTTGCAGAATCGTTAAAAGCACCGCCAACCAGTACCAACAGCATCGAAATATGAGACTTTGTATAATCTGGTAGCACATTACCTGGTTCGCAAGCACACTCCCCTCCTGACATCACGCCCGTCCCCTCTGAGATTGGAAGCAGTGATGCACACCGGGAGTCCATATGAACACATTGATAAAACTGGCAGCTTCCTGCCTCGCGGGCCTGGCCGTGGCCATGTGCACCGCCAGTGAATACAAGGTCAACCGCGCGCCGGACAACGGCGCCATCTATCAGAACATCAAGGTGGGCAAGACCACCCGCCTCGACCTCGACGCGGCCCTGGGCAACGCCACCGTCGTCAGCTTCGACCCCGGCTATGAAGTCTGGGTCTACAAGAACCAGCTGCAAACGCCCGGCGTGACGCGGCTGATCCCCCTCCTGGGTGAAAAAGGCACGCGCGAAGTGGCCGTCATGTTCGACCAGGCGGGCGTGGTGAGAAAATTCCGCATACACGAGCCGCACAGGTAAGCCATGGGGACGCGCCAGCCGCGTTGGTCTACACTGGCGTTTTATTCTCCGCTCCCCCCCCCATGCAACTACCTGCAAACCTCGCCCAGATCTCGACACACCAGGATTGGCGGCACGATACACCCTACCCGCCCCTCGGCTTCACCCCGTTTGCCGAGGGCGCGCTGGGCAATGGCGACACGTTCGGCCTGTACTGGCCCATCGGGCGCGAAGCGGCCGAACCCATCGTCGTCGAAACGTGGCACGACGAGTGGCGATTGCAGCCGCACTTTTCCAGCCTGGCGGCGTTTCTGCAAGCCTACGCGACAGCGGAAGACGAGTACGTCGCCACGCCGTCGCTGGCCGACGACCCCGCCTCGCCCCGCGCCGCCTATCTGGAGGCCAGGGAATTGATTGCGCAGCGCAAGCCGGACGCCGCCGTCGCCCTGCTGGAAGCGGCGCTGGCCATCCTGCCCGAATACACGGATGCGCTGGTGCTGCTGCATGGCCAGTATGTGCGCGCAGGAAGAATCGACGACGCCGTCAAGGTGGCCATCCAGGCCATCATCTCTCCACCGTCGTTTGGCGGCCCGCCATTGAAGGCTTTGCAATGGCTGCGCGCGCAAGGCGTGCCGGACGGGGAACGCGACCCCATCCGGCGCGCCTGCGGGCAGTTGTCGCTGAACTTTGGCGGCAGCAAGGACAATGCCGACTACCGCGTGCTGCTGGCCGCCATCGACACCTATCTGGAGCAAGGCAAGCATGTTGCCGCCTCGACCCTGATGCAGACGTATGCCGAACTGATGAGCGCGGAAACCGTCTCGTTCCAGGAACGCCACGAATTTGACCAGGCCGCCTTCATCGCGCGGCAAATCGGCGTCAGCGCCAAGCTCCAGCACGGCAGCCGCGACCCGGCATGCCAAGGGTAGCGCAAATTATTTGATATATTTGATATATTTATTTTTTATATTGCCGGCACACTTGTACCCACAAAGAAACATCTTCCCCCACCCCGCTCTGTAAAAACAAGAAAATCGGGTATCTTGCTTGGAAAATCTCAAATACCATTTGACTAATCCATTGAATATTTGTTTAATTGGGCATATTTAATTTATTTGTTTCCGCAGATGCCAAACCTGCGTCCGCCATCAAGCTACATCGCTCGCCTGTCTGACGGACACGTGGCACACACCGCCAGGAACAGTTGTGCCGGCGCGCGCCGGTCCGAGAACATTGGAGAATGCAATGAACCACCCGATCATGGACGCTGGCATCGCACGGCAAGGCATGGATGACATGGGCCTGCTTGCAGCACTGGGCAAGCTGCAAGGGCTGATGCAATTCGACCTGCGCGGCTGCGTGAGCGACGCCAACGCGTTCGCGCTGGACCTGTTCGGCTACCAGCGCGACGAATTGCTGGGCCAGCCACATCAGTTGCTATGCATGGCCACGCGCGAACGGCAACAGGAAGAACGGCAATTCTGGAGCCTGCTGGCCGAGGGCCAGTCGCAGGCGGGCGAATTTCGCCGCGTGGACAAGCAAGGACGGGAAGTGTGGATACAGGCCCGCTATGTGCCGCTGTCGCACGATGGCGGACAGCCCGACCATGTCATCGCGCTCATCGACGACATCACGGCCAATATGCACGCGCGCCAGGACTTTTCCGGCAAGATCCAGGCTATCGAACGGGTACAGGCCGTGATCGAATTCGATTTGCAGGGCCGCGTGCTGCGCGCCAATGACAACTTTCTGCGCACCTTTGGCTACCAGGAACAGGAATTGCTCGGCCGGCACCACCGCATGTTTTGCACCGAGGAAGATGTGCGGGCGAGCAGCTACCGGCAATTATGGGAAAGCCTGGAGCGCGGACAATTCCAGTCCGGCGAATTCCGCAGGCTGGACAAACTGGGCCGCGAAGTGTGGATACAGGCGTCGTACAACCCCATCCTGGATGTCGATGGCCGGCCGCTGAAGGTGATCAAGTTTGCCACCGACATCACGGCTGCCAAGCGCCTCAGCTCCGAAACGGCCGGCAAGATCGATGCCATCGCCCGTTCGCAGGCGGTGATCGAATTCGACATGCGGGGCACTATCCTGACGGCCAACAGCAATTTCCTGCGTGCCGTCGGCTACACGCTGGAAGAAGTGCAGGGCCAGCACCACAGCATGTTTTGCGACGACGCCCTGGTGCAGAGCGAAGACTACCGCAACTTCTGGGCCGACCTGGGCGAAGGAAAGTTCAAGAGCGCCCGTTTCCACCGCCTCGCCAAGCATGGCGCCGCCATCTGGCTGCAAGCCACCTACAATCCCATACTCGACACCAACGGCCGCGCCTTCAAGGTCGTCAAATTTGCCATGGACATCACGCAGCAGGTCGAGCGCGAACAGACCGTCAGCAGCCGCGTCGCCGGCATCGGCGACGTCATGCAGGAGCTGGCCCGCGCCATCGACAGCATCGGCCAGGGTGCCGCGCATGCGAACACCATCGCACAGCAAACGGAACAGCATGCCCGGCAGGGGCGCGTACTGCTCGGTCAATCGATCGACTCCATCCTGGAGATCCAGAAATCGTCGCAGGACGTGCAGGAAATCGTCAGCACCATCAGCGATATTGCGATCCAGACCAACCTGCTGGCCTTCAATGCGGCCGTCGAGGCGGCCCGCGCCGGCGAACATGGCCGTGGTTTCGCCATCGTGGCCGATGAAGTGCGCAAACTGGCCGAAAAATCCGGCGATGCGGCGCGCAACATCGCGCGCCTGATCGACGCCACCATCGGCCGCGTCGATCAAAGCGGCACCCTGTCGGAACAGGTGCGCCTGTCCTTCGAACAGATCCGCGACTCCGTGCATAACACAACACAATCGATAGGCCAGATCGACCAGGCCACGGCCGCCCAGGTCGACTCCAGCAGGCATGTGGCGCAACTGCTGACGGACCTGCAGGCAACCGCCGCCGCGGGGCACTGAGCATGTCTGCCCCGGCACCGGCGGCGCAGGACTACGTGCAGGTGCGCATCGGCCTGCTGCAGGTGGGCATCGCGTCATTGCATGTGCGCCAGGCGCTGCCGCTACCGGCCGGCGTGCTGCCCATGCCGGGCGCCACAGGCGCCCTGGCAGGCGTGTTTTCGCACCTGGGCCAGGTGATACCCCTGATCGACTTGCGCGGCTGGCTCGACATGCCGGCCGATGCCCCCTGTGCCTACGTGCTGCTGCTGGCGGCGGAAGGCCGCCTGGCCGGCCTGGCGGTCGACGCCATCTGCAGCGTACGGAAAATCCATCCTGACCATATCGAGCAAGTGTGCCACGACGACGCGCCTGACCGTTTCTTCCGTCACGTCGCGCGTCACGCCGGCGGCGATGAGCTGCTGAACCTGCTGGAACCGCAGCGCCTGATGCTGCGGGCGCAAGCCTGGAGCCGGACGGCGGGCATGCAAACGGGACTCGATGCGCGCCCGCGCGATGCGCAAGCGGGCGGCAGCGTGCCGCTGGCGCTGTTCGAACTGGCGGGGCGCGTGCTGGCACTGCCCGCGACGCTGGTCGCCGAGGTCCTGCCGTGCCCGCCGCTGGACACGGCATTCGGCTGGAATGGACAACTGGCCGGGGTGGCGCGCTGGCGCGGACGGCAAGTCTATGTGCTCAACGGCGCCGTGCTCGACGGCGCCTTGCCGGCACCGTCCGCGCCGCCGCCCCTGCTGGCCGTGCTGGAACGCGACGGCCTTTGCCTGGGGCTGCGCGTCGACAAGACGCTGGCCGTGCGCGATACCGATAGCAGCCGCATCCTGCACGGAAGCGACGGGCCATGCGCTCACGCGCTGGTGGCGGCCACGATCACGGCGGCATCCGGCCCGCCGCAACTGGTGCTCGACGACGCGGCCTTGCTGGCCCTGTGCCCGCAGGCGTCGCAGGCAACGGGCGACCAGGCGCCGGCGCACGACGAGCGCAGCGGCGACGCCTACATCATCTGCGATGCGGGCGAGGAACTGGCCTTGCCGATGAGCGCCATCGTCACCATTCTGCCCCTGCCTGCCGACATGCAGGCGCCCGCTTCCGACGGCATGGCCGCGCCCGGCGGCAGCTGCACCTGGCAGGGACGCCCGCTGCCGCTGATCGCGCTCGGCCCGCAGGGTGCGCCAACGGCGCGCATCGTCGTCATCGAGCATGCGGCGCGGCATGTTGGATTGCTGGTACGCAATCTCATCACCCTGGTGCCCGCCTACGCGGCGACAAAATCACGCTTCCGCCAGTTTGGCGGGCCGCCGCTGACGATGATTACCCTCGACTCGGCGGAACGGGCCAGCAGTTACCGGCTGCTCGACGCGGCGGAAGTGGCAGCGGCGGCAGGCCATGCGCCTTGATTTCAGCGCGCCGCGCACGCCTGTTTCTCGCGGAACAGCTTGCGGTACGCCGACGGCGACGTCTGCAAGCTGGCCCGGAAATGCTGGCGCAGCGACAGGGCCGTGCCGAAGCCGGCTTCTTGCGCCACGACATCGATCGAGGCCGCGCTTTTTTCCAGCAGGCTTTGCGCATGCGCAAGGCGCTGGTTCAGCAGCCATTGCTTGAACGACGTGCCCGTCGCCTGGCGGAAGTGGCGCGTGAAATTGCGCCGGCTCATGGCGGCCCGCTCGGCCAGCGCGTCGATGCTGTGCGCCTGGCCCAGGCTGGCCGTCACGCAGGCCAGCGCGTTTGCAGGCACGGACTTGCGCGCCTGGCTGGAGCGCCACGGCATCGACACCCTGGCGGTAACCGGCTACATGACGCACAACTTCGACGCCACCACCATCTACCAGGCCGCGCACGACGGTTTGCAGGTCGAGTTCCTGCACGACGCCAGCGGCGCCCTGCCCTACGCCAATGCGGGCGGCACGGCCAGCGCCGAGGAAATCCACCGCGTCTTTTGCACCGTGTTCCACTCGAATTTCGCCGCCGTCGCCAGCACGCAGGACTGGCTCGATGCCGTGCGCGAAGGCAAGCCGCTGGACAAGGACAATATTTATCTGTCGAACCAGCGCGCAAGAACAATTTCAATTACACCTTAATGGCAAGTACCGGATGCTTGAAAATATTTTCAGCCATCCCATTATCTTTCCCTGACACCGGCCGTCAGATACGTTAGAGTTTTACAATTACACAGCTTAAAAAGGCTGTGTCCTTTTCCACGCTAACGGAACACGACCGAGATGGCTTTAGCTGTATTTGAATGCACACAATGTGGCGCGAACCTGGACGTAGAAGACCAGGCATCCACATTTACCTGTCCCTATTGTCACAATTCACATGAGCGCAGCCATGAGGCGGCATCCAGCCCCACCCCACAAACCTTGTGCGTCATGGCGGAGCGCTCGATTGCAAAAGGAATCTATGGCAAAGCCATGCAGTACGTTGAGCAGGGGCTGCTGCTTGATCCGTACCATGCAGGCTTGCTGGATCTGGAAATAAAAGCGCGCGATGGATTAAGCCAAGTCAACAATACACAGGCTGCGCGACGTGCCAACGAGGCAAAGCTGGCTGCCGACAAGGCCGAATCCGACCAGTATCACTATCAAGCGAAGCAAATGATGCGATTGCTGCGCGAGAATAAGAAAATCTACGGTACAAACATAGGTTTTAAAGTGCCGCAATCGGCCGATATGGATCTGGCACTGCAATATATCGACCGTTCGCTGGAGCTATTTCCCGAAAACCCGATCGCTCTCAATCTGAAGGGGCTGATTTTATGGGAAGGACACAAGAAAAAAGACGAGGCACGGGCTTTTCTGGAAAAAGCCGCCCAACTCGCGCCGCGCAATATCGACATCCAGAATAATCTCGCCTCGATCAATTCTTCGGCATGCTTCATCGCCACGGCGGCATTCGGAACACCTTTTGCAAGCGAAATCAATGTATTGCGGCATTGGCGTGACCGGCATCTGCTGCAATCTATTGGCGGACGCTGGTTTGTGGCGTGCTATTACCGCACCAGCCCTCCCTTCGCCAACTTCATTGCCACACGCCCAACATTGAAACGGCTGGTTCGCTGGCTACTCCAGCCACTGCTGACTTATGCGGCAGTCCGCTTGCGCAAGGGCCATCGCCATTCCGCCCCAGGAAAAACGTCACGGCATTGCGAATGATGCGAAAACTTACGCTCTTGGGCTTGGCCAGCCTTGCCACGTTCTCGCTGGCCACCACCGCCCTGGTACTGGAGGGCCTTAACGACAAGCTGGCGCCCGCCGACGTAATCGTCGTGCCCGGCAACACGATCCTGCCCGACGGCACGCCCAGCCCCCGCCTGCAGGCGCGGCTCGACGCGGCGCTGACGCAATTCCAGGCGGGCCGGGCGCCGCGCATCCTCGTCAGCGGGGCCACGGGCAAGGAGGGTTTTGACGAGGCCGCCGCTATGGCCCGCTACCTGCTCAAGCGCGGCGTGCCCGCCGGCGCCATCCTTGAGGATAATCAAGGCTGGACCACGGACGCCACGGCCCGCAACGCGGCGCTTCTCATGCGCGCGCACGGCTGGAAGACGGCCATGCTTGCCACACAATATTTTCACGTGCCCCGCTTCCGGCTGGCGCTGGAGCGCAGCGGCATCGCCGTCAGCGGCCAGGTGCACGCGCCGTATGTCGAGTGGCGCGACCTGTATTCCGTGCCGCGCGAAACCGTCGGCTATGCCGTGTATTTCATGCGCCATTGATCCCGGTTCTTGTAACGTCTGACAAAACCGTAGCGAGCGGCAGTGATTTGTGGCTAAGAAGCGCAACCGTGCTTAGCACGGGGCCGCCGAGGTGCGAGGTGGTGAGCATCGCAGGCCGCAAAGCGCGACGCGCAGTAGGTTTGGTCAGATGTTCTTACTCGCTCCAGTCGCGCGAGCGTTCCACGGCCCGCTGCCATTTATGCAAGCGCGTCAGCCGTTCGTCGGCCGCCATCTTCGGCTCGAATCGGCGTCCCACCTGCCACTGGGCGGAGATTTCTTCCTGCGACGTCCAGAAACCGACGGCCAGGCCCGCCAGATAGGCGGCGCCCAGGGCTGTTGTTTCCGTCACCACGGGGCGCACCACGGGCACATTGAGGATGTCGGCCTGGAACTGCATCAGCATGTCGTTGCGGGCCGCGCCGCCGTCCACGCGCAATTCACTCAAGGCAATGCCCGCGTCGTCCTGCATGGCCGACAGCACGTCGACGTTCTGGTAGGCCACGCCTTCCAGCGCCGCGCGCGCGATGTGCGCCTTGCCCGTGCCGCGCGTGATGCCGATCAGGGTGCCGCGCGCATAGGGGTCCCAGTACGGCGCGCCGAGACCGGCGAACGCGGGCACGAAAACCAGGCCGCCCGAATCGGGCACGCTGGTGGCCAGCGCTTCCACTTCGGACGAGTCGCGGATGATGCCGATGCCGTCGCGCATCCATTGCACGGCCGCGCCCGCGATGAAGGCGCTGCCTTCGAGCAGATAATCGGTTTGATCTGTACCCGGCCCCAGGCTCCAGCCCACCGTCGTCAACAGCCGGTTTTTCGATGGCAAGGGGCGCTTGCCCACGTTCATCAGCATGAAGCAGCCCGTGCCGTAGGTATTCTTCGCCATGCCCGGTTTCAGGCAGGCCTGGCCGAAGGTGGCGGCCTGCTGGTCGCCCGCGATGCCGGCGATGGGCACGGCCACGCCCAGCAGGTCAACGCAGGTGTGCGCGGCCACGCCGCTCGATGGCACGACGTCGGGCAGCAGCGAGGCGGGAATGTCCAGCAGCGCCAGCAAATCCGTGTCCCACTGCAAAGTATGAATGTTGAACAGCATGGTGCGCGCCGCGTTGCTCGTGTCCGTCAAGTGGGCGCCGCTCATCTTGTAGATCAGCCAGCTGTCGACGGTGCCGAAGGCCAGCTCCCCCCGCTCGGCGCGGGCGCGGGCGCCGGGCACGTTGTCGAGCAGCCATTTGAGTTTGGTGGCGGAAAAATAGGCGTCCAGCACGAGACCGGTCTTGCGCTGGATCAAGTCCGCCTTGCCCTGCTCGACCAGCTGTTCGCAGAACGCGGCATTGCGGCGGTCTTGCCAGACGATGGCGTTGGCGACGGGCACGCCCGTGGCGCGGTCCCACAGCACCGTCGTTTCGCGCTGGTTGGTCACGCCGATGGCGGCCACGTCGGAGGCCGTCACGCCGCTGTCGCGCAGCACCTGGTGCAGCACGCCTTCCTGCGAAGCCCAGATGTCGCCCGCGTCATGTTCGACCCAGCCCGGCTGGGGGAAGATCTGGCGAAATTCGCGCTGCGCGCTGGCGTGCGGCCGGCCCGCATGGTCGAACAGGATGGCGCGCGAACTGGTGGTGCCCTGGTCTAAAGCAAGTATGTATTTGGTCATGGTCGCTACTACGGCTATACAGTGAAAAAAGGGCACGGACAAGCGCCCGTGCCCCGGGAAAGCGGCGGCAGAAGTCTACACGACTACTTTACCTTGCCTTCTTTCCAAGCCTGCAATAATTTATCGTAGGCAATCGTTTCACCCTTCGGCTTTTCATTCGCCAGCTTTTTCCATGGGGCGTGCTGGTCCGACAGATACTGGTTCGGGTCGCCCTTGGCATTGAGCTTGGGCGCGCACGCCTTCATGCCGGCCCGCTGCAGGCGCGCCATGACCTGGTCCATTTCCTCGGCCAGGTTATCCATGGCGGCCTGCGGCGTTTTTTCCGCCGTGATGGCCGTGGCCACGTTCTTCCACCACAGCTGGGCCAGCTTCGGATAGTCGGGCACGTTGTTGCCCGTCGGCGTCCACGCCACGCGGGCGGGGCTGCGGTAGAACTCGATCAAGCCGCCGTATTCGTTCGCGTGTTTCGTGAAGTAATCGTGGCGGATGTCGGAATCGCGGATGAAGGTCAGGCCGACGATGGATTTCTTCAGTGACACGGTTTTCGAGGTAACGAACTGCGCGTACAGCCAGGCTGCCGCCTTGCGGTCGTCCGGCGTGGACTTGAACAGGAACCAGGAACCGACGTCCTGGTAGCCGTTCTGCATGCCCTCTTTCCAGTACGGGCCGTGCGGCGACGGCGCCATGCGCCATTTCGGCGTGCCGTCCTTGTTGACCACTGGCAAGCCCGGTTTCGTCATGCCGGCCGTAAATGCCGTGTACCAGAAGATTTGCTGGGCGATTTCGCCCTGCGCCGGCACGGGGCCCGATTCCGAGAAATTCATGCCGTTCGCCTGCGGCGGCGCGTATTTCTTCATCCAGTCGATATATTTCGTCAGCGCAAATACGGCCGCCGGCGAGTTGGTGGCGCCGCCGCGCGACATCGACGCGCCCACGGGCGTGCACTTGTCGGCCGCCACCTTGATGCCCCACTCGTCGACGGGCATGCCGTTCGGAATGCCCTTGTCGGCCGCGCCAGCCATCGACAGCCACGCATCGGTAAAACGCCAGCCCAGCGACGGATCTTTCTTGCCGTAATCCATGTGGCCGTAGACTTTCTTGCCGTCCAGTTCCTTCACGTCATTCGTGAAGAAATCGGCGATGTCTTCATACGCGGACCAGTTTTGCGGCACGCCCAGTTCGTAGCCATACTTGGCCTTGAACTTGGCTTGCAAATCCTTGCGCGCAAACCAGTCGGCGCGGAACCAGTACAGGTTGGCAAATTGCTGGTCGGGCAATTGATACACCTTGCCGTCCGGCGCCGTGGTAAAGCTGATGCCGATGAAATCCTTCAGATCGAGACCGGGATTCGTGAATTCCTTGCCCTTGGCGGCCATGTAGTCGGACAGCGGTTCCACGGCGCCATAGCGGTAGTGCGTGCCGATCAGGTCGGAATCGGAAATCCAGCCGTCATAGATGCTCTTGCCCGACTGCATGGACGTCTGCAGCTTTTCCACCACATCGCCTTCCTGGATGATGTCGTGGCGCACCTTGATGCCCGTGATTTCCTCGAAGGCCTTGGCCAGGGTCTTCGATTCGTAGACGTGGGTGTCGATGGTTTCCGAGACCACGGAAATTTCCTTGATGCCCTTGGCTTTCAGCTTGGCCGCCGCATCGATGAACCATTTCATTTCGGCAAGCTGTTGCTGCTTGCTCAGGCTGGATGGCTGGAATTCCTTGTCGATCCAGGTTTGCGCCTGCTTGGCGTCGGCCAGGGCCGCGTTCGACACGAGCATGGCCGCAGCCGCGAAGACCGTGAACTTCAATTTCATCGTGAATCTCCTTTTATTTTATTGCCGGCCGCCTGCTGACGGTCCGGCCTCCATCAACACCGGCAAGCCGGTCATCCCCAACGCATTACCACTAATAACATTACAAAACTGATGGCAGCACCTATCGCCTGCTGCATTTCCGTGAATCCCGCCCAGGCCAGATTCACGTAGGCCGCCGTGAGCAAGCCAATGAACAGGCGGTCGCCGCGCGTCGTCGGCATGGGCAAAAAACCCTTGCGTTCGATGCTGGGCGAACGGATTTGCCACACCGTCATGCCGGCCAGCATCAAGCCGATGCAGATGAAGAAGATGGCCACTTCCGGCGTCCACGCCATCCAGCCGAACAGGCTGGCTGTGCTATCGCTATTGTTTTCCATGTCACACCCTCCCCATCGCGAAACCCTTGGCTATGTAATGGCGCACGAACCAGATCACCAGCGCGCCGGGCACGATGGTCAGCACGCCGGCAGCGGCCAGCACGCCCCAGTCCATGCCGGCCGCCGAGACGGTGCGCGTCATGGTGGCGGCAATCGGCTTGGCATTGACGGACGTCAAGGTGCGCGCCAGCAGCAGTTCCACCCAGCTGAACATGAAGCAGAAGAACGCCGTAACACCGACGCCCGACTTGATCATCGGCAAGAAGATACGGAGGAAGAAGCGCGGGAAGCTGTAGCCGTCGATATACGCCGTCTCGTCGATTTCCTTGGGCACGCCGGACATGAAACCCTCCAGTATCCACACGGCCAGCGGCACGTTGAACACCATGTGCGCCAGCGCCACGGCCAGATGCGTATCCATCAGGCCCACCGTCGAATACAGCTGGAAGAACGGCACGAGGAAGACGGCGGGCGGCGTCATGCGGTTGGTCAACAACCAGAAGAACAAATGTTTATCGCCGACAAAGTTATAGCGGGAAAACGCATACGCGGCCGGCAAGGCGACGGTGACAGACATGACCATGTTCAAGGCCACGTAAATCATGGAATTGATGTAGCCGCTGTACCAGGAACGGTCGGTAAAAATCGTGTGGTAGTTGGCGAACGTCCATTGCTGGGGCCACAGGCTCAAGACGCCGACGATTTCCTCGTTGGTCTTGAGCGACATATTGAGCATCCAGTAGATGGGCAACAGCGAGCCCAGCAAGAAGACCACGAGGATGGTGCTGCTCATTTTCTTGTGCATCATTTCTGGTCTCCCGTGCCGACGCGCTGCATCCACGTGTACAGCACAAAGCAGAACAGCAGGATGATGAGGAAATAGATCAGCGAGAAGGCCGAAGCCGGCCCCAGGTCGAACTGGCCCACGGCCTTTTGCGTCAGGTATTGCGACAAAAAGGTGGTGGCATTGCCCGGCCCGCCGCCCGTCAGCACGAACGGTTCCGTGTAGATCATGAAACTGTCCATGAAGCGCAGCAGGACGGCGATCATCAGCACATTGCGCAGTTTCGGCAGCTGGATGTAGCGGAACACGGCCAGGCGCGAGGCGCCGTCGATGCGCGCCGCCTGGTAATACGCGTCGGGAATGGCGCGCAAGCCCGCATAGCACAGCAGCACGACCAATGGCGTCCAGTGCCAGACATCCATCACCATCACGGTCAGCCAGGCGTCGAGCGAATTGCCGTTGTAATTGTAGTCAAATCCCAGCTGGTTCAGGGTATAGCCCATCAGGCCGATGTCGCCGCGGCCGAAGATTTGCCAGATGGTGCCCACCACGTTCCAGGGAATGAGCAAGGGCAGCGCGATCAGCACCAGCGCCAGCGAGGCCTTCCAGCCATCGGCCGGCATGCACAGGGCGATCAGGATGCCGAGCGGAATCTGGATCGCCAGCACGGAGCCGGAAAACAGCAGTTGGCGCAGCAAGGCGCTGTGCAGGTCGCCGTCGAGCATGACCATGCGGAACCACTCGGTGCCGACGAACACCTTTTGCGTGGGACTCAGAATATCCTGCACGGAATAATTGACCACCGTCATCAGCGGCAGGATGGCGGAAAAGGCCACGCACAGCAACACGGGCAGGATCAGCAGCCAGGCGCGGCGGTTGTTATCGGTTTTACCGTTATGTATCATCAGGCCACCCGCTTATCGTTGACATAGAACAAGGTGCGTTGCGGCGGAAAACGCAGCCGCACAGCATCGCCCACCACCGCATCGATGGCGCGCAGCTTGGCCGCCACCGTCGCGCCGCCCAGCTGGAATTCCGCCAGGTAATGCGTGCCCATGTTGCGCACGGCCGTCACTATGGCGTCCAGGCAGTGATCGCTGCCCGCGCCGCCCTCGCCCGCCGGCAGGCATGCGACGAATTCGGGCCGCACGCCCAGCGTGATTTTCCCTTGCGCGCCAGCCAGGGCCGCGCGGGCGGCGGCGGACGCGGCCAGCGGCTGTCCCGCCACGCGCACGCCGCCGTCGTCCAGGCTGCAATCGAGCAAGTTCATGCCCGGGTTGCCGATGAAATAGCCGACAAACGTGTGCTCGGGTTCCTCGAACAGCGCTTGCGCGCTGCCCGTCTGCACCACTTCGCCCTGGGTCATGACGACCACCTGGTCGGCAAAGGTCAAGGCTTCCACCTGGTCGTGCGTGACATAGATCAAGGACAACTTCAGTTCGTGATGAATTTCCTTGAGTTTCCTGCGCAGCAGCCATTTCAAATGCGGATCGATCACCGTCAGCGGTTCGTCGAACAGCACGGCCGCCACGTCGGGGCGCACGAGCCCCCGCCCCAGCGAAATCTTTTGCTTGGCGTCCACGGACAAGCCGCTGGCGCGCAGCTTCAGGTCGTCCGTCAGCTCCAGCATCTGCGCCACCTGCTGCACGCGCTTTTTCACCTCGCTCTCTTTCCAGCCGCGATTACGCAGCGGAAACGCCAGGTTGTCGTGCACGGTCATGGTGTCGTAAATGACGGGAAACTGGAACACTTGCGCGATATTGCGCGCCTCGGTCGGCAGCTGCGTGACATCCTTGCCGTCGAACAGCACCTTGCCATGCGACGGTTTCACGAGGCCGGAGATGATATTGAGCAAGGTCGTCTTGCCGCAGCCGGACGGTCCCAGCAAGGCGTAGGCGCCGCCGTCGCGCCACTCCATGCTCATGGGCCGCAGCGCATAGTCGCTTGGCGCCGTGGGATTCGGTTTGTAGGCGTGGGCCAGGTCCGCCAGTTCGATGCGCGCCATGTCAGACTCCTCCCTGCGCAGGAGCGAACAGCAGGCCGCCATCGTCGGCGAAGATCAGCAAGGCATGCGGCTGGCAATACACGGTGCAGGCGCTGCCGATCTCCAGGTCGTGCACGCCGCCGAGCTGCGCCACCAGGGCCAGCTCGCCGCGGCGCGCATGCACATAGGTTTCCGAGCCGCTGATTTCGGCCAGGTCCACCGTCGCTGCGATGGGCACGTCGCCATCGGAGCGGGGCGACAGGTGCAGGCTGTGCGCGCGCACGCCGAGGATCACGTCGCGCCGCTCACCGAGGCGGGCGCGCTGCGCGCCGCTCAGGTGGATGGCCAGGCCGTCGGCCGCCTGCGCCACGCCGTGCGCATCGACGCGGGCGGGAATCAGGTTGATCGGCGGGTCGCTGAAGGTGCGCGCCACGGCGATGGAATTGGGCGCGTTGAAGACGTCCAGGGTCGGCCCCTGCTGCAGCAATCGCCCTTCGTGCAGCACGGCCACGTGGCCGCCCAGCTGTAGCGCTTCCAGCGGTTCCGTGGTGGCGTACACGACCGTCGTGCTGCCGCTGGAAAACAGTTCCGTCAATTCGCGGCGCAATTCCTCGCGCAGTTTGTAGTCGAGGTTCACCAATGGCTCGTCGAGCAGCAGCAAGGACGCATCCTTGATCAGCGCGCGCCCCAGCGCCGTGCGCTGCTGCTGGCCGCCCGACAACTCTCCGGGCGTGCGCTGCAGGTAGGGCGTGATATGCAGGCGCTCGGCCAGCGCCTGCACTTTCGTCCGTATCTGTTCCTCGGGCACCTTGCGCAAGCGCAAGGGCGAGGCGATATTGTCGTAGACGGTGAAGGCCGGGTAATTGATGAATTGCTGGTACACCATGGCCAGGTTGCGTTTGCTGACAGGCACGCCCGTCACGTCGACGCCGTCGGCCGTGACCGTGCCCGCGCTGGGCTTGTCCAGGCCCGCCATCACGCGCATCAGGGTGGTCTTGCCGGCACGCGTGGTGCCCAGCAAGACGTTGATGGCGCCCGGCACGAGGGCCAGCGACATCGGATATAAATAGTCGTCAGCCCCCTGCTTCCTGCTGATCTTGTCCAGTACCAGTTGCACGCGCTTCTCCTCCAGTGATGTGTTCTTATTCTTCGCCGCGCCCTCTGCGGGGTGCGGTCGCCTGCACAGTCTTTTCTACGGCAATACAGGATGCTGCAACAGCCAGGCATCGAGCCTGTCCGCCGTCTCGCGCGGCAGGTGCAGGCCCAGCTTGGAGCGCCGCCACAGGATGTCGGCCGCGCTGACGGCCCATTCGTGGCGCCGCAAATAGTCCACTTCCGCCGCGTACAGGCCGGCGGCGATTTCCTCGCCCATGGCCGCCACGTCCGCCCGCCCGGCCAGCAGCACATGGATGCGCGTGCCGTAGGCGCGCGCATAGCGCGCCACCAGCGCGGCCGGCAGCCATGCATAGTCGCGCTGCAGGCCCTGCACGAACTGGCCGAACTCGCGCACGGACCGGTTCTGCGGCGTGCTGCCGGACACGTCGCCGCCGGGCAGGCAGGCGTTGGCCGTCCAGGCCGGCCGCGCATTGCCTGGCACCGGCGCCAATAAGGGTGCGAGCACATCGAGCGCTTCCTCGGCCAGCTTGCGGAAGGTGGTGATCTTGCCGCCGAAAATGCTCAGCAGCGGCGCGCCTTCCCGGTCCAGTTCGAAGCGGTAATCGCGCGTGACGGCCTTGGCGTCGGCCGCCGCGTCTTCCACCAGCGGGCGCACGCCCGCATACGTCCACACCACGTCGGCCGGATCGACGGGCTTGCTGAAATAGTAACTGGAAAGCTCGCACAAGTAACGAATTTCCTCGTCGTCGATTTCCACCTTGCCGCTGTCGCCGTGGTAGTCGAGGTCGGTGGTGCCGATCAGGGTGAAATCGTGCTCATACGGAATGGCAAACACGATGCGCCCGTCCGGATGCTGGAAGATGTAGGCGTGATCATGCTCGAACAATCGCTTGACGACGATGTGGCTGCCCTTGATCAGGCGCAAATGCCGGCCCTGCCCGCCGGGCGCCGCCTGCTGCAGGAATTCGGCCGTCCACGGCCCGGCCGCATTGACGACGCTGCGCGCGCGCACGGACAACTCCCGCCCGTCGGCTTGCAGCAGGGTGGCCAGCCAGCAAGCGTCCGCACCCGCGCCCTCGCGCCGCAGGGCCGTGCAGCGCGTCTGCGTCAGGATGGCCGCGCCCTTCTCCGCCGCATCGATGGCATTGAGCACCACCAGGCGCGCATCATCGACCCAGCCGTCCGAATACACGAAGCCGCGCCTGAACTGGGGTTTTAATGGTTTGCCGGCCGCGTGGCGCGCCAGGTCGATGCCGCTGGAGGCGGGCAGGATTTCGCGCCTGGCCAGCATGTCGTAGAGGAACAGGCCGGCGCGTATCAGCCAGGCCGGGCGCTGGCCTTTGGCGTGCGGCATGACGAAGCGCAGCGGCCACATGATGTGCGGCGCCGAGCGCAGCAGCACTTCGCGCTCGATCAGCGCCTTGCGCACGAGGCTGAATTCATAATATTCGAGGTAGCGCAGGCCGCCGTGTATCAGCTTGGTGGAGGCCGACGACGTGTGGGCGGCCAGGTCGTCCTTTTCGCACAGCACCACGGACAGGCCACGCCCGGCCGCGTCGCGCGCGACGCCGGCGCCGTTGATGCCGCCACCGACCACGAGAACGTCGCATGCCATCGCTGTCTCCACACCTTGCTGTGCTGCCGCCATCTTGACTCCATCGCTGTCAGGAACCGGCGCCCAGGAAAGACTAGGCATCGCCGGCGACTGTCGTTAAGATCAATACAGATGTCATTCGAATGCAATATGGATAAGATACGCCAGATTGCGAATCGATAGCAACATATTTTTATCACTATTTGTTCGTTTTTGTTCGTTTGTGATTTTTAAAGAGACAAGCCCATGATTTTGAATCCCCGCCAGCGGCGCCTGCTTGAAGTGGTGCGCCAGAAGGTCACCATGTCCGTCGAAGAGCTGGCGCAGCAGCTGGACGTGACGCCGCAGACCGTGCGCCGCGACGTCAAGCAGATGGAAGAGGCGCGCCTGCTGGCCCGCTACCATGGCGGAGTCGGCTTGCCCTCGTCCGTGGAAAACATCGATTACAGCCAGCGGCAAGTGTTCAACAGCGACGCCAAGCGGCGCATCGCCGCCGCCGTCGCCGCGCAAGTGCCGCACGGCTGTTCGCTGCTGATCAATATCGGCACGACGACCGAGGAAGTGGCGCGCGCGCTGGGCCGGCACACGGGCTTGCACGTGGTGACGAACAACCTGAACGTGGCCGCCATCCTGGCCGACAACGCCGCCTGCGAAGTCATCGTGGCCGGCGGCGTGGTGCGCGGGCGCGACCGCGGCATCGTCGGCGAGGCCACCATCGACTTCATCCGCCAGTTCAAGGTCGACATCGGCATCATCGGCATTTCCAGCATCGACGAAGACGGCAGCCTGCGCGACTTCGACGCGCGCGAAGTCAAAGTGGCGCAAGCCATCATCGAGCAGTCGCGCGAAGTGTGGCTGGTGGCCGACCAGCACAAGTTCGGCCGCAAGGCCCTGGTGCGCCTGGCCGACCTGGCCCAGGTCGACATGCTGTTCACGGATGCGCCCGCCCCGCCGCGCTTTGCCCAGGTACTGCGCGAGGCGGGCGTGAAGGTGGTGGTGGCCGCCTGACGACGGGGAAACGGACGGCCATCGCTGGCCTGCCGGCGCACGGGCGAGTGGCGACTGTCGCGCGGGCAAGACGCGAATGGGGGCGAACGCAGCGATGGACGTGAAATATTTATCAATTCGGCAAAAATGCTGTTACCATTGATGCAACATGCGTTATTTTTTTAATCTTCCTCTCCAGCAATACGATTATTTGCTTGATATTAGTTTTTTGTATATCCAGAGCAAGGAAATAGAGAAAAGTACCGAAGCTGCAAATGCTTTCCTGTTAAATCAGTGTTAAAAGTACCATCAGCAAACTGCGTCCCTAAACAAAACCACTCGACCGCAAGTGCGAAGGCCTTAACCATGCCGGCTGCATCGCCCAGTGAAGGAATAGAAATGAGCCATAATTTTGAAGCGGCCGTCACGCCGCAAGTCAGCCACCCCAACAGCGTGCGCGTCAGCGAGCTCGAAGCGCACCTCGGCTACTGGCTGCGCTTCGTCTCCAACCACGTTTCCCACAGCTTCCAGAAAAAAGCCGAAGCCAACGGCGTAACGGTCTCCGAATGGGTAGTACTGCGCGAAATGTTCCGCCTCGGCTGCACCTCGCCCACCGTGCTGGCGCAAGTGGCCGGCATGAGCAAGGGCGCCGTGTCGAAGCTGATCGACCGCCTGGAAAGCAAGGGCATGGTCAGCAAGTCCATCCTGCTGGCCGACCGCCGCCAGCACTCGATCGAACTGACCACGGAAGGCGAAGCGCTGGTACCCGTGCTGGCCGAGATGGCCGACCAGAACGACGAGGAATTCTTCGGCCAGCTGCCGCGCCAGTTGCGCGACGACCTGCTCGAAGCGCTGAAGGAAGTGGCGCGCAGGCACCAGCTGAAGAGCGCGCCCCTGAATTGACGGGGTGTGGCAACGGTGATGCTGCGGCGCGGGCGCTTCGGCTATGATGCTGGCCTGACTGTCTTCCAGGAAAACGCATGGCCCTGCACATCGAAACCCCTCTGCTCAACTCGCGCGCGCTGAGCCTGCTCAGCGAGCGCGCCATCTGGCTCAAGCTGGAAGCCTTGCAGCCGCCCGGCTCGTTCAAGATCCGCGGCATCGGCCTCGCGTGCGAAGAATACGCGCGCCGCGGCGCCAGCCGCTTCATTTCCTCTTCCGGCGGCAATGCCGGCATCGCCGTCGCCTATGCGGGACGCCAGCTGGGCATCCCCGTCGTCGTCGTCGTGCCGGAAACGACCAGCGAACGGGCCAGGGCCCTGATCGTGCAGGAAGGCGCCGAGGTCATCGTGCACGGCGCCGCCTGGCAGGAGGCGAACGCGCTGGCGCAAGCCATGCTTACGCCGCAGGACGCCTTTTTGCACCCGTTCGACGACCCGCTGCTGTGGCAGGGCCATGCCGGCATGATCGATGAAGTGGCCCGCGCGGGCCTGAAACCGGACGCCGTCGTGCTGTCGGTGGGCGGCGGCGGCCTGCTGGCCGGCGTGGCCGAAGGCTTGCAGCGCAACGGCTGGGATGACGTGGCCCTGGTGGCCGTGGAAACGCAAGGAGCAGCCTCGCTGGCCGCCGCCGTGGCCGCGCGCGAACACGTGGCCCTGCCGGCCGTGAGCAGCATCGCCACGTCGCTGGCCGCGCGCCAGGTGTGCGCGCAGGCGTTCGCCATCAGCCAGACGCGCCCGCTGCACAGCGTGGTGGTGTCGGACCTGGCCGCCGTCGACGCCTGCCGGCGGTTTATCGAAGATCATCGGCTGGTGGTGGAGCCGGCCTGCGGCGCGGCCCTGGCCGCCGTCTACGGCAAGGCGCCGGCACTGGCGCCCTACCGCAATGTGCTCGTCATCGTCTGCGGCGGCGTGACGGCCACCACGCAGCAGCTCGACCACTGGGCCGCCACCCTGTAGGCGCTTACGCCGGCGCGCCTGCCTCGATCAGGGCCACGCCGTCGCGGCCCTGTCCCTTGGCGTCGTACAGGGCCTGGTCGGCCAGGTCCAGCAGCTGGGCCGGCGCCAGCGCCCCGTCGCGGAAGATGGCGATGCCGATGCTGGCCGTCACCGGCAGCGCGCCGCCGGCCAGGTCGAACGGCTGGCGGATGGCGCCGATGATCTTGGCGCCGATATGGCGCACTTCGGCAGCGCTCTTCACGCCTTCGAAAATGATCACGAATTCATCGCCTGCCAGGCGCGCCACCAGGTCGCTGGCGCGCACGCTGCGGGCCAGGCGGGCGGCAAACTCCTTGAGCACCTCGTCGCCCGCCTGGTGTCCCAGGCTGTCGTTGATGGCCTTGAAGCGGTCGATATCGAGATAAGCCAGCGCCATCGGCGCGCGCGTGGCGCGCGTGCGCTGCATGCTCTGTGCCAGCTGCTCGTCGAAGCGGCGCCGGTTGGCGATGCCCGTCAGGATATCGGTGGCGGCGGCAAACCGCAGCGCCGTCTGCACCGCCTTGACCTTGGTGATTTCGTGGATCAGGCCATACACGCCTTCCACCGTGCCGCTTTCGCCCACGTCGGGCACGTAGGTGGTGTGGAAGGTGCGCTCCCCCGTCTCGCCGGCACCGGCGGCCTCGGCGGCATCGGCATCGACGGTGAATTCGTACTCGACCTCCTCGCCCCGGAATGCCCGCCGCAGGTACTGCTCGCGCAGCTGATAGGCTTCCTCGCCCAGCACCTCGCGCATGGAATGCATCAGGCTCTCCCTGGCCGAGACGCCGAACCATCGTTCAAACGTGGCGTTGATGAACTGGTAGCGGTGCTCGCGGTCGATGTAGACGATCACCACGGGCACGTGGTCCGTCAGCAGCTTCAGGCGCCGCTCGCTGTCGCGCGTCTGCGCCTCGGCGCTCTCGCGCTCGGCCACCAGCGAATAGAAATCGCGGCTCAAGTCGCCGATTTCGTCGCGCCGCTCGATCTGCAGGGCTTCGATGCCCAGGCGCTGGCGGCGGATCTCATGCACATGGTGGCGCAGGCGCGCCAGGGGGCGCAGCAGGCGCAGCACCGCGCGCCATCCGGCCAGGCCCGCCAGCGCCGCCAGCAGCACGGCGGCCAGCAGGATCTTGCTGCGGATGGCGTGCAGCGGCGCGAAAGCCTCGCGCATGGGATACACGGAGGCCAGTATCCAGCCCGTCGAGGCGATGCGGTGGTAGGCGAACAGGGCGTCGACGCCGCCCGTGGTGGTGCCCGTCTGCCAGCCTTCAAAGCCCTGCATGGCGCGCCGCGTCGGCTCGCTGAGCGGGCCATGGGCCCCGATATGCTGCATGATGCGCGACTTGTCGGGGTGTTCGACGATGACGCCGTCATTGGTCATGATGTACAGGTAGCCGCCCGCGCCGGGCTTGAGGGCGCCAAGGCGGCCCAGGAAGTCGGGCTGGCGCAGGTTCACGCTGGCCGCCAGCACATAGCGCATGGCGCCCTGCGCATCGAACACGGGCTGCGTCACCACCACGATGGGCATGCCGGAAATGCTGCCGTTGAGCGGCGCGGAGATCACCGAGCGCCGGGTCGCCAGCGTCTGTTCGAAGTAGGGGCGGCCTTTCAGGTTCAGCCCCGCCTGCGGCTTGAAGGGACTGACGCTGGCCAGCACCGCGCCGTCGACGCCGACCACGCCGGCCGAGTAAAACTCCTTGCCCAGCACCGTCTGCCCGGCCAGGAAGCGCTGCAGGCCGGCGCCGTCATGTGCCCCGCTCTGCGCCAGGCTGTCGGCGATGGCGCGCAGCACGTTGCGCCTGGCGTCGAGCTCCTCGTCGATGAAGACGGCGGCGCTGGCCAGGGACACGTACTGCTGCCGGCCCGTGACGTCGCGCATGCCCCGTTCGGCCACGGCCAGGGTGGCCAGCGCCAGCAGCGCCACGGCGCCCAGCACCAGCAGGAAGACGACCAAGCTCATGCGCGCCTTCAGGCTGGCGGGCAAGCGCCGGCGCAATCGTTTGCGCCAGGTCGTCACGGCCGCTGCCGCAGGTGCCGGCAGATGCGCGCGACCGACTCGTCCAGCGCCAGGATGCCCGCGTCCAGGGCCAGCGCGGCCGCCAGCGGCGCTTCATAGGGCGCGGAAACGCCGGTGAATTGCGCAATCTGCCCCGCGCGCGCCTTTTCATACAGGCCCTTGGGATCGCGCGCCTCGCACACGGCCAGCGGCGTGCTGACGTGGACTTCGATGAAATGCGCGGCGCCGATGATGGCGGCGGCCATGGCGCGGTCGGCGCGGCTGGGCGAGATGAAGGCGGCGATGACGAGCAAGCCGGCGTCATTCATCAGGCGCGCCACTTCGGCCGTGCGGCGGATGTTTTCATGCCGGTCTTCGGGGCTGAAACCGAGGTCGCGGTTCAGGCCATGGCGCAGCTGGTCGCCGTCGAGCACCGTCACGGCCTGGCCCTGGGCCTTGAGCGTTTGCGCCAGCGCAAGCGCAATGCTGGTCTTGCCGGCGCCGCTCAAGCCCGTCAGCCAGACCGTAGGGTGTTGTCCTGCTGTCATCACACTGCCTCTCTGTTATAGAGCTGGCAATATAACAAAGCCGTGCCGGAAAGGACAGATTTTCAGGCCGCGCTGCGCGCCTCAAGCAGCAACTGTCGTATCTCGGGCACGCAGGAGCCGCAATTGCCGCCCGCCTTGACGCAGGCCGTCACCTGCGCCGTCGTCGTCAGCTTGCGTTCCACGATGGCGGCGCAGATGGTGTTGCGCCCCACCCCGAAGCATGAGCACACGGTCGGTCCCGCGTCGACGCCCTTGCCGATGGGCTGGCCCAGCAGCACGCCGGCGCGATCAAGCGCCTCCATTTGCGCATGCGCAAACAGGCTGGCCAGCCAGCTGCGCGACGGCAGGTCGGGACGGGGCGAGACGTACACGCACTGCGCGATGCGCCCTTCGTCCAGGTGCACGGCGCGGTACACGCCGGCGCTGGCGTCGGCGTAATCGAGCCAGTCGGCCTCGCTATCCGTCACGCCCAGCAGCGCGCGCGCCCAGGCGCCGAGATCCTCGATGCGCTGGCGGCCCGCCAGCTCGTAGCGCAAGAACTGCTCGCCCTGCACGCGCGTCCAGTGCGCCACGCCGTCAAGGTTGAGCGGCGTGCGGCTGAGCACGAACGCATGCCAGTGCACGCGGAACTGCTCGATGCGCACGGGCGTGTGCTTGAATTCCGGCTCGCCCGAGACGGGATCGACGGCCGGGTTGACGACGGCGCCCACGCGCGCGTCGGAGGCATTCGCGTCGCTCCAGTGGATGGGCACGAAGACCTGGCCGCGCGCGATGCCGCCGCCATGCACGACGCGCGCCACCATGGCGCCCCAGGCGCTGGTGACGCGCGCCAGTTCGCCTTCGCGCACGCTGTACAGCAGCGCATCCTGCGGGTGAAGGTCGATGAAGGCCTCGGCGACGTGGCCCGACAGTTTCGCCGCCTTGCCGGTGCGCGTCATCGTATGCCACTGGTCGCGCACCCGGCCCGTGTTCAGGATCAGCGGATAGTCTTCATCGGGCGCGTTGCGCGGCGCGCGCGGCGCCGTCGGCACGAAGCGGGCGCGCCCGTCCGCATGGGCGAAGCGGCCGTCGCCGAACAGCCGCGCCTGGCCCTGCGGCCACTGCTGCGGCGCCAGCGCGTCGTATTGCGCTGCATCAAGGCTGTCCAGTCCCGCCAGGCTGAACAGGCGCGCCGTTTCCGCTCCGTTGCGGAAGGTGGACAGCCGTGCATGCTCGCTAAAAATGGCTTGCGGCGACGTGAAATCAAAGCCGGCATAGCCCATGCGCCGCGCCACGTCGCACAGCACGTCCCAGTCGGCGCGCGCCTCGCCCGGCGCCGGCAAAAAGGCGCGCTGGCGCGAGATGCGCCGCTCCGAGTTCGTCACCGTGCCGTCCTTCTCGCCCCAGCCCAGCGCGGGCAGCAGCACGTCGGCATGGGCGTTGGTGTCCGACTGCGCGCTGATGTCCGACACCACCACCAGCTCGCACCTGGCCAGCGCGCGGCGCACCTGGTCGGCGTCCGGCATGCTGACGAGCGGGTTGGTGGCGATGATCCACACGGCCTTGACCTGGCCCGATTCGATCGCGTGGAACAGTTCCACGGCCTTCAGGCCCGGCTTGTTCGCCATGCGGGGAGAGTCCCAGAACGTTTGCACGGTATCGCGGTGCAGCGGATTGTCCAGCTCCAGGTGCGCCGCCAGCATATTGGCCAGGCCGCCCGCTTCGCGCCCGCCCATGGCGTTGGGCTGGCCCGTGAGCGAAAACGGCCCCATGCCGGGCTGGCCGATGCGCCCTGTCGCCAGATGGCAGTTGATGATGCTGTTGACCTTGTCCGTGCCGCTGGACGACTGGTTCACGCCCTGCGAAAAGGCCGTGACGACCTTGCGCGTGGCGGCAAACGCCTGGTAAAACGCCAGCAGGGCGTGCGGGTCGACCTTGCAGATGCGCGCCACCTGCAGCGGGTCGCCGCAATCCGCATGGGCCGCCGCCAGCGCCTCGTCCAGGCCGCGGCTGTGCAGCGTGACGAAAGCGTCATCGACCACGCCTTCACGCGCCAGGTGGCACAGCAAGCCGTTGAACAGCCACACGTCCGTGCCCGGTTTCACGGGCAGGTGCAGGTCGGCCAGCTCGCAGGTAGCCGTGCGGCGCGGGTCGATCACCACCAGTTTCATCTCCGGCCGGGTTTCCTTGATGCGGGCGATGCGCTGGAACAAAATCGGGTGGCACCAGGCCGTGTTCGAGCCCGCCAGCACGATCATGTCGGCCAGTTCCAGGTCTGCATAGCAGCCGGGCACGATATCCTCGCCGAACGCGCGCTTGTGTCCCGCCACGGCCGACGACATGCACAGGCGCGAATTGGTGTCGATGTTCGCGCTGCCCACATAGCCCTTCATGAATTTGTTGGCGACGTAATAATCTTCCGTCAGCAGCTGGCCCGACACGTACAAGGCCACGGCGTCCGGCCCGTGCTCGGCGATGATGGCGCGCAAGCCGCCGGCGACCTGGTCCAGCGCGGCATCCCAGGAAGCGCGCCGCAGCACGCCGTCCACGCGTACCTGCGGCTGCAGCAAACGGTTGTCCAGGTCCAGGGTGTCGCCCAGCGCCGAGCCTTTCACGCACAGGCGGCCCAGGTTGGCCGGGTGGCTGGCGTCGCCGGCGATGCGGATGGCGCCGTCCGGCAGGCGTGTCGCTTCCACGCCGCAGCCGACGCCGCAGTAAGGGCAAGTGGTTTTCACGGGCGTGCAGCTGGTCATGAAAGTGTCCTGTCGGTCGCTGTCAGGCGGCCTGGCCGCACTGGGCCTGGCCGAACAATAAATGGGAACGCAGCCTGCTGATGTCGCGGCGCTGCTGGATCAGGTCGAAATACCAGGGGCCGTCCTGCACGTCGCCATACAGCACGGCGCCGGCCAGGCGGCTGCCCTGCACCACCAGGCGCTTGTAGATGCCGCGGCGCGGATCGCGCAGCACCAGGTCTTCGCTGCCCTCGCCGCCGAGGATGTCGCCGGCCGAATACAGGTCGATGCCCGTCACTTTCAGTTTGGTGGCGCTGGCCTGCTGCACGTAGCGCCGGTGTCCGGCGCCGGCCAGGTGCGCGCCGCACACGCGCGCCTGCTCCCAGATGGGCGCCACCAGGCCGAAGGTGGCGCGCCGGTGCTGCACGCATTCGCCTACGGCATACACGCGCGGATCATAGCTTTGCAGGCAGTCGTCGACGACGATGGCCCGCTCGCAGTGCAGGCCCGCGTCCTGCGCCAGGGCGATGTTGGGGCGCACGCCGGCCGTCATCACCACCAGGTCGGCGGGAATGCTGCTGCCGTCCGCAAACTGCACGCCTTCCACCCGGCGCGTGCCCGTAATGGCGCTGGTACTCGCCTGCATCAGGAAGCGCAGGCCGCGCGCTTCCAGCGCCGTTTTCAGCAAGGCCGACGCGGGCTGATCGAGCTGCTGGTTCATCAGGCTGCCGCCCATGTGCACGACGGTGACGTCCATGCCCTGGCGCTGCAGGCCGTTGGCCGCTTCCAGGCCCAGCAGACCGCCGCCGATGACCACGGCGTGGCGGTGCCGGCGCGCCGCCCGCAGCATGGTGTCGACGTCGTCGATGTCGCGAAAGCCGATCACGCCCGGCAGTTCGTGGCCCGGCACGGGCACGATGAAGGGCGTGGAACCGGTGGCCAGCAGCAGGCGGTCATAGGCGACCGTAATGCCGGACAGGGCCTGCACGGTGCGCGCCTGCCGGTCGATGCGCACCACGGGGTCGCCCGCGTGCAGGGTGATGCCATGCTGCGCATACCAGTCGCGCGTGTGCAGCATGATGTCGGCCACGGTCTTGTCGCCGGCCAGCAGGGGCGACAGCAAAATGCGGTTGTAGTTGCCGTGCGGTTCGGCACCGAAGACGGTGATGTCGTACAGGTCCGGCGCGAGTTTCAAGAGTTCCTCGACGGTGCGCATGCCGGCCATGCCGTTGCCGACCACCACCAGCGAGGGGCGCGCAGTGGCCCTGACCGGCGGGTTCACAGGGCCACCCATACGAAGCCGTCGGCCACGCGCGCCGGCCATGCCTGCACCGAATGCCCGGGCGCTTCCAGGCACTCGCCGCTGGCCAGGTCGAAATGCTGCTTGTACAGCGGCGACGCCACGACGACGCGTTCGCCGATGCTGCCCACCAGGCCCCGCGACAGCACGGAAGCGCCCGCGTTCGGGTCGACATTGTCGATGGCGTACACGCGCGGCGCGGCATCGCCGACGCGGAACACGGCCACGTGCCGCCCCCCCAGCAGCGCGCACACGCCCGTGTCGGGCACGATGTCGGTCAGGGGGCAGACGGCCATCCAGCTGGCGTCGGCGATAGTGCTGCTCAATTCATTCATCGCATTCATGGCTCACGCCTCCACGGCAAGGATGGGGATCACGGTGCTGCCGCGTTCAAGGGGCGTGGCCGGCCGGATCTGGCCCCGCTCTTCGACGAACACCACGTTTTCATCGTTCTTCCCGCTATTGACGAAATGGCGGAAACGCTGGCGCACGGCGGGGTCGGTGACGGCCGCTTTCCACTCGCAGGCATAGGTGTCGACCACGTGCTGCATGTCCGCTTCCAGCTCGTGGGCGATGCCCAGGCTGTCGTCGAGGATGACGCGCTTGAGGTAATCGAGGCCCCCTTCGAGATTATCGCGCCACACGCTGGTGCGCTGCAGGCGGTCGGCCGTGCGCACGTAGAACATCAGAAAGCGGTCGACATAGCGCACCAGGGTCGCTTCATCCAGGTCGGCCGCCAGCAATTCCGCATGGCGCGGCTTCATGCCGCCGTTGCCGCACACGTACAGATTCCAGCCCTTTTCCGTGGCGATCAGGCCGATGTCCTTGCCCTGCGCCTCGGCGCATTCGCGCGTGCAGCCGGAGACGCCGAACTTGATCTTGTGCGGCGTGCGCAAGCCCTTGTAGCGGTTTTCCAGTTGAATGGCGAAACCCACGCTGTCGGCCACGCCGTAGCGGCACCAGGTGGAGCCGACGCAGGATTTGACCGTGCGCAAGGATTTGCCGTAGGCGTGGCCCGATTCGAAGCCGGCCGCGATCAATTCTTCCCAGATGGCCGGCAACTGGTCCACGCGGGCGCCGAACAGGTCGACGCGCTGGCCGCCCGTGATCTTCGTATAGAGGCCGTATTTTTTCGCCACCATGCCCACGGCGATCAAGCCGTCGGCCGTCACTTCGCCGCCCGGCATGCGCGGCACCACCGAGTAGGTGCCGTCCTTCTGGATATTACCAAGGAAATAATCGTTGCTGTCCTGCAGGCTGGCGTGCACGGGCGACAGCACGAAATCGTTCCAGCACGAGGCGAGGATATTCGCCGCCACGGGCTTGCACACGTCGCAACCGAGGCCCTGGCCATGCGCGCCCAAGAGTTCGCCGAAGCTGCGGAGCTTGCCGACACGGACCAGGTGGTGCAATTCCTGGCGCGAATACGCAAAGTGTTCGCATACGTGGTTGTTCACGGCCAGGCCCTGCTTCTGCATTTCCGCCTTCATGATCTGCGTCACCAGGGGCACGCAGCCGCCGCAGGCCGTGCCGGCGCACGTAGCGCTTTTGAGGGCGCCGATGGTCGTGGCGCCCCCGGCCACGGCCGCGCACAGCGCGCCTTTCGAGACGTCGTTGCACGAGCAGATCTGCGCCGCATCGGGCAAGGCATCGACGCCCAGTCCCGTCTTGTGCTGGCCGTCCGCCTGCGGCAGGATCAGGAACTCGGGGAACTCGGGCAGCTCGATCTTGTTGAGCATCATCTGCAAGAGCGTGCCGTATTCGCTGGCGTCGCCCACCATCACGCCGCCCAGCAGGTACTTGCCGCAGTCGGAAACGACGATCTTCTTGTAGATCTGCTTGCGCTCGTCCATGAACTGGTAGGAGCGGCTGCCCGGCGCATTGCCGTGCGGGTCGCCCAGGCTGGCCACGTCCACGCCCATCAGTTTCAATTTGGTGCTCATGTCGGCGCCCTTGAACGACGCCTCGCCCGCTTCTCCTTCTTCCTCCTGCAGCAGGTGGCGGGCAGCGATGCGCGCCATTTCGTAGCCGGGCGCCACCAGGCCGAACACCAGGCCGCCCCACAGCGCGCATTCGCCGATCGCATAAATATCGGGGTCGGACGTGAGGCAGCTGTCGTCGATGGCGATGCCGCCCCGCGGTCCCACGTCCAGGCCGCAGGCGCGCGCCAGTTCGTCGCGGGGGCGGATGCCGGCCGAGAAGACGATCATGTCCGCTTCCAGGTGGCCGCCGTCGGCGAACTGCATGCGGTGCGTGGCAGATTCGCCGTCAACGATGGCCAGCGTGTTTTTTTGCGTGTGTACGGTCACGCCCAGCTCCTCGATCTTGCGGCGCAGGACGCGCGCGCCGCCCTCGTCGACCTGCACGGCCATCAGGCGCGGCGCGAATTCCACCACGTGGGTATCGAGTTTCAAATCGCGCAAGGCCTTCGCGCATTCGAGGCCCAGCAATCCCCCGCCGATCACCACGCCCGTTTTCGACTTGCCACCCCAGGCCAGCATGGCTTCCAGGTCTTCGATGGTGCGGTAGACGAAGCAGCCTTCCCTCTCCTTGCCCGGCAGCGGCGGCACGAACGGCGTCGAGCCGGTGGCAAACACGAGTTTGTCGTAGATCAAGACTTCGCCCGTGCTGGCCGTGACGGTTTTCGCCGCGCGGTCGATGGACACGGCCCGCGCATTGAGCTTCAGGACGACGTTGTCCTTGTCGAAGAAGCCGGGCGCCACCAGCGACAGCTCGTCCGCCGACTTGCCGCTGAAAAATTCGGACAGGTGCACCCTGTCGTAGGCGGGGCGCGGCTCTTCGCACAGGACGGTGACGTCCAGGTGCGGCGCGTTTTCCAGCGCCAGGCGTTCGAGGAATTTATGCCCGACCATGCCATGGCCGAGGACGACGATCTTCAGGGGGGGCTTCATGCTTGTCTCCTCAGGCCGCGGCCATGGTCGGTTCGGCCGCCAGTCCCGCAAAACGGGCGGCGATGGCGCACAGGGCCGAGATCACCACCAGCGCGCTGAGGATGATCAAGGTCTGGCGGATGTCGCCCGTGCCCTTCATCAGGAAACCGGCCGCCACGGCGCCCACGTTGCCGCCGGCGCCGATGATGCCGGCCACGCCGCCGAGGGCGCGGCTGTCGATGAAGGGCACCAGCGCGTAGGTGGCGCCGCAGGCCATGTGGGTGAACAGGCCGAAGACCAGCATGGCGATGACGGCATACGTGACGCTGTCGACCTTGGCAAACCACAGCAAGCCCACGCCTTCGCCTATCATCAGCATGAACAGCAGGGTCACGCGGCTGTTCAGGTTGCCGCGCAGGGCCAGCTTGTCGGACAGCCAGCCGCCCAGGGCGCGGGCAAACAGGGCCAGCAGGCCGAAGCTGCCGGCGGCCAGGCCGGCCGATTTCAGCGACAGGCCGAAATGGTCGACGTAGTAGACGGCGGCGATGTTGTGGATGAAAATCTCGATGCCGAAGCAGGCGCCGTAGGTGACGAACAGCAGCCAGACGCGATAATTGCTGCTGGCGGCCTTGAAGCTGTCCCAGCCACCCTTTTTTCCTTCGATGGCCACGCCGGCGGCGCGCAAGTCCGAGTAATTACCTTCAGGGCAATCCTGCGTATAGCTCCAGTACAGGGCCGCCATGACCAGCATCAGCACGCCCGGCACCAGCAGCGCCACGCGCCAGCCCAGCGATTCGGACACGCCCAGCATCAGCACGGCGCCGAGCAGCAGCGGCATCAGCGCCTGCGCCGCGCCGCCGCCCGCATTGCCCCAGCCGGCGGCGGCCGCATTCGCCGTGCCGACGACTCTGGGGGCGAACATCACGGACGTGTGATATTGCGTAATGACAAAGCTGGCGCCCACGGCGCCTATGCCCAGGCGAAAGAACAGAAAGCTTGCATAGCTTTGCGACGCCGCCACGCCCAGCACGGGAATGGCGCCCAGCAGCAGCAAGCCCGTGTACGTCTTGCGGGGGCCGTAGCGGTCGCACAAGGGGCCGACGATCAGGCGCACGAGGATGGTGATGGCGACGGCCGCGATATTGATGTTCGCCACTTGCGCCAGGGAAAGGCCAAACTCGCCCTTGATGACCGGCATCAGCGGCGCGCAGGCGAACCAGGCGAAGAAACACACGAAAAACGCCATCCACGTCAGGTGGAATGCCCGCATGGGCGGCGTGGCGAGGGAGAAGAGCGCGATGCGCGTTGCTTTTTGGCTGGCCATGATAGGTTCCCGAAGTATCCCGAAAATAACAAAGATGCAAACAAAAACGGCGCCCGCCCCCGCCGATGCAAGATCAGCCTGGGCGGACGCCGTTGTCCAGGTGGTCCGTCGTTGGACCGTTGTGCGTTTATTCAGGGGATCGCCGTTGACCCGTATCTCCTGTTTAGCAAGCGCCGTGCCAGGTCCGCCGCAGGGGACCGCCCTCCTGTCCGTACGAACTTTGCGCCAGATCATGGCCAATCGCGGTGCAGGCGCGCCTCTTCTTGGTGCGTCGCGGAACTCGCACATGGCAAGAATTGTCTAATTACTATTGCGATCAGGATGCGGAGGCTGCCATGGTCAGGCAACTGCGGCAAGTGCCGCCACGCGTGGCGCGTGCGCTGGCGTGCGCCTGCGCGGGGGCGCTGTTGATCGCCTGGAGCAATAGTGCTGCGGCGCAAGATGGCTCCGCGGACCCCCGCGAGCACAGCGAGCTGGACGCGACCGTGTTCGCGCCGTTCCACGCGGCGCGCGGCGGACGGGTCACGCAGGCGCGCAGCTCGCAGTCACGTACATTTATTGTGCGCCTCAGTTATCCGGACGAGGGCCGCCCCCATGCGGTGCGCTGGACCTTGACCTTGTCCGGTCCCGGCCCGCAAGGGGCCGTGCTGCGGCGCTGGTCAGGCACGGAACAGGTCGATGCGGGCGGCACGAGCATGAACTTGCCCTGGGATGGCCGCGCCGACGCCGACGCGCGCGAACGGCGCGTGCTGGCGCCGGACGGCTTGTACGAACTGCGCCTGCTGGCCGTGGCCGATGCCGGCACCCCACGCGAAGCGCAGGTGGTGCAGCAATGGCAAATCGCGGTGCAGCGGGGCGCCAGCACGGCGCCCACGGTGCCCGCCTTCCAGGCCGGCTTGCAACAATTGTCCCGCCTGGATGGGCAGCCCGGCTACCGCATCGTCTATGCCAACCTGCACAGCCAGACGCGCCACAGCGACGGCGGCGCCCCGCTCGACGCCTGCCATGGCGCGCAGGAGCCGCAAACGGCGCCCTTCGGCCCCATCGATGCCTATCAATATGCGCAGGATCACGGCCTGGATGCCCTGCTGACATCCGAGCACAACCATATGTATGACGGTTCGGACGGAACCAATCCCGCAGCCACGCCTGCCGAAGCGAAGGCCTTGTACCAGACGGGGCTGGCCGAAGCGGCCGCCTATACGGCTGCCCACCCCGGCTTCCTGGCCCTGTACGGCATGGAATGGGGCGTCATCAGCAAGGGCGGCCATTTGAACATCTTCAATAGCGACCAGTTGCTGGGCTGGGAAAGAAATGCCCGGGGCGAGCTGCTGGCCGACGTGGAAACGCCGAAAAGCGACTACGCCGCCCTGTATGCGCTGATGCGCGCACGGGGCTGGATCGGCCAGTTCAACCACCCTGCCTATGCGGGCCAGTTTCTCGTCGATGGCCAGCCGCTGGGCTACACGCCGGATGGCGACGCGGCCATGGTGCTGTGCGAAGTGATGAACACGTCCGCCTTTTCCAGCAACGACGAGGAAACGGAAACGCGGCGCAGCAACTATGAAGCGGCCTGCAACCGGGCCCTGGCGGCCGGCTACCACGTGGCCTTCAGCAGCAACCAGGACAACCACTGCGCCAACTGGGGCGCGGCCTACGGCAACCGCACGGCCGCGCTGGTGATCGCTGATGCGGCCGACGCGCCGCTGTCGCGCGAGCAACTGTTTGAAGCGCTGCGCGCGCGCCGCGTGTTTGCCACCATGGACAAGCACGCGCAACTGCTGTTCACGGCGAATGGCAGGCTGATGGGCGAGCGCTTCGACAATCAAGGGCCGCTGCACCTGGCCACCAGCTTCAGCAACAGCGCCGGGCGGCAAGCGGCGGCCGTCGCCATCTTCCACGGCGTGCCGGGCGGCAACGGTTCCGTTACGCCAGTATCGGACCAGGCCGAGCTTACCGTCTTGCCCGCAGCTGGCGCCCATTTCTACTATGCAAGATTGACGCAGGACGACGGCAATATCGCCTGGTCGGCGCCCGTGTGGGTCAATCAGCTGCCTTGAGGAGGCTGCCTCGCCTGTATAGCGCCGCAGATTCGACGGCCCTGCTCTTTTCCAGCAAACAATATTGGAAAAGTATATATTTTTTAAGTAGTCGCCCATAGACACTGGTTCCCCACAGCAATCCATGGCACCATGGATGCGCCGTTTTGCCTGCAACGCGGCCTCCATCGGACCAACCAGGAACCCTATATGTCGTCATATCGCACCGTTACCGGCAGCATGCTGCTCGGCCTGGCCGCAGCGGGCATTGCCCATGCGCAAGCTCCCTCCCCTGCCGCCGCCAATACCGATCCCCACCTGTGGCTGGAAGAAGTCCTCGGCGACAAGCCGCTGGCCTGGGTCAAACAGCACAACGCCGTCACCACGACGGAACTGGAAGCCCGGCCCGGCTTCCCGGCCCTGCAGGCGCGCCTGAAAACCATTCTCAACTCGAAGGAGCGCATTCCCTACGTCAGCAAGGAAGGCGAGTATTACTACAATTTCTGGCGCGACGCCCAGCATGTGCGCGGCATCTGGCGCCGCACCACCCTGGCGCAGTACCAGCAGGCCGAACCCGCGTGGGAAACCGTGATCGACCTCGACCAGCTGGCCGCCGGCGAGCATGAAAACTGGGTCTGGGGCGGCGCCTCCTGCCTGTATCCGAAGGGCGAACGCTGCCTCATTTCCCTGTCGCGCGGCGGCGGCGACGCCAAGGTCGTGCGCGAGTACGACGTGGCGAAACGCGCGTTTGTCGACGGCGGCTTCAGCCTGCCCGAGGCGAAGGGCAGCGCCAGCTGGATCGACGCCGATACCCTGTTCGTGTCCACCGATTTCGGCCCCGGCTCGATGACCAGCTCGGGCTACCCGCGCATCATCAAGGAGTGGCGGCGCGGCACGCCGCTGGCCCAGGCGCGCACCTTGTATGAAGCCAAGCCCGACGACCTGAGCGCCGGCGCCTACAAGGATTTCACGCCCGGCTACGAGCATCAGTTCATCGAGCGGCAAATCGATTTCTACAGCGGCGAAACCTTCCTGCGCGAGGGGACGGAACTCAAAAAAGTGCCGAAGCCGGACGACGCCACGGCCTTCACCATGCGCGACCAGCTGCTCATCACCCTGCGCTCGGACTGGAAAGTGAACGGCAAGACCTACCTGCAAGGCTCGCTGCTGGCCACCGACTTCAAGGCCTTCATGCAGGGCGGACAGGAGCTGGAAGTGCTGTTCGCGCCCACGGCCACCTCGTCGCTGGACAATGTCACGCCGACGAAGTCAGCCATCCTCGTCACCACCCTGGACAAGGTCAAGAACCGCCTGACGGAACTGCGCCACATGGACGGCAAGTGGCAGCGCCGCAGCGTCGACGCGCCCAAGCTGGGCACCCTGGCCGCCAGCGCGCTCGACCCGGTCGACTCGGACCAGTACTTCCTGACGGTGACCGACTTCCTCAACCCGACCACCCTGTACCTGGGCGCGGCGGGCAGCGACCAGCGCACGAAAATCAAGTCGCTGCCGGCCTTTTACGACGCCACGCCGTACAAGGTGCAGCAGTTCGAATCGACGTCGAAGGACGGCACCAGGGTGCCCTACTTCGCCATCATGAACAAGAAGACGAAGTTCGACGGCCGCAACCCCACGGTGCTGTATGGCTATGGCGGCTTTGAAGTGTCGCTGAAACCGAGCTACAGCGGCACCACGGGCGTGGCATGGCTGGAAAAGGGCGGCGTGTATGTGCTGGCCAATATCCGCGGCGGCGGCGAGTTCGGCCCCCGCTGGCACCAGGCGGCGCTGAAGGAAAACCGCCAGCGCGCCTATGACGATTTCATCTCCGTGGCGCAGGATTTGATCAAGCGCAAAGTCACCAGCCCGCGCCACCTGGGCATCATGGGCGGCAGCAACGGCGGCCTGCTGACGGGTGCCGTGCTGGTGCAGCGTCCCGATTTGTTCAACGCCGTCGTCAGCCAGGTGCCGCTGCTCGACATGCGCCGCTATAACAAGATGCTGGCGGGCGCCTCGTGGATGGGAGAATACGGCGACCCGGACGTGCCGGAACAATGGGCCTACATCAGCAAGTACTCGCCGTACCAGAACGTCTTCAAGGATAAAAAGTATCCGCGCGTGCTGTTGACCACCTCCACGCGCGACGACCGGGTCCATCCCGGCCATGCGCGCAAGATGGTGGCGAAGATGGAAGAGCAAGGCCACGACGTGCTGTACTGGGAAAACACGGAAGGCGGCCACGCGGGCGCCGCCAACAACGACCAGCAGGCGCTGATGTGGGCGCTGACCTACACCTTCCTGCACGAGCAGCTGCAGTAAAGAAGTTGAAGCAAGCGGGGCCCGACGGGCCTTGCGCAAGCAAAAACGCCTGCACCGGAGACGCCGGCGCAGGCGTTTTGCATTTGGCCCTTACTTCGCCTGCGCGCTGGGACGCTCGGCGATGCGGTCGCGGTAAGCCTGCAGGTTGGCTAAACCTTCCGCGCCCGGACGGTACTTCATCAGGCCACGCGCGAATTCCAGCGCGCAGAAGGCCGTGATGTCGGCAATCGTAAAGCGTTCGCCGGCGATGTAGGGCTGGCTGGCCAGCACCTGGTCCAGCCACTGCGCCGTCTCGCGCAGCTTGCCCGCCTGCGCCAGGGCGAAGTCGGGAAACTGCGGATTTTCCAGCGCCACCAGGGCCGGGTGGCCGTGGCGCACCCAGTTGGCGGCGGCGCTGAACAGGTGCAGTTCCACCCGGCGGTCGGCCATCTCGATAAACGCGCGCTCTTCAAAACCTTCGCCCATCAGGTTCGGCTGCGGCTGCAAGCCTTCCAGGTAGGTGCAGATGGCGCGCGTCTCGGTCAGCACGCGCCCGTCGGCCAGTTCCAGCACGGGCACGCGGCCCAGCGGATTTTTCGCCAGGAAGGCGGGATCGCGGTGCTGGCCCGCCATCAGGTCGAGCGCCACTTCCTCGATGCCGGTGAGGCCCTTCTCGGCGATGAACATGGTGACGCGGCGTGGATTGGGCGTGCGGGGGCTGATATACAGTTTCATGTGCGTGGATCTCGTCTCGTTATGGTGGTTGACAATCAGGCGCGACACCGGCCTGCGGCGGTACAGTCAGGCCACCATCATACCAGCGCATGGCAGGCGCGCGGCGCCCCTGGCGCGTTGACTTTGCTCCCGTTTCGCCTTAGATTGCCATACGGGAACGCTGGCCGCCAGTTCCAGCGATGTCCCCCAAACCGTCATCGACGCCTGCAGCCTATCCGGCTGGCGGGCGTTTTATTCATGAACCAAGGGCATACCATGCATCGCACACCGACTCCGCGCTTCCGGCGCAGCCAACTGGCCGCCGCCGTCCTGGCGCTGGCCTGCATCGCCGCCGCTGGCGTTCCCCAGGCGGGCCACGCCGCTCCCGCCGCCAGATACGCCTCGGCCAGCCATGCGGCGGCGACCACCACGCAGCTGCCGCGCGGCGTCACGCCGCTGCACTATATCGTGTCGATCACGCCGGACGCCGCCGCCGCCACCTTCAAGGGCGAGGCCGCCATCAAGGTGGCGGTCGACGCGCCGACCGCCAGCATCACCTTCAATGCCCTGAACCTGGCGTTTGCCGCCGCCGCCATCGAAGGCAAGGGCGGCAGCAAGCAGGTGACGCGCAAGATCGAGTTCGATGCGGACAAGCAGACGGCCACCGTGCATTTCGCCGAGCCCGTGGCCAGGGGCGAATACCTGCTGCGCATCGACTACAGCGGCAAGATCGGCACGCAGGCCACGGGCCTGTTCTCGCTCGACTACGACACGCCCGAAGGCCGCCAGCGCGCGCTGTACACGCAATTCGAGAACTCGGATGCGCGCAGCATGCTGCCGTCGTGGGATGAGCCGGACTACAAGGCCACCTTCGATCTCAGCGTGGTCGTGCCGAGCGGCCAGATGGCCGTGAGCAACATGCCGATTTCCAGCAGCGAAGAACTGGGCAACGGCATGAAGCACGTGTATTTCGCCACCACGCCGCGCATGTCGACCTATCTGCTGTTCTTCGGCCTGGGCGACTTCGAGCGGGCGACAACGATGGCCGACGGCACGGAAATCGGCGTCATCACGAAAAAGGGCGCGCTGGCGCAAAGCCGCTAAGCGCTCGACGAGTCCAGCGCCCTGCTGCGCGAATACAACGATTATTTCGGCGTGCGCTACCCGCTGCCCAAGCTCGACAACATCGCCGCGCCCGGCCGCAGCCAGTTCTTCGGCGCCATGGAAAACTGGGGCGCCGTGTTCACCTTCGAATACGGCCTGCTGCTCGACCCGGCCATCTCGACCCAGGCCGACAAGGAAAACATCTACACCACGCTGTCGCATGAAATGGCGCACCAGTGGTTCGGCGACCTGGTCACCATGCGCTGGTGGGACGACCTGTGGCTCAACGAAGGTTTTGCGTCGTGGATGGAAAGCCGCACCACGGAGCGCCTGCATCCGGAATGGAACACGGCCCTGTCCAGCGTGGCCGGGCGCGAGTCGGCCATGAGCCAGGACGCGCTGCGCACCACGCACCCCGTGGTGCAGCGCATCGCCACCGTGGAACAGGCCAGCCAGGCCTTCGACGGCATCACCTACCAGAAGGGCGAGGCGGTGATCCGCATGCTCGAAGCCTATGTGGGCGCCGACACCTGGCGCACGGCCGTGCGCAGCTACATGCGCAAGCATGCGTACGGCAATACGGTGTCGGACGACCTGTGGCGCGAAGTCGACGCGGCGGCGCGCAAGCCTGTCAGCGCCATCGCCCATGATTTCACCCTGCAGCCGGGCGTGCCCATGATCACGGTGGGCGACGCCGTGTGCCGCAAGGGCCGCACGCGCGTGACCCTGACGCAGACGGAATTTTCCAAGGACCAGGCGGACAAGAAGCCGCTGGCGTGGAAAGTGCCCGTCATCGCCTCGACGGTCGGCAGCCACAAGCAGGCGCGCGTGCTGGTGAAGGATGGCAAGGCGACCCTGAACGTGCCTGGCTGCGGCGCCCTGCTGGTGAATGCGGGCCAGAGCGGCTACTACCGCACCCTGTACGCGCCGGCCGGCACGCGCGCGCTGGCGCGCAGCTTCGCGCGCCTGGCGCCCATCGACCAGCTGGGATTGCTGGCGGACAGCCAGTCGCTGGGCATGGCGGGCCTGCAGGACCCGGCCGCCTTCCTGGAACTGGCAAAAGCCGCGCCGCTGTCGGCCGACCCGCAGGTGCTGGGCCGGGTCGCCGGCGCGCTGGGCGGGCTGTACGAACAGTACGCGGGCGACAGCGCGGAAAGCAAGGCGCGCCAGCAGGCGTTCGGCCGCTACGCCATCGCGCGCCTGGCGCCGATGATGGCGCAGACGGGCTGGGAAGCGCGCACGGGCGAAGCGTCCAGCGTGGCGACCCTGCGCGGGCAGCTGATCGCCATTCTCGGCGACATGGGCGAAGCGGGCGTGATCGCCGAGGCGCGCCGCCGCTACGCGGCCAGCGAGCAGGATCCGTCCGCCATGCCCGCGCCGCTGCGCCGCACCATCCTGGGCGTGGTGGCCCAGCATGCGGACGCCGCCGCCTGGGAGCAGCTGCACGCCAGGGCGCGGCAGGAAAAGACGCCGCTGATCAAGAACCAGCTGTACGACCTGCTGGCCTCGAGCGATGATACGGCCCTGGCGCAGCGCGCGCTGGCGCTGGCGCTGACGGAGGAGCCGGGCGTGACCAACAGCCCGGCCATGATCTCGCGCGTGGCGCGCACGCATCCGGAACTGGCGTTCGACTTCGCGCTGGCGCACCTCGAGCAAGTCAATGCGCGCATCGACGCCAGCTCGCGCAGCCGCTACTTCCCGCGCCTGGCGGCCGGATCGGCGCAGCCGCAGATGATCGCCAAGCTGCGGGCGTACGCGCAGGCCAACCTGCCCGAAGGCGCGCGCGGCGACGCCGACAGCTCCGTGGCCGGCATCGAGTACCGCATCAAGGTGCGCGCCGAGCGCCTGCCGGCGATCGATGCATGGCTGGCGAAACAGGCGGGCTGAGTGGATTTCCCGGCGCCGCGGCGCCGGGAACGGATAAAAACGCAGGCAAAAAAAACCGGCTTCGCAAAGTGCGGTAGCCGGTTGAAACGCTGTTTCAGAGCGCAGGGATAAAACGGGAAGACACATGAAAAGTGGAAACCGTGCCGGTCATTGAGGTGTCCGGCAACCTTGGGCCCGGGGTTTCCGTGCGCCATGTGTCCACTATGCCAGCCCTTCCCGGCGTCAGGCTTAGGACTTCATTAAATTCCATCCCATTTCCTGCGTTTCCCCTGCCAACCTTGCCATCGCAGCAATGTTTTCGCGCTGCGCCAGCCTGTCTGGTGCCGATGGTTGAGCTCACCGGCTAAGCTGTTGAGTCATGCCTGCATCCTATCGCTCCCGGAGCGTAGTGATCTGCGCAACGCATGCTGTGTGCCAACAAAAGCATCATAGCAGCGTCATATGACCGCCTTATGACGTAGCTCTAACATTGCGCGCGCGCCGCGGCGCGGATCGCGTACCATTCCCCCATCGCCCTTGTCCCTTTTGCCCCCATGTCCAGCCAGAACTGCCGCCTGCCGTCCGCCATCCGCGCCCCGCTCCTGCTTGCCTGCGCCGTGCTGGCCGCCTGCACGCCACTGCCGCCCGCTCCTGCTCCTGCCCCCGCTTCCGCCGCCCGGGCCGCCATGCCGGCGCCCGCGTGGCAGCGGCCAGGCGTGCAGCTGCTGCACATCGCGCCCGAAGAATCCCTGCTGACCATTACCGTGCGCCGCGGCGGCGCGCTGGCGCGGCTGGGGCATGACCATGTGGTGGCCAGCCGCGGCCTGCAGGGCGTGGTGGCGCCCGCGCAGGGACGTGCGCAGTTCCAGTTCCGGCTCGACGAGATGAGCGTCGACGAGGAGGCATTGCGCAAGACGGCCGGCCTGACGACGACGCCGTCGGCCGACGCCATCGCCGGCACGCGCCACAACATGCTGGTGCGCGTGCTCGAGGCCGAGCGCTATCCGTGGGTGCGCATCGACGCCCGCCAAACGGGCAACAGGGACATGCTCGAGGCCGACATCACCCTGCATGGCGTGACGCGCACGCTGCAGGTGCCCGTGCAGATCACGGAGGCGGCCGGCGGGCGCGGCCTGCAGGCCAGCGGCAGCCTGCTGCTGAAACAGAGCGATTTCGGCATCGTGCCGTTCGCCATCCTGGGCGGCGCCATGGCCGTGCAGGACCAGATGGAACTGGCGTTCCGCATCACGGCAAGGCCGGAGCCTAGCGCGCCAGCACCAGGCGCAGGCCCAGGGCGATGAAGATGGTGCCGGCCAGGCGGTCCAGCCACAGGCCGGCGCGCGGGCGGCGGTTGATCCATTTGCCGACGGCGCCCGAAAAATAGCCGAGCAGGCCGAACAGCACGCACGCCTGCGCCGTGAAGACCAGCCCGAGCTGGGCTGTCTGCCAGCTGGCGCTGCCCTGGCCCGTGACGATAAACTGCGGCAGGAACGAGAGGAAAAACAGCACGACTTTCGGATTGATACTGTTGGCAAACAAGCCCTTGCCGAACAGGCGCAGCAGCGATTCATCGGGCAGGGCCGCCGCGCCGTCGACTTTCGCGCCGCCACGGCTGCGCAGGGCGCCGATGCCCAGCCACACCAGGTACAGGCCGCCGGCCACTTTCAGCGCCGTAAAAGCAGCGGGCGAAGCGGCCAGCAGGGCCGACACGCCGATGCTCGCCAGCACGGTGTGCGTGAGGCAGCCCAGGGCGCAGCCGAGGCCGAAAGCCATGCCCTGGCGCCGCCCGCGCGACATGCCCACGCCCAGCACCATCAGGTTGTCGGGGCCGGGGCTGGCGGTAATGAGGACGGCGGCGGCCAGGAAGGCCAGGAACTGGTCGGGACTGAGCATGGAAGACTCGCAGGCAAAAAGCGACATGATACCGGAGCGGACCAACATACCAACGAGCAACATGCTTGCGTGACAAGAAATTGCGCATGCGCAAGCCGAGTCGATTAAAATGGACACTCCACAGCACAGGGCTTTGCCGCCATTCCCCGCGCGACAATCACCATACTCACCGATGCCAGCCCACCCGCCCCCGTCCAGCCACAGCGCCCACCACTGCCGCGTCAGCACCTGGCTGTGCTGGTGCCTGCTGCTGATCGGCCTGCTGGGCCCGGGCTGGGCGGCGCGCGCGCAAGCGGCCACGCTGCCCCTGACGCAGCAAGGCATCGGCCACCTGGGCGATGGCGCACGGCTGTTTCTTGCCGACAATTATGACGTGCCCGCCGATGCCGCCGCCCTGCCCGCCTGGCTGGCGCGCCAGCGCCCGGCCGCAGAGGTCGACCTGTTCGGCGGCGCCTACTGGCTGTATGCGCAGGTGCGCAACGACAGCGCCGAAAGCGCCTGGGTCATCGATCCGAACGACACCCTGATCGATCTGGTCGACATCCACGTGTATGGCCCCGGCCAGCATGCGGCGCCGCAAACCCTGCTGTCGGGCTACCAGCGTCCGCACGAATATTTGCTGCACTACGGCAAGAACGTGCAACTGGCGCCGGGCGCCACCTACGCCATCCTGATCCGCTTTTCCAGCCCCTACTACGCGCGCGCGCCCATGTTCGGCCTCACGACGCAGCAGGACTACCGCAAGCTGGTGGGCAAGGAAAACTTCCTGATCGTCGCCTCGATCGGCGCCCTGCTGGCGCTGGGCCTGTTCAATTTCTTCATCTTTTCCATCACCCTGGAAAAAGCCTCCGTGTATTACGCGCTGTACGTGCTCACGTACGGCGTGGCGTGGGCCATGACCTTCCACGTCTTCTCCGACCTGTTCGACTGGCGCCAGCTGCAGCTGCATTACGTGCCGTTCTTTCTGCTGCCCGTCTTCAGCACCCTGTTCTACACGCATTTCCTGCGCCTGCGCGAGTACTCGCCCCTGCTCGACCGCATCAGCCGGATCAACGTGATCCTGCCCCTGCTGCTGCTGCCCAGCTGCTTCGTCGCCCTGTCGTATGCGCACGCGCTGGCCACCGTCGCCATCACCATCTGGATGCTGCTGGCGCTCGTCAGCGGCATCGTCGTCTGGCGCCGCGGCTACCAGCCAGCGCGCTTCTTCGTGCTGGCCTTCGTCGCCCTGATGCTGCCCGGCTTCCTGATCCTGCCGGCCAACCTGGGCCTGATGCCGGCGCTGGTGGCCAACGCCCAGCTGGTGGCCTTGCTGGGCGGCACCATGGATGGCCTGCTGCTGGCCTTTGCCCTGGCCGACCAGATCCGCCTGCTGCGCAACAACCTGGAACAGCGCGTCAGCGAGCGCACACTGGCGCTGACCCTCAGCAACGAGGCCCTGCTGAAAGCCAAGGAACATGCGGAAGTGGTCAGCCGCCACCGCATCGAATTCCTCTCGGCCATGAGCCACGACATCCGCACGCCGCTGGCCGGCGTGATCGGCATGCTGCAATTCGCCCTGCGCGACCAGTCCGTCAAGGGCCGCACGCAGGAATACCTGCGCATCGGCCTGCACAACGGCGTGTCGCTATTGACCATTCTCAATGACATCCTCGATTTCTCGAAGATCGACGCGGGCAAGCTGACCTTGGAAACGGTGGACTTCGACCTGCTGGCGCTGATCGGCGACGCGGCCGGCATCGTGCAGGGCCAGGCCGACGCCAAGAGCCTGCTGCTGCGCCGCGAACTGGCGCTGGACCTGCCGCGCTACGTGCGCGCCGACCCCACGCGCCTGCGCCAGATCCTCATCAACCTGCTGGGCAATGCCTTGAAGTTCACGGCCAACGGCGAAGTACTGCTGGAAGTGCGGCGCGCCCGCACGCCGCCGCGCCCCGACGGCCGCAGCGACATCGAATTCATCATCAGCGACACGGGCCCCGGCATCGACGCCGACACCCTGCCGCGGCTGTTCCAGAAATTCGAGCAGGCCGACCATTCCACCACGCGCCGCTACGGCGGCACGGGCCTGGGCCTGGCCATCTGCAAGGAGCTGGTGGAACTGATGCAGGGCACGATAGGCGTGGAAAGCCGCGTCGGCACCGGCTCGCGCTTCCATTTCACCTTGCCCCTGACGCCAGGCAGCGCGCCGGCGGCCGACACGCGCCTGGCGCCGCGCCATGCGCACCACGCCTGCCGCCTGCGCATCCTGTGCGCCGAAGACGTGCGCACCAACCAGATCATCATCGGCACCCTGCTGGAAAACATGGGCCATGCCGTCACCATCGTCGACAATGGCGAGGAAGCGCTGCGCGCGCTGGGCGCGGGGCCCTACGACTGCGTGCTGATGGACGGCCGCATGCCGCAGATGGACGGCGAACAGGCCGCGCGCCTGATCCGCGACGGCGGCAACGCGCAGTTCCCCATTCCCGACGCGCAGATCCCCATCATCGCGCTGACGGCCAACGCCAGCGAACATGACCGCCAACGCTACCTGGCTTGCGGCATGGACGACTTCCTCAGCAAGCCCGTCGACGAAACGCTGCTGTTCGAGAAAATCGACGCCGTCATCGACCTGCTGCTGGCGCGCGGCCACGCGCTGCCGCCGGGCCGGACGCAGGACG
>NZ_NEGZ01000041.1 GCF_002127585.1 Janthinobacterium sp. GW458P
GCCCGCACCGGCACCCGCCGCCAAGGCGCCTAGCCGCTGGAAGGGGCTATTGGGCGGCGCACTGCTGGGCCTGGGCCTGGGCGCCTTGCTGTCGCATTTCGGCCTGGGCGGTGCCCTGGCCAGCATGATCAGCACCTTGCTGATGGTGGCTTTGCTGGCCGGCGCGGCCTTCTTCATCTACCGCATGGTGCGCGGCAAGCGCGACAGTAACAGCAGCGCCGGCAATGCGCCGTTTGCGGGCTTTGGCGGCAACCAGCCGGCACCGGTCAACAACGTGCCCGACATCGGTTCGCGCATCCCGCCGCTGCCGCCGCTGCAGCCCGTCTCGTCCGGCGTAGGCCTGGACAAGCCGGCGCCTGCGGCCGCGCCATGGGGCGTGCCTGCCGACTTCGACAAGGATGCCTTCCTGCGCCACGCGAAAAGCAACTTCATTCGCCTGCAAGCGGCCTGGGACAAGGCGGACATCAACGATATCCGCGAATTCACGTCGCCGGAAGTGTATGCGGAACTGCGCATGCAGATCCAGGAACGGGGCGCGCAGGCCGATTTCACGGACGTGGTCACCATCGACGCCGAATTGCTGGGCATCGAGACCAGTGTCAACGATTACCTGGCCAGCGTGAAGTTTACGGGCATGATCCGCTCCGCGCCAGGCGCGGCGGCGGAACCGTTCGCGGAAGTGTGGAATATGTCGAAACCCGTCAGCGGCAATAGCGGCTGGGTCTTGGCAGGTATTCAACAGTTGGGTTGATGATAATAGTTTCCTGAGTAGCAGCTTAAGCCCACGGTCAATTCGTGGTGCTTGAGGGATATTTCCTGCTGAACTGGTAAGATCGGAACCGCCCGCGTTGTCATACGGGCGGTTTTTTCTTTTTAAGGGCGCGCAAAGCGCAGCACATGATGGCACCACTTTCCGACATCTCCCTGATGACTCCCGTCATCGCGACGATCAACCATTTGCTGGCGCAGGAGCCATGGGCGCGCCAGCAGCTGGCCGTGCACGCCGGCAAGCTGGCCTGCATCGATGCGGGCGCCGTGGCCTTGCGCATGCGCGTCGACAGCGCCGGCCTGCTGGAAAACGCGCCGGCCGACGTGCCTGCCAGCGTCACCATCCGCGTGAAATTGTCCGATGTGCCGCTGATCCTGCAAAACCGCGAGCGGGCGTTTTCCTACGTGAAAATTGAAGGCGATGCCGAGTTTGCCAATGCGATTTCGCAATTGAGCCAGGGCTTGCGCTGGGAAGCCGAGCACGACCTGGAAAAGCTGCTCGGCCCCATCCTCGCCACGCGCCTCGTCGCCGGGGCCAGGGACGCCGTCGCGTTTGTCCGCACGGGCCAGCAAAAGCTGGCGGAAAACGTGGCCGAATACTTTCTGGACGAACAGCCCATGCTGATCCGTCCCACCACCTTGCACGACTATTCCGCCGGCGTGACGCGCGTGCGCGATGACGTCGAACGCCTGGCCAAGCGCCTCGCCCGGCTGGAAAAGGCGGCCGCCGCCGCCCAGCCGCAGCCCTCCTCACCGGATTTGTCTACATGATATTGAAATTCCTGCGCCTGTTTAAAATCATCCGTGTTTCCATCAAGTACGGCCTGGATGAGATAGCGATTTCTGGTCTGCAAGTTCCCCGCACCGCCAAGCTGATCGACACCCTGATTTTCTGGCGCGACCTGTCGTCGCCACGGGGCCTGCGCCTGCGCCTGGCGCTGGAAGAGCTGGGCCCGATTTTCGTCAAATTCGGCCAGGTGCTGTCGACGCGGCGCGATCTGATGCCGCCCGATATCGCCGAGGAACTGGCGCGCTTGCAGGACAGGGTCCCGCCCTTCGATTCCGACCTGGCCATCGCGCAGATCACCAAATCGCTGGGCGCGCATCCCGATCAGCTGTTTGCCCGCTTCGAGCGTGAGCCGGTGGCGTCCGCCTCGATTGCCCAGGTGCATTTTGCTACCTTGAAGGACGGCAAGGAAGTGGCCGTGAAGGTCTTGCGTCCAGGCATGAAAAAGCTGATCGACGAGGACGTGGCGCTGATGCACATCGCGGCCGGCTGGATCAGCCGCCTGTGGGCCGACAGCAAGCGTTTGAAACCGAAGGAAGTCGTGGGCGAGTTCGACAAATACCTGCACGACGAGCTGGACCTGATGCGCGAGGCGGCCAACGCCAGCCAGCTGCGCCGCAACTTCGCCAATTCGGACTTGCTGCTGGTGCCGGAAATGCACTGGGATTATTGCTCCAGCAGCGTCATCGTCATGGAGCGCATGTATGGCATTCCCGTGTCGCAGATCGACCGCCTGGTGGCCGCCGGCGTGGATTTGCGCAAGCTGTCCAGCGATGGCGTGGAAATTTTCTTCACGCAAGTGTTCCGCGACGGTTTTTTCCACGCGGATATGCACCCAGGTAATATTCTCGTGTCGATCGCGCCCGCATCGTTCGGCCGCTACATCGCGCTCGATTTCGGCATCGTCGGCACCCTGAACGACTACGACAAGGATTATCTGTCGCAAAACTTCCTCGCCTTCTTCCGCCGCGACTACAAGCGCGTGGCCGAGGCGCACATCGAATCGGGCTGGGCGCCCAAGGATACGCGCGTGGACGAGCTGGAAGCGGCCGTGCGCGCCTGCTGCGAGCCGATCTTCGACCGTCCGCTGAAGGATATTTCTTTCGGACAAGTTCTGCTGCGGCTGTTCCAGACCTCGCGCCGCTTCAACGTGGAAGTGCAGCCGCAACTGGTGCTGCTGCAAAAGACCCTGCTCAATATCGAAGGCCTGGGGCGCCAGCTGGACCCGGAGCTGGACCTGTGGCAGACGGCCAAGCCGTATCTGGAAAAATGGATGAGCAACCAGGTGGGTCCGCAAGGCTTCATGGAGCGCCTGCGCGCCGAGGCGCCCCGCTATGCGCACATCTTCCCACAACTGCCGCGCTTGCTGCACCAGGCCTTGACCGTGCATGGCGAACCGCGTGAAAACGATGTGGAACTGATGAAAACCTTGCTCGCAGAGCAACGCCAGACAAACCGCTTGCTGAGCTTTATCGTGTACTTCGTGGGCGCCTTTGCGCTGGGCGCGCTGGGCTTGCAAGTGTATATGCGCTGGCATCAATTGCCGTTTTAAAGGCTGAGGACGTAAGTGATGACTGACTTCCATAACCGCGATCCGCTGTCTCCCGCCTTCTGGGACGAGCGCTTCGAAAAGCAATTCACGCCCTGGGACCAGGGCGGCGTGCCCGCGCGGCTGCGCAGCTTCGTGGCAGGCAGCCCGGCGCCGCTGCGCTGCCTGATTCCCGGCTGCGGTTCCGCCTATGAGCTCGCTTTCATGCTGGATCACGGCTGGGATGCCACGGCCATCGACTTTTCGCCGGCTGCCGTGGCCGCCGCGCGCGGGCAACTGGCCGAACGGGCAGGGCAGGTGGAGGAGGCCGATTTCTTTGCCTGGCAGCCGGACGCGCCGCTGGACCTGATCTATGAGCGGGCCTTTTTGTGCGCCATGCCGCGCGCCATGTGGCCCCAGGTGGCGGCCCGCTGGGCGCAGCTGCTGGCGCCGGGCGCCATGCTGGCCGGTTACTTTTTCTTTGACGACAATGCCAAGGGACCGCCGTTCGGAATTTCTCGTGAGCAACTAAACGCCTTGCTGGCGCCGCATTTCGATTGCCTGGCCGATGAAGCCGTCAGCGATTCCATCGCCGTCTTTGCGGGCCGGGAGCGCTGGATGAGCTGGCGGCGCCGGGCGGACTGAGGCGGCAAAGGCCGCGGCCGGGCATTTTCCGCTGGGAATGGCGGAAAAGCTTTATAATTCAGGGTTTTGATGATTTTCTCGGAGTAGAGATGCCGATTTACGCTTACCGTTGTGACGAGTGTGGTTTTGCCAAGGATGTCTTGCAAAAGATCTCCGATCCAGTGCTGACGGTGTGCCTGTCGTGCGGCAAGCCCAGTTTCAAGAAACAATTGACGGCTGCCGGTTTCCAATTAAAGGGCACAGGCTGGTACGCGACCGATTTCCGCGGCGGCACGGCGCCCACCACGGCTATTCCGACGGGCCCGGCCGACAGCACCAAGCCGGCTCCTGCTGCCGAGAGCGCGCCCGTTGCTGCACCTGCGCCGGCGGCCGCCGCCGCTGCGCCGAAAGCGGACTGAAAAGCGCCGCCGAGACGATCCCTTACCGAGAAACCGATGCGTAAATACTTTATTACCGGATTACTGATTTTGGTACCGCTGGCCATTACGGCCTGGGTCCTGAATCTGGTCATCAGCACGATGGACCAGTCGCTGCTGCTGGTGCCCGGCAGTACGAAGCCCAGCGTCTGGTTCGGCCACCAGGTTCCCCCGCTGAGCACCATTCCCGGCCTGGGCACGGTATTGACGGTACTGATCGTGTTCTTCACGGGCTTGCTGACAAATAACCTGGTCGGCAATTACGTGGTGAAACTGTGGGAAAAATTGCTGCAACGCATACCCATCGTCAATTCCCTGTATTCGAGCGTCAAGCAAGTATCGGACACCCTGTTTTCCCCGTCGGGCAATGCCTTTCGCAAGGCCGTGCTGGTGCCGTATCCGCACCAGAACTCCTGGACCATCGCTTTCCTGACCGGCGTGCCGGGCGGCGATGCGGCGAACCACCTGGTGGGCGACTTTGTCAGCGTGTACGTGCCGACGACGCCGAATCCGACGTCAGGCTTTTTCCTGATGATGAAGCGCAGCGATGTCGTCGAACTCGACATGAGCGTCGACGCGGCGCTCAAATATATCGTCTCGATGGGCGTGGTGGCGCCTGCGGAAGTTGTTGCTGTACCGGCCCCGGCAGCCAAAGAATAAAGGCAGGCGTCCCGCGCGGGACGTGGCCGGATTGAACACTCACTAACCTGAACTGAGAATTTTATGTCTATGCGTACTGAATACTGCGGCCTCGTTACCGAAGCCATGCTGGGACAAACCGTCAGCCTGTGCGGCTGGGTACATCGCCGCCGCGACCACGGCAGCCTGATCTTCATCGACTTGCGCGACCGCGAAGGCCTGGTGCAAATCGTCTGCAACCCGGAACAAGCGGAAATGTTCAAGGTCGCCGAAGCCGTGCGCAATGAATTCTGCCTGCGCGTGACGGGTGTCGTGACCAACCGTATCGAAGGCACGATCAACAACAACCTGAAGTCGGGCAAGATCGAAGTGGTCTGCTCGGAGCTGGAAGTGCTGAACCCGTCCGTGCCCGTGCCGTTCCAGCTCGATGACGACAACCTGTCGGAAACGACGCGTCTGACGCACCGCGTGCTGGACCTGCGCCGCCCGCAAATGCAGAACAACCTGCGCCTGCGCTACAAGGTGACGATGGAAGTGCGCAAGTACCTCGACGCGCTGGGCTTCATCGACATCGAAACGCCGATGCTGACCAAGTCGACGCCGGAAGGCGCGCGCGATTATCTGGTGCCGTCGCGCGTGAACGCGGGCAACTTCTTCGCCTTGCCACAATCGCCACAGTTGTTCAAGCAACTGTTGATGGTTGCTAACTTCGACCGTTACTACCAGATCACCAAGTGCTTCCGCGACGAAGACTTGCGCGCTGACCGCCAGCCTGAATTCACGCAGATCGACTGCGAAACCTCGTTCCTGACGGAACAGGAAATCCGCGACCTGTTCGAAGACATGATACGCGTCGTCTTCAAGAACACGCTGAACATCGACCTGCCGAACCCGTTCCCGGTCATGGACTTCGCGACGGCCATGGGCCTGTACGGCTCCGACAAGCCGGACATGCGCGTCAAGCTGGCCTTCACGGACTTGACCGAAGTCATGAAAGACGTCGATTTCAAGGTCTTCTCCGGTGCGGCCAACATGCCGAACGGCCGCGTCGTCGGCTTGCTGGTACCAGGCGGCGGCGCCATGCCACGCTCGGAAATCGATGCTTACACGCAATTTGTCGCCATTTACGGCGCCAAGGGCCTGGCCTACATCAAGGTCAATGAAAAAGCCAAGGGCCGCGACGGCCTGCAATCGCCTATCGTGAAGAACCTGCACGACGCGGCATTGGCGCAGATCATCGAACTGACCAACGCGCAAGACGGCGACCTGATCTTCTTCGGCGCCGACAAGGCCAAGGTCGTCAACGACGCCATCGGCGCGCTGCGCGTGAAGATCGGCCACAGCGATTTCGGCAAGAAAGCCGGCCTGTTCGAGGACGTGTGGAAGCCATTGTGGGTGGTCGACTTCCCGATGTTCGAGCACGACGAAGAAGCGGACCGCTGGACGGCGACCCACCATCCGTTCACGGCGCCGAAAGACGGCCATGAAGACATGCTGGAAAGCAATCCAGGCGCTTGCATCGCCAAGGCCTACGACATGGTCCTGAACGGCTGGGAACTGGGTGGCGGCTCGATCCGTATCCACCGCGAAGAAGTGCAAAGCAAGGTCTTCCGCGCACTGAAGATCGACGCGGAAGAAGCGCAGCTGAAGTTCGGCTTCCTGCTCGACGCCCTGCAATACGGCGCGCCGCCGCATGGCGGCCTGGCATTCGGCCTGGACCGTATCGTGACCATGATGACGGGTTCCGATTCGATCCGCGACGTGATCGCCTTCCCGAAAACCCAGCGCGCCCAGTGTCTGCTGACACAAGCGCCGTCGGAAGTGGACGAGAAGCAACTGCGCGAACTGCACATCCGTTTGCGCGGCGCCGAGCCTAAAGTAGTGTAATGAAGCATGCGGCTGCCCCGGCGGCCGCTGTTTGATCCGCTATGCAAAAAAAGGCGCTGTCGTGGCGCCTTTTTCATTGTTGATATGACTCATAAAATTCCCGTTTCCGTGCTGGTCGTCATTCATACGGCTGATCTTGAGGTCTTGCTGATCGAGCGCGCTGGCCAGCCCGGTTTCTGGCAATCGGTGACCGGTTCCGTCGACGCCGTCGACGAACCGCTGCTGCAGACGGCCGCGCGCGAACTGGCCGAGGAAACCGGCATCGTCGCCGATGGACACGACATCGTGCTGCGCGACTGGAACTTGTCGAATGTGTATGAGATTTACCCGATCTGGCGCCACCGCTATGCGCCCGGCGTGACGCGCAACACGGAACATGTGTTCAGCGTGCAAGTGCCGCGCGACATCACCATCACCCTGAGCCCGCGCGAGCACCTGCAGTATGCATGGCTGCCGTATCTGGCGGCGGCCGACCGCTGTTTTTCTTCCTCCAACGCGGAAGCGATCCTGCAATTGCCGGCCATGACGGGCCTGGCGCGCCCCACCTAATTTCCCTAGAAAGCATTCCATGTTGAACTGGTTACATCTGACTGCGCAGCAAAAACTGCTGGGCACCCTGGGCATCGTTTTTTGCCTGTGCTTTATTTTCCTGTTGTTCAGCTCCACCGTGCCCGGCCGCACGCCGCCCATCGGCATGCCGCTGATGGCGATCGGCTGGCTGCTGCATCCGGGCGCCTTTGCCAAGGGCAAGCGCACGGTGGCCTGGCGCGGCGCACCATTGCTGGTCAAGATCGTCTGGGCGGCCGGTATTACGGCCTTGTGCGTGAGCGTGACGGCGGGCGTGGGCCGCATGCTGGCGTGATTGTGTGCGTTTAGGTGCGAACGCGCACCTACCGGGGCGCCGCGCGGGGGACGTCTGGGAGTAGAATCAATGCATGAAAATCCGCGTAGCAACTTATAATATACACAAGGGTGTCTCCTCCGTGCGAGGCCTGCCCCGCGTGCATGCTTTAAAACAGGCGATTGCCCTGTTCCATGCCGATGTTGTCTTCCTGCAAGAAGTGCAGGGCAAGCATGACCGCAATGCGGCCCGCTATGGTGCCGAGAAAAACGGCCACAAGCATTGGCCGGAAGCGTCGCAGCATGAATTCTTTGCCGGCGCGGAACACCATTCCGCGTATGGCATGAATGCCGTGTATGACCATGGTCACCATGGCAACGCCTTGCTCAGCAAATTTCCCATCGCCTCGCAAACCAACCACGACGTCTCCGACCATGCCTACGAGCAGCGTGGCATCCTGCATTGCGTGCTCAACACGCCGCAGGCGGACGTGCACTGCTACGTGGTCCACCTGGGCCTGTTCGAATCGGGGCGGGGACGGCAGACGCAGGCGCTGATCGACGCCGTAATGGAATCGGCGCCGAACGGCGAACCCGTCATCATCGCCGGCGATTTCAACGACTGGCGCAACACGCTCAGCGACAAGCTGCGCAATGCGCTCGGCGTGGTGGAAGTATTCGACCAGCGCGCGTCGAACTCGGCCCTGGGCGACCTCGTGCGCACCCTGGCGCGGCGCCAGACGAAAACACCCGTGCCCGTGCCGGCGCGCACCTTTCCCGCCGCCTTGCCGTGGTTCCGCCTGGACCGCATCTATGTGCGCGGTTTCCATGTGGAAGGCGCACAAGTGATGCATGGCACCCTGTGGGCGAAACTGTCGGACCACGCGCCGATCGTTGCCGCTTTGAAACTCGCGTAGACTGCCGGCATGCGATCAGTCAATTTCACCGCCCACAACGACATCCAGCTGCTGTATTGCGGCACTGATTACTTCCCAGCCTTGATCGCGGCCATCGACGGCGCGCGCACGGAAGTCTATTTCGAAACCTATATCTTCGCTGACGACGCCACGGGCACCCTGGTGCTCGACGCGCTCAAGCGCGCGGCCGCGCGCGGCGTGCTGGTGTGCATGATCACGGACTGGTTCGGCACCGGCAACCGCCGCGTCAATGCCATGCACGCGCAGCTGGAAGCGGCCGGCGTGCATCACCGCATCTTCAACCCGTGGTTCCGGCGCGGCATCACGCGCACGCACCGCAAGATCTGCGTCGTCGACTTCGAAGTGGCCCTGGTGGGCGGCATCAACATCAACGACGACATGTTTTGCGACTACGACCACAGCATCAGCCTGGAAGCGCCGCGCTGGGATTTCGCCGTGCAGGTGCGGGGCCCGCTGGTGGACGCCATCCATGAGGAAGCGCAGGCGCAGTGGGCGCGCCTGGGCAAGATGAACCTGGTGCGGCGTATCAAGCTGTATCGCAAGATGCGCGTGGTCAGCAAGGAACTGGCGAAGAACCCCGTCGTGGCCGGCTTTGTCGTGCGCGACAACCTGCGCAACCGCCGCACCATCCAGCGCGCCTACCTGCAGGCGCTGGGCCAGGCGCGCAAGAGCGTGATGCTGGCCAACCCGTATTTCGCGCCCGGGCACAAGCTGCGCCAGGCCCTGGCCCAGGCGGCCCAGCGGGGCGTTGACGTGGTGCTCCTGATCGGCGTGGGCGAGTTCCGCATGCAGGATGCCGTGGCGCACTCGTTTTATCCGAAACTGCTGGCCGCCGGCGTAAAGATCGTCGAGTACCGCAAGACGCAGCTGCACGCCAAGGTGGCCGTCGTCGACGATGACTGGGCTACGGTGGGGTCCAGCAATATTGACGCGCTGAGCCTGTTCCTGAACCAGGAAGCCAACGTGGTGATCAAGGACGTTGCGTTTGCGCAAAGCCTGCGCCAGCATATAGAACAGGGCATCGCCGACGGCATCGTGATCCACCAGGATGATTTCAAGCACATTGGCCGTTTCCGTCGCATCGGCTATGAGGCCGCCTTCCTCGTGTACCGGCTGGTGATGCGCATTTTTTCAGTAGGCAAGTACGCATGAATGAAATGACAACGGTCAGGCTGGACAAGTGGCTGTGGGCGGCGCGCTTCTTCAAGACGCGCTCGCTGGCCAGCGAGGCCGTCGACACGGGCAAGGTCAAAGTGGGCGGCGAGCGCGTGAAACCGGCGCGCAGCGTGCGCGTGGGCGACGAGCTGGCCATCGACAATGGCGCGGAGACGTGGGAAGTGGCCGTGCTGGGCCTGTCCGACAAGCGCGGCGCGGCTCCCGTGGCGCGCCTGCTGTATGGCGAAACGCCGGCCAGCGTCGCCCGCCGCGAGCAGCTGGCGCAGGAACGCAAGCTGTTCCGCGAGCCGGGCAGCACCATCAAGGGGCGTCCGACCAAGCGCGACCGCCGTCAACTGAGCAAGGCGGGCGACCTGTCCTGAGGTGCGCTTGTTGCTGTAAGGCAAGGGCGTCCACCGCTTTTGCCTGCCTGACATTGCCATAAACACTTGGCCTAAAAATGCTGCACCGCACCAATAGAACGCCGGCTCTAAAGTTCCCGTTTGACTTTTACGTGGTAGTGGATAATAGTACGAGCGTTCGGATTTTTTCGGAGCGTGCTTTTTTTACCCCGCGTTCCAGTCCGCCAGATCGGCAACATCACTTTTAGAACGGACCTCTTGAATACTTCAGTCAAATTCATGCGCAAGGGCGAACTGACCCGTGCCGCCATCCTCGACGTGGCGCTGGACCTGTCCAGCCGTGACGGCCTGGAAGGCCTGACCATTGGGCTGCTTGCGGACAAAATGAACATGAGCAAGTCGGGCGTGTTTGCCCACTTTGGTTCGCGCGAAGACTTGCAGATGGAAGTGCTGAAGCTCTACCACTACCGTTTCGAGCAAGAAGTCTTTTTCCCCAGCATGAAAGAACCGCGCGGCATCCAGCGTCTGCAATCGATGTTTGCGCGCTGGGTCAAGCGGGTCAGCGTGGAAATCGCTTCCGGCTGCATCTATATCAGCGGCGCCGTCGAGTATGACGACCGTCCCGGTCCCATCCGCGAGGCCCTGGTGGCCATGGTGCGGGCCTGGCAGGGCGCGTTGCTGCGCTGTGTCGAGCAATCGATCGCCACGGGCGACCTGAAGGCGGACACGGACGCGCAGCAGCTGGTGTACGAGATGTATGGCCTGATCCTGGCCCTGCATCATGATGCGCGCTTCCTGCGCGTGCCCGGCAGCATCGAACGGGCGCAGGCAGGCTTTGTGCGCCTGCTGGCGTCGTACCAGAATCCGGCCGCAGTCAGCAAGGAATAAGCAGTCCAGGAATTATCCGCAGCAACGAACAAGCAGTTCACAAGTAAAACACTTTAGCTAAACGCCTTCAGGAGAAAATTATGGGTCAATACGTCGCGCCAATCCGGGATATGCAATTCGTCCTGCACGAGTTCCTGCAAGTGGAAGAAGAACTGAAGCAAATGCCGTCGTACGCCGACGTCGACGCCGACATCATCAACCAGGTGCTGGAAGAGGGCGGCAAATTCACTTCCGAAGTATTGTTCCCGCTGAACCACTCCGGCGACCGCGAAGGCTGCCACCACGACCCCGTCACGAAGAGCGTGACCACGCCCAAAGGTTTTAAAGAAGCCTACAAGCAGTACGTCGAAGGCGGCTGGGCAGCACTGGCGTGCGATCCGGAATACGGCGGCCAGGGCTTGCCTGTCGTGCTGAACAATTCCTTCTATGAAATGCTGAACTCGTCGAACCAGGCCTGGTCCATGTACCCTGGCCTGTCGCACGGCGCCTACGAGTGCCTGAAGGAGCACGGCACCGACCACCAGAAGGAAGTCTACCTGCCGAAGCTGGTGTCGGGTGAATGGACGGGCACCATGTGCCTGACCGAACCGCACTGCGGCACCGACCTGGGCCTGCTGCGCTCGAAGGCATTGCCTGAGGCGGACGGTTCCTGGACCATCACCGGCAACAAGATCTTCATCTCCGCCGGCGAGCACGACATGGCGGAAAACATCCTGCACCTGGTGCTGGCCCGCGTGCCGGACGCGCCGGAAGGCTCGAAAGGCATCTCGCTGTTCCTGGTGCCGAAATTCCTGCCGAACGCGGATGGCACGGTCGGCGAACGCAACCCGATCACCTGCGGCGCCATCGAAGAAAAAATGGGCATCCACGGCAATTCGACCTGCCAGATGAACCTGGACGGCGCAAAAGGCTGGATCATCGGCCAGCCGAACAAGGGCCTCAACGCCATGTTCGTCTTCATGAACGCGGCCCGCCTGGGCGTGGGCATGCAGTCGCTGGGCCTGACGGAAATCGCCTACCAGAACGCGCTGATCTACGCCAAGGACCGCACGCAAATGCGTTCGCTGTCCGGCATCAAGAACCCGGAACTGCCGGCCGACCGCATCATCGTGCACCCTGACGTGCGCCGCATGCTGTTGACGGGCAAAGCCTACGCCGAAGGCGCGCGCGCCTTCACTTCGTACGTGGCGCTGCAGATCGACCGCGAACTGCACCACCCGGACGCCGACGTGCGCAAGGAAGCGGCCGACGAAGTGGCGCTGCTGACGCCCGTCATCAAGGCTTTTATTACCGACAACGCCTGGATCGCCACCTCGGACGCGATGCAAGTGTTCGGCGGCCACGGCTACATCTCGGAATGGGGCATGGAGCAGTATGTGCGCGACGCGCGCATCAACATGATCTACGAAGGCACGAACACGATCCAGTCGCTGGACCTGCTGGGCCGCAAGATCCTCGGCGACAACGGCGCCAAGCTGCGCAAGTTCGGCGAAAAAATCAAGGCTTTCGTCGAAGACAACGGCACCGATGAAGCGATGAGCGAATTCGTCACCCCACTGGGCGATTTGGGCGACAAAGTCACCAAGCTGACCATGGAAATCGGCATGAAGGCCTTCCAGAATCCTGACGAAGTGGGCGCGGCCTGCGTGCCTTACCTGCGCGTCGTCGGCCACATGATCTACAGCTACCTGTTCGCGCAGATGGCCAAGATCGCCCTCGAAAAAGAGTCCAGCGGCGACAAGTTCTACACCGCCAAACTGGCTACCGCACGTTTCTACTTCGCCCGCTTGCAGCCTGAGACGGCAACCCTGATCCGTCAGGCGCGTTCCGGTTCGGCCAACCTGATGGCACTCGACGCAGACCTGTTCTAAGACTTGAGGAAAATATGACCAATTTCATCGTTAAAAAAGTAGCCGTCCTCGGCGCCGGCGTGATGGGCGCGCAGATCGCCGCCCATTGCATCAACGCGAAAGTGCCGGTCGTGCTGTTCGACCTGCCTGCAAAGCCGGAGCATGTCTCCGGCGGGACGGATAAAAACGCGATCGTGCTGCGCGCCATCGAGAACCTGAAAAAGCTGTCGCCTGCGCCGCTGGGCAACAAGGATGACGCCGCGCTGATCCAGGTAGCCAACTACGAAGACAACCTGGACCTGCTGGCCGGTTGCGACCTGATCATCGAAGCCATCGCCGAGCGCATGGACTGGAAACACGACCTGTACCAGAAGGTGGCCCCGCACATCGGCCCGAACGCGATCTTCGCCTCGAACACCTCGGGCCTGTCGATCACCAAGCTGGCCGAAGGCTTCGACGCCGACCTGAAATCGCGCTATTGCGGCGTGCACTTCTTCAATCCGCCGCGCTATATGCACCTGGTCGAGATCATCCCGACCGCGTTCACCAAGCCGGAAATCGCCGACCAGCTGGAAGGCTTTTTGACCACCACCCTGGGCAAGGGCGTCGTGCGCGCCAAGGACACGCCGAACTTCATCGCCAACCGCGTTGGCGTGTTCGGCATCCTGGCCATCGTGCACGAAGCGGAAAAATTCGGCCTGTCCGTGGACGTCGTCGATGACCTGACCGGCTCCAAGCTGGGCCGCGCCAAGTCGGGCACCTTCCGCACGGCGGACGTGGTCGGCCTGGACACCATGGGCCATGTGATCAAGACCATGCAGGATTACCTGCCGAACGACCCGTTCGCCGCCGTCTACAAGACGCCGGCCGTGCTGGCGCAGCTGGTGGAAAAGGGCGCGCTGGGCCAGAAGAGCGGCGCGGGCTTCTACAAGAAGGTCGGCAAGGAAATCCAACGTCTCGATTTTGCCACCGGCGAATACGTGGCCGGCGGCGCCAAGGCAGCCGACATCATCGCCCGCATCCTGAAGGAAAAGGATCCGGTCAAGAAGATGAAGGCGCTGCGCGAGTCGACGAATCCGCAAGGCCAGTTCCTGTGGGCGATCTTCCGCGACGCCTTCCACTACATCGCCATTCACCTCGACACCGTGGCCGACAATGCGCGCGACATCGACTTCGCCATGCGCTGGGGCTTCGGCTGGAACGTCGGTCCGTTTGAAACGTGGCAGGCATCGAACTGGCTGCAAGTGGCCAACTGGGTCAAGGAAGACATCGACGCCGGCCATGCGCTGTGCAATGCGCCTTTGCCTGCCTGGGTCTTCGAAGGTCCGGTCGCTGAGAAGGGCGGCGTGCACACGCCGGAAGGTTCGTATTCCGCCGTATCGAACAGCTTCGTGCCCCGCTCCAGCCTGGCCGTGTACGACCGCCAGCCGTTCCGCGCGCCGGTCTTGGGCAGCGGCGCCATCGACGGCAAGACCGCCGGCACCACCGTCTTCGAAGACGAATCCGTGCGCGTCTGGCATACGGGCGACGACGTCCTGATCATCTCGTTCAAGACGAAGATGCACGTGATCGGCGAAGGCGTGATCAATGGCCTGAAACTGGCCCTGGCTGAAGCCGAGAAAAACTTCAAGGGCCTGGTGATCTGGCATGCCGACGCAGCCGAAGGCGGCGCCTTCTCGGCCGGCGCCGACCTGCAATCGGCCCTGCCGGCCTTCATGCAAGGCGGCGTGAAAGCCGTCGATCCTATCATCGCCGAACTGCAGAACACCTTCATGTCGCTGAAATACGCGAACGTGCCGGTGATCGCCGCGGTCGCTGGCCTGGCGCTGGGCGGCGGTTGCGAGCTGGCGCTGCACGCGTCCAAGCGCGTGGCCTCGATCGAGTCGTACATCGGCCTGGTGGAAGTGGGCGTGGGCCTGATTCCTGCCGGCGGCGGCTTGAAGGAAGCGGCGCAGCGCGCCTACAAGGAAGCCAAGGGTAACGACATCCTGCAATTCCTGAAAACGGGCTTTACCAACGCAGCCACCGCCAACGTGTCGAAATCGGCGCTGGAAGCGAAGAAGATGGGCTACCTGAAGGAAGACGACGTGATCGTGTTCAACGCCTACGAGCTGCTGCACGTGGCCAAGGTCGAAGCGCGCGCCATGTTCGACGCGGGCTTCCGTCCGCAACTGCCGTCGCTGATCCAGGTGACGGGCCGCTACGGCTGGGGCACCATCAAGGCGCAGCTGGTCAATATGCGCGACGGCGGCTTCATCTCGGCGCACGATTTCAAGCTGGGCGAGATGATCGCCGAGATCGTATCGGGCGGCGACGTGGACCAGGGCAGCTTCGTCAGCGAGCAGTGGCTGCTGGATATGGAACGCAAGGCATTCCTGGAGCTGTTGAACCATCCGAAAACCCAGGAACGGATCATGGGCATGATGCAGACCGGTAAGCCGGTACGCAACTAAGCACAACGTCGATGACGATCCTGTCCCTCGTATTTAAAGTACTGCTGCGCGTGAGGCCAAGCATGGTGTATGACCGTATCAAACAACAGATGATGGACACCTTGCCCTTCGTGCGGCTGCTGGGGATCAGCATCGACGAGATCGGCGCCGGCACCTCGAAGGTGTCGCTGCCGGACGATCCCAAACTGCATAATCACCTGGGCACGCAGCACGCGGGCGCCTTGTTTACCCTGGCCGAAACGGCTTCCGGCGCGGCCATGGCTGGCGGCTTTGCCGAGCTGATACTGGGCTTGCGCCCGGTGGCCAAGGAGTCGCGCATCGCCTACCAGAAGGTGGCCCGGGGCGCGACGCGCGCCGAAGGCCGCGTGCCGGGCGACCTGGCCGCACTGAAGGCGCAGCTGGCGCAGGACGGCAAGGTGGCGTTTCCCGTGGCAGTCGATATTTTTGACTGTGAAGGCACGCTGGCGGCACAGGTGACGGTGGACTGGTATTTGTCGCAGAAGCGATAAACCGCCACCCCGGACATTCGACAGAACACGAACCTCGTTCAACATCTTTGAAAGCATAAAATGAGCAAACAACTTCAAGACGCCTACATCGTCTCTGCAACCCGCACCCCGATCGGCAAGGCGCCGCGCGGCATGTTCAAGAACACCCGCCCGGACGACCTGCTGGTGCGCGTGCTGCAATCGGCCCTGGCGCAGGCGCCTGGCCTGGACCCGGCGCTGATCACCGACGCCATCATCGGCTGCTCGTTCCCGGAAGCGGAGCAGGGCTTCAATATCGCGCGTAACTCGGTGCTGCTGGCAGGCTTGCCGAAAACCGTCGGCGGCGTCACCGTCAACCGTTACTGCGCCTCGGGCATCACGGCCATTGCCATGGCGGCCGACCGCATCCGCGTGGGCGAAGCCGACGTCATGATCGCCGGCGGCATCGAATCGATGTCGATGGTGCCGATGATGGGCCACCACCCATCGATGAACCTGGACATGTTCAGCGACGAGAACATCGGCATGGCCTACGGCATGGGCCTGACGGCCGAGAAAGTGGCGCAGCAATGGAAAGTGTCGCGCGAACAGCAGGACGCGTTCTCCGTTGAATCGCACCGCCGCGCCATCGCCGCGCAGCAAGCCGGTTTCTTCAAGGCCGAAACGACGCCAGTGGAAATCATCACGCGCACGCCGAACCTGGCCACCGGCCAGGTTGATGTGAGCCGCCGCACCGTCGACACGGATGAAGGCGCGCGCGCCGATTCGTCGATGGAGTCGCTGGCAAAACTGAAGCCAGTGTTTGCCGCCAAGGGCAGCGTGACCGCCGCCAACAGCTCGCAGATGTCCGACGGCGCCGGCGCGCTCTTGATCGTCAGCGAGAAGATTTTGCGCGAGCATAACCTGACCCCGCTGGCGAAGTTCTCGTCGTTCGCCGTGCGCGGCGTGCCGCCGGAAATCATGGGCATCGGTCCGAAATTCGCCATTCCAGCAGCGTGCGCCGCCGCCGGCATCACGCAAGACCAGCTGGACTGGATCGAGCTGAATGAAGCGTTTGCCGCACAGGCGCTGGCCGTCATCGGCGACCTGGGCCTGGATCCATCGAAGGTCAACCCGATGGGCGGCGCGATCGCCCTGGGCCACCCGCTGGGCGCCACCGGCGCCATCCGCGCCGCCACCGTGATCCACGCGCTGCAGCGCACCAAGCAGAAGTACGGCATGGTGACGATGTGCGTGGGCGCCGGCATGGGCGCGGCAGGCATCTTCGAACGCGTTTGATGACACAGGCGTCGTGACGTCAGTGGTCAGATAAGATTAGTCAGAACCTGGGCGCTGGGGATATCTCGGCGCCCTTTATCTTTTGGAGACGACATGGATATTTTGTGCAGCAAGAGCGAGGGTGTTCTGACCCTGGAATTCAACCGCCTGGAACGCAAGAATGCGATCACGGGCGCCATGTACCAGACCCTGGCCGACGCGCTGGTGGCGGCGGAGACGGACGATGACGTGCGCGCCATCCTGATCTGCGGCAAGCGCGAGATTTTCACGGCCGGTAACGACCTCGATGACTTCATGAAGACGGCGCGTCCGAAGGATGGCTCGCTCGACCATGACCGCCCCGTGTTCCAGTTCATGCGCGCCCTGTATGGCAGCAGCAAACCCGTGGTGGCGGCCGTCTCCGGCCCCGCCATCGGCATCGGCACGACTTTGCTGATGCACTGCGACCTCGTCTACGCGGCCGACAACGCCAGCTTCTCGATGCCGTTCACGCAGCTGGGCCTGTGCCCGGAATTCGGCTCCAGCCTGCTGCTCACGCAACTGGCCGGCTATCCGCGCGCGGCGGAAAAGCTGATGCTGGGCGAAGCGTTCCCCGCCAGCGAAGCGCTGGAAATGGGCCTGGTGTCGAAAGTCGTGCCCCTGTACGAGCTGATGACGTTCGCGCAAGGCCAGGCCGCCAAGCTGGTGGCATTGCCAGCCGCGTCCATCCGCGCCACCAAGCGCCTGATGAAGCAAAGCCGCATGGAGCCGATGAAGGCAGCTATCGCCGACGAAAACAAGCTGTTCAGCGCCATGCTGGGCGGCGCCGAGGCGAAGGAAGCGTTTACTGCCTTCTTTGAAAAACGCAAGCCGGATTTCAAGAAGTTCAATTAAGCGCTTGTGCGCATGCCGGCCAGGATCAGAGAAATCGAGGCGTGCCACCGCGTCTCGCCGGCCGGCCTGCCCGCCAGCGCATAGCCGTGCAAAAAATCGACGAGCGCATCGCGGCCACGCAGCTGGATATTTTGCGGCAGATCAAGGCCCTCCAGGGCCAGCTCGAACAGCGCCGTAAACCGCTCTGCCACGTCGGCTTGCGTCACGAGTCCGCGCGCCATCAGGCGCACGAAATACGGCGTGGCGCTGACCAGTTCCAGGTACAGTGCGCACAGCGCGAGCAGGCGCCGCTGGGGCGTTTGGCGCCGCGTAAACGGCGGCTGGCGCGGATCGAGCGCGGCAAAACGCTGCGCCATCAAGGCCAGCAATAATTCATCTTTCCCCGCATAGTAGTGATACAGGGCCATGGCGTCGACGCCCAGGCTTTGCGCCAGCGCGCGCATGGAAAACGCTTCGCCTTGTTTTTCCAGCAGAGCCAGGGCAGCCTGCAGGATGGTATCGCCGTCCAGCGCGGGCGCGGCGCGGCGGGGGCGGCCCGCGCGGCGCGCGGGATTTTCAATGGCTTGAAGTTTTGTCGATTTCATTGGCATAATTCTACACTGTAGAATTAAATGAAGGCACACCCATGAAAAAAACTTCTGTCAGCGTTTTTCTCGGCATCAGCATCGACGGCTGCATCGCGGGAGAAAACGGCGACCTGTCCTGGCTGGCCGAATTGGCGCCCGATACGCCCGAGGCCACCGGCTACACGGCCTTGATGGCGCAGGTCGATACCTTGCTGATCGGCCGCACCACCTATGACGCCGTGCTGGATTTTTCGCCGTGGCCGTATGCGGGCAAGCGCGTGGTGGTGCTGAGCCACCGCGATTTCGCGCCGCGGCATGGCGAGCAGCGCCGCGAAGGCAGTGTGCGGTCAGTACTGGAGGAACTGGCAGGGGAGGGTTGCCGCCACGTGTATCTCGATGGCGGCGCCGTCATCCGCGCCGGCTTGCGCGAGGGCGTCATCGACAGCCTGATTCTGTCCGTGCTGCCCGTGGTGCTGGGGCGCGGCGTGCGCCTGTTCGAGGACGGCTTGCCGCGCAGCGACTGGCGCCTGGACGGCACGCGCCAGCTGCCCAGCGGCGTGGTACAGCTGCGCTATCGAAAAAATTAAACCGCGCTGGCGATGTCGACGATGAAGCCGGAATCGTAGCGTTCATTTTCCGGCGTGCCGTCGGGACGCTTGTAGCCGCAGGGGTTGCAGACGACGCGGCATTCGCCTATCTGGTAGTCGAGCGAGGCATGCATGTGGCCATGCACCCACAGGTCGGCCTGGGCTACCAGGTCGTCGAGCTGCGAGGCGAAAGCGGGCGAACCGAGGTTCGTCGCATATTGCGCGTCCACCGACAGCATCGATGGCGCCATGTGCGTGATGACGACTGTCTTGCCGGCGAACGGTTGCGCCAGCTGCCGCTCCAGCCAGGAGCGGTGCTGCGCGTGCAGCTGCGCCGTATCGCTGGCGCACAAGAGGCGCGGCGCGTCGCCGCCCGTGCTGATGCGCTTGTAGTCGGGCATGTAGGCTTGCGCCGCCTGCATGGCTTCTTCCTGGCGCTCCGCACCGAAGAGTAAAAAATCCGTCCACAGCGTCATGCCGAGAAAACGCACGCCGTCGAGCACTACGGCGTCGCCGTCGAGCAGGCCGATATTGGCGCCATGGGCATTGGCGCTGGCACAGGCGTCGCGCACGGCGTCCTGCATGTGTTCGAGCTGGTGCCCATAGCCCTCGTGATTGCCGTGCACGTACAGCACGGGCAGGGCGCCGAAAGTGCGCGCGGCCCAGGCGATGGCATTGCTGCCCGTGTCGATGTCGCCGGCCAGGATCACCGCGTCGGGGCGGCTGGCGGCAAGGTCGATGGCGGGCGTGTCGGCACCCCAGACTTCCAGGTGCAGGTCGGACAGGATCAGCAAACGCATGGCAAGAAGGCGGCAGGGCGCGCGGCAGTATAGGGGCCTCTATCGTAGCGCAAGTCGCTGCGCCCGTCCGCTTGACCGCGCGAGGGTAGCGACGTTACCCTGTGGCATCTATTCATACCGCCTATCTTCCTGGAGCCGCATGCCGCCTTTCTTCCTTCCCAAGACCTTGCTCAGCATCGCGCTGGCCGCCATGGCGCTGCCGTTGACGGCGCATGCCGCTACGCCCCCCGTCGATCCGTTGACGCAGCCGATCGCTTCTCCGTATGCGGCGCAGTGGAACCGCCCGCAGCAGCCGGCGCGCATCCACGGCGACACGTATTATGTGGGCGTGGGCGGCTTGAGCGTGGTGCTGATCCACACGCAGGCGGGGCTGATCCTGATCGACGGCGCGCTGCCGCAGTCGGTGGCCGCCATCAAGGAGCATCTCCTCGAACTGGGTTTTCGTGTGGAGGACATCAAGTTCATCCTGAGTACGGAAGCGCATTTCGACCATTCGGGCGGCATCGCCGCCTTGGCCCGCGACAGCGGCGCGCAAGTGGTCGCCAGTCCGCTCGGCGCGCAGGCGCTGCGCGCGGGCTCGGTACTCGCCATGGACCCGCAAGCGGGCGAAATCGACCCCATGCCGGCCGTGGAAAACGTGCGCGAGATCGCCGATGGCGAAACCCTGCAACTGGGCGAGGTGACCATCACGGCGCACTACACGCCCGGCCACACGCCGGGCAGCACCAGCTGGACCTGGGTCTCGTGCGAGGATGCCGAGCGCGAGGAATGCCTGAACGTGGTGTTCGGCGCCAGCCTCACGCCCGTGGCGGCCGACGATTTTCACTACCTGGGCGATGAACGCCATGGAGACCTGACGCCGGCCTTCCGCCGCGTCATGCAGGACTTTGCCAGACTGCCGTGCGACATCCTGATCTCGGCCCATCCCGACCACTCGGGCGGCGACGGCAAGCTGACGCAGTTGCTGGAAGGCGTCACGCCGAACCCCTTCATCGACGCGCAGGCGTGCAGCAACTACGCTGCCAGGAATGAAGCGAAACTCGATGCCCGCATCGCGAAGGAAAAAGAAGCTGCGACAAAATAACAACGTTGGCGTCTTCGCCATGAAAAGGGATTGACGCACTGCAGCATAAGGTGCAGAATCAGCATCCGCAGTTCAGATTAACCAGACAAAAGAAAGGAAACCCATGTTCGAGCAGGCTGGCAGCAAGTTGTACTACCACTAGCCCCGTGCATGACGCTCGGGGCCATCGGCACATTGCCGATCCCGAGCCGGTGTCCTTCAAAACCCCGGTGAGGAAACTCGCCGGGGTTTTTTGTTTTAAACGACCCCGGCATAACGACAATACCAAGGAAGACGTTATGCCCATTCATCAGACACTGCGCGGCGCCCATGTGCCCGTGCATATCTTTACCGACGATATCGACGCGCAGGCGCTGCGCCAGCTGCACAATATTGCCAGCCTGCCCATCGTCCATCCGCATGTGGCGGCCATGCCCGACGTGCATGCCGGCATCGGCGCTACCGTCGGCAGCGTGATTCCCACGCGCGCCGCCATCATCCCGGCCGCCGTTGGCGTCGACATCGGCTGCGGCATGAACGCCGTGCGCACGACCCTGACGGCCAGCGACCTGCCCGACAACCTGGCGCGCCTGCGCAGCGCCATCGAAGCGCAAGTGCCCGTCGGCTTCGAGCAGCACGAATGGAGCCGCGTGCAAGGCTCGCGCCAGGCGCGCGCCGTGCGGCCCCTCGGCGACCGCCTGGCGCGCATCGTCGAGCGCCACCGGGGCATCGCCAAGATGCTGCGCCAGTTCGAGCGCACGTGGATTTGCCAGGCCGGCACCCTGGGGGGCGGCAATCACTTCATTGAAATCTGCATCGACGAGGAGCAGCGGGTGTGGATCATGCTGCATTCGGGTTCGCGCGGCATCGGCAACGTGATCGGCCGTTATTTTATCTCCGCCGCGCAGAAGGATATGCGGCGCCACCAGCTGCAGCTGCCGGACGCGGACCTGGCGTACCTGAGCGAGGGCTCCACGGTATTTGACGACTACGTGGACGCGGTGGATTGGGCGCAGGATTACGCGCTGCTCAACCGCAGCGAAATGATGCGCCGCGTGCTCGACGTGCTGGCGCAGTTTGCTCCGCCGTTCCGGCTCGACGGGGAAGCCATCAACTGCCACCACAACTACATCGCGCGCGAAACGCATGGCAATGAGGATTTATATGTGACGCGCAAGGGCGCCATTTCGGCGCGACAGGGCGAACTGGGCATCATCCCCGGCAGCATGGGCGCGCGCAGCTTCATCGTGCGTGGCAAGGGCAATCCGGAATCGTTCTGCTCCTGCTCGCACGGGGCGGGGCGTAGCATGAGCCGCAGCGAGGCGAAGCGCCGCTTCAACCGCTTCGACCTGGCCGAGCAGACGGCCGGCATCGAGTGCCGCAAGGATGGCGGCGTGATCGACGAAATCCCCGCCGCCTATAAAAATATCGACGCCGTCATGGCGCATCAGCGCGACCTGGTGGAAGTGGTGCATACCTTGCGCCAGGTCGTCTGCATCAAGGGCTGAAAGGAGTGGCCATGAAGATCAAAGTGAAAGCCCCGTCCAAGCCGCGCAATCCGCTGGTGGCGGCCGCCAGGCTGCGCGGCGGCGCCGGCGCGCACCAGTCAGAGGCGTCGCCAAGGGCCGCGCGGCGGGCCGGCAAGCACCGCCTGCAGCAACTGCTGGCGGGGCGTCTGAAGCCCGAGGATTAGCGCGGGGCCAGTTCGACGATGAAGTTCGGATCAAAACGGGGATTTTGCGGCGTGCCGCTGCGCGTCTTGTAGCCGCAGGGGTTGGCTACGACGCGGCACGGGCCGATGCGGTAGTCGCGCGAGACGTGAATGTGGCCATGCACCCACAGGTCCGCCTGCGCGGCCAGCTCGTCCAGGCGCGAGGCGTAGGCGGGCGCGCAGCCCTCGCTGCCGTAGGCGTCGTCGACTGACTGCAGCGAGGGCGCCATGTGGCTGATGACCACCGTGCGGCCGTCGAAGGGCTGCGCCAGTTCGCGCGCCAGCCAGGCTTTTTGCTGCGCATGGAACATGGCCGTGTCGGCCGCGCGCAGCTTGCGAAAGCCCATTTTGGCCAGGCGGATGCGCCTGTAGTCGTTCATGACGGCTTCCGCGTCGCGCATGGCGGCCAGGCGCGTATCTTCGCCCAGCAGGCGGAAATCCGTCCACAGGGTGGCGCCCAGGAAGCGCACCGGCTTGCCTGCCTGGTCGGTGATGACGTGGCTGTCGGCGTCGAGAAAATGCACGTTGTCCGTGGCGGCGCAGGCGCTGCGCAATTCCTGGCGCACCTTGTCGAGGTGGTGGCCATAGCCTTCGTGGTTGCCGTGCACGTACAGCACGGGCAGGCCCGCAAACGCCGTGGCGGCCCAGGCAACGGCGCGCGCGCCCGTGTCGATGTCGCCGGCCAGGATCACGGCGTCGGGACGGCTGAGCGCAAGATCGCCTTGCGGCGCATCCTCGCGCCATAACTCATGGTGCAGGTCCGACAGAATCAATAAACGCATGCGGTGTCCAGGCGATTGGCGAGTACGTCATCGTACCTGAAAACCCTCATTCTTCCTCCAGCGCGGCGAAGCTGTGCGCCAGGTAGTCGATCAGCGCGCGCACGGCGGGCAGCAGGCCGCGCCGCGACGGGAAGACGGCGTGGATGATTTCGCGCTGCGGCCGCCACTGCGCCATCAGTGGCAGCAGGCTGCCATTGGCCACCTGCTCGACGATCATCATGGTCGGCAGCTGCACCACGCCCACGCCGGCCGCGGCCGCGTCGCGCAGGGTCAGCATGTCGCCCGTGACGAAGCGCGGCGTGTGGCGCAGCTGGGCGCGCGCGCCGTCCGGGCCATGCAAATCCCACTGGTAGTGCTGCTGCGGCGTGCCCAGGGCCAGGCTGGGCCAGTCGGCCAGGTCGGCCGGCGCCTGCGGCACGGGCGCGCCGGCGAACAGCAGCGGGCTGCCCACCATGCACTGGCTGCGTTCGGCCAGCACGCGCAGCACCAGGTCGCTGTCGGGCAGCGGCGGCGGACGCACGCGGATGGCCACGTCGATGCCCTCGGCCACCAGGTCGACGCGGCGGTTGCTCGCTTCGAGCAGCAGGGTCACCTGCGGATGGTCGCGCATGAAACCGGCCAGCATGGGGCCCACCAGTGCATGCAGCAGGGCGATGGGGCAGGACAGGCGCACCGTGCCGCGCGGCGCGGCCCGCGTCAGGTCGATCGCTTCCTGCGCCGCTTCCGCTTCCACCAGCATCGCCTTGCAATGCTCGTAAAACGTCTGCCCCACGTCGGTGACGGAGAAATGCCGCGTGGTGCGCTGCAGCAGGCGCGCGCCGAGGCGCTCTTCCAAGAGGGCGATGCGCCGGCTCAGTTTTGATTTCGGCATGCCCAGCGCGCGCCCGGCCGGCGCGAAGCCGCCATGGTCGACCACCTGCACAAAGTAATACAAGTCGTTCAGGTCCTGCATGCCGCCTCCTTGATCGTTCTATTTTTGGAACGCTGAAGGCCTATTTTACCGTCTACCGCGTTGATCGTTGCGAGTCTATTCTGTCTCCATCGTAATGCAAACCCCAACAGGAGATCGAGATGAACACAGTCACAGGTATCTACAGCGCACCGCGCCAGCACTGGGTCGGCGACGGTTTCCCCGTGCGCTCGATGTTTTCGTACAACGGCCATGGCAAGCAGCTGAGCCCATTCCTGCTGCTCGACTATGCCGGCCCCGCCGAATTTGCGCCCGGCACGCGACCGCCCGGCGTCGGCTCGCATCCGCACCGCGGCTTTGAGACGGTGACCATCGTCTACAAGGGCGAAGTGGCGCACCGCGATTCGACGGGCCAGGGCGGCGTGATCGGCCCCGGCGACGTGCAATGGATGACGGCCGGCGCCGGCATCCTGCATGAAGAGTTTCACTCGCCTGCCTTCACGCAGTCGGGCGGCACGCTGGAAATGGTGCAGCTGTGGGTGAACCTGCCGGCGAAAGACAAGATGACGGCGCCCGGCTACCAGGCCATCACCAGCGACACGATTCCCACGGTGGCGTTGCCGGACGATGCAGGCTCCGTGCGTGTGATCGCCGGCGAATTCGGCGGCCAGCATGGCCCGGCCCGCACGTTCTCGCCGATGCAGGTGTGGGATGTGCGCCTGGCCCAGGGCAAGCTGACGGAACTGCCCGTGACCAGGGGCTGGAGCACGGCGCTGATCGTCCTGCACGGCACGGTGCTGGTCAATGGCGAGAGCGCGCTGCGCGAAGCGCAGATGGCGCTGTTCGGGCGCGATGGCGACAGCATCACCGTCGAGGCGAACAACGACGCCGTGGTGCTGCTGCTGAGCGGCGAGCCGATCGACGAGCCCATCGTCGGCCATGGCCCGTTCGTCATGAACACCGAAGCGGAAATCGTGCAGGCGTTCGAGGATTTCAACAGCGGCCGCTTTGCCCGCATCGAGAAGTAATCGACGTTGTGCAGCAGGCAGCAAGCAATAACCCATGCCGCACCCGGCGGCATGGGCATTCAACCGGCGCCGCCAGGCGGCGCCACCTTCAGGAGACTACCATGAGCACCCCCGCCAACTTCCAAGGTTTGCCACCGATGATCGATCCCGACGACGCCGTCATGCTGCTGATCGACCACCAGAGCGGCTTGTTCCAGCTGGTGCGCGACATCGAGCAGCACGTGCTGCGCGGCCACGTCACGGCGCTGGCCAAGCTGTCGCGCCTGGCGAACATGCCGACTTTTACCACCGCTTCCGTGCCGGACGGCCCGAACGGCCCCCTGATCCCGGAAATCCACCATTTCAACCCGGAAGCCGTCTACATCCCGCGCACGGGCCAGATCAACGCCTGGGACAATCCGGCCTGGGTCGAGGCCATCGAAAAGACGGGCCGCAAGACCTTGCTGATCGCCGGCACGCTCACCAGCGTATGCATGGCTTTCCCCACCATCAGCGCGCTGGCGGCCGGCTACAAGGTGTTTGCCATCATCGACGCCTCGGGCAACTGGTCGAAGATGGCCACCGATATCACTATGGCGCGCGTGGCGCAGGCCGGCGCCGTGCCGATCGATACGTATGCGGTGCTGGCGGAAGTGATGAGCACCTGGAACCGCGCCGATGCGATGGAGTTCGCCGCCATCATGACGGACCACATCGTGCCGCCGTACCGCGCCCTGATCGAAAGCTACGACAAGGCGCAGGGCGTGCAAAAGAATGGCCGCGAAACGAAGCTGGAAATCCTGGAAGCGGCTGCCAAGGGCTGATCGCCTTACGGCGCGTCGTAGCTGGCGCGGATCGCCGCCAGCGCGCCGCGCTGCTCCAGGTGCGTGATGGCGGCGTTCAGGCGGGCCAGGTCGGCGGCGCTGGTGCTGTGCGCATTGAGCATCAGGTGCACGGGCGCGCGCAGCGCGAGGAAGGGCAGGGCGCTCAAGGCGACGCCCTGCTGGCGCGCCTCGTGGCGCACGGCCAGCACGTCGCCCATCAGCAGGTCGGCGCGGCCCGCGTCGAGCATGCGCACGCCTTGCTGGAAGGTGCCGAACGCATTCAGGCGGCCGGCCTTTTCCAGCGCCGGGCGGGCCGCCGCGTATTGCGCGCCATACCAGCCCACTTTGGGCGCCAGCAGGGTGGCCTTGCCGCGCGCGAGCTGCGCGACGCTGGCGATCTGGCGCAGGCCGTCGGCATGGCCGGACTTGCTGAAGATGCCCACGGCTTCATCGCGATACGAAATGGAAAAGCGGGCATACGACTGGCGCTCCGGCGTTTCGGACGCGGCCAGCATCAGGTCCAGTTTCCCCTTCTGGAACAGCAGTTCGCGTCGCGCCGTGGGCAGTTCCGGCAAGGTGACCAGGGTGCAGCGGGCTTCCTTGAAGATGGCGCGCAGCAACTCCAGGTCCAGGCCCGTGTAGCGGCCCTCGGCGTCGCGGTAGACGTACGGCGGCCACTGCTCCAGCGCCATCGTCATGCGGCAAGCCAGGGCTGGCAGGGCCGATACGCCGAGCACTGCCGCAAACAGGAGATGGCGCATGCGCATACGGGTGCTTCCATAGAGTTTCAACTTGATATTCAATTTGCCAGAATGGCCAGGGAAGTCAAGGGTTGCTGCTGCTGAAGGCCTGCCTGGCGTGTTTTTCCTGGACTTTTGCGCGGTTTTCGCCGCCTGCCCCCCTTGCAATTGCCTCTGGCGCGCAGGACACCGGGCAGTGTATTCGGCTATAGTGGCGCCGTGCATCCAACCACTGCCCCGCAAAGGAAGACCGCTTGACTCCCCCACTCGAGATCGCCGCCAACGTGCTGATGACCGTTTCCATCGTCCTGGCCGGACGCAACAATATTCATTCCTGGTGGATCGGCATGGTCGGCTGCGTGCTGTTCGCCGTGCTGTTTTTCCAGGTCAACCTGTACGCCGACGTGCTGCTGCAGCTGTTTTTCATCGTTACCTGCGTCATCGGCTGGCTGCAATGGCGGCGCGGCGCAAGCGGCCAGCCGCTGCCGATCACGCGCACGGGCTGGCGCAGCCTGGCCTGGGTGGTGCCGGCCGGTTTTGCCGCCGTGTTCATCTACGGCATGCTGCTGCACCGCTTCACGAATGCCTACGCGCCCTTCATCGATTCTGCGGTGCTGGTATTTAGCGTCATCGCGCAATTCTTGCTGATGAGCCGGCGCATCGAAACCTGGGGTTTCTGGCTGCTTGTCAACACGGTGGCCGTGCCCTTGTACTACAGCCGCGGCCTGTACCTGACGGCCGTGCTGTACGCCGCCTACTGGGTCAATGCGCTCATCTCCTGGTACTGGTGGCGCCTGCAGGCGCGCCGCGCGGCGGCGGCCCCGCCGGCGGCCATCGCCGATGCCTGACGGCGCGCCATCGGCAAGGCCTTAGATTCAAATCATATATACAATCAATTTTTAATTCGTTCACGCCATAAAGACGCCGCGATATAGTGGCATTTCCCCGCTTACCGGTGTCTTTTATGTTGCGCTTTACTCTTTCTGCCATTTTTTCCGCCACCCGGCACCAGCTGACCATGCAATCCATGGCGCAGTGGATGCCGATGCGTGCGCGTCCACGCATCCCGTAATTCCTGCATTCCCCCCGTTGTCGTAATTCCCGCAGGCCCATCCGGCCCGCGTGCCCCTGCTCGGCTTTTTTTATCTGAAGAAGGCCGCAATCCCAATAAGAGGAAACCATGTTCAAACCACTCGCCATCAGTCTAGCCATCGCCGCCGCCTTTCCTGCCTTCGCCCATGCCGAGGAGGAAATGCTGCGCGTCAACGTCACCGGGTCGAATATCCGTGTCAGCGAAAAGGAGGGCGCCAGCGCCGTCCAGGTCATCACCGCCAAGGAATTGAAAGCCAGCGGCAAGACCAGCGTGTCGGACGTGCTGCGCGCGATTTCCGCCAACAGCGGCAACAGCTACAACGAGCAATATACGGGCAGCTTCTCGGCCGGCACCTCGGGCCTGTCGCTGCGCGGCATCGGCCAGAAAAATACCTTGATCCTGGTCAATGGCAAGCGCGTGGCCAGCTATGCGACGGCGCAAAACCTGCAGGAAACCTTTGTCGACCTGAACAGCCTGCCGATGGCGGCCGTGCAGCGCATCGAGGTGCTCAAGGACGGTGCTTCGTCCGTCTATGGTTCCGATGCCGTGGCCGGCGTGGTCAACATCATCCTGTACAAGGAATTCACGGGCACGGACATTACGGCGCAGTGGGGCGGTTCGACCGAAGGCACGGGCCAGCATGAAAAGAGCGCGGCGCTGCAGACGGGTTTCGGCAAGCTGGAAGAAGACGGCTACAGTCTGGTCTTCTCGGTCGATGCGCAGCAGCGCGACAAGCTGCAGCAAAGCGACGTGGCGTGGATGCGCGATGCGGACTTCCGCAAGCAGCAGCGGGGCAGCCTGGGCTGGGCCATCACCAACTATGCGGGCACGGACCCGACGAAGACCCTGGGCGGCGTGCGCGGGCCATTGCAACTGGTCAATTATGGCGACATCACGCCCGGCAAGACGGGGCAAGTGCTGGCGTACAACCCCTCGCCATACAAAACCCTGATTCCCGGCATCCAGCGCATCCACTCGGCCGCGCGCGGCACCCTGAAGCTGAATGCGGACACGGAAGCGTATGTCGATTTGCTGCACAGCTACTCGCGCGCCGACCAGACCTTCAGCGCGCCCTTGACGGTAAATAATGCCACGCGCGTGTGGAACAACGCCACCCAGGCGCTCGACACGATACCCGTCGTGCTGCCCGTGGGCCATCCGAACAATCCGGGCGCCACGCCCCTGCCGTTCACGGCCACCCTGTTCGACCTGGGACCGCGCCTGAAGCAGGACAAGGTGACGTTCTACCGCGCCCTGGCGGGCGTCAAGGGCACCTTGGCGGGCTGGGACTGGGACGCGGCCGTGGGCCACTCGAGCAGCAAGCTGGAAGAAACCGTGCAGAACTTCGTCAACCGCTACGAATTCCAGAAAGTGCTGGCCGACGGCAGCTATAACTTCTTTGATCAGGCGCAAAACAGCGAAGCGGTGCGCAACCGCCTGCGCCTGTCGACCCTGCGTCCGGCCGAATCGACGCTCGACACCGTCGACTTCTCGGCCGCGAAGGACCTGTGGCAGTTGCCGGCCGGTCCGCTGGGCTTTGCCGCCGGCGCGCAATGGCGCCGCGAAAAGATGGATTCGCAGACCTCGACGGCCGTGCTGTCCGGCACCGAGCTGCGCCCGGCGATTAACATCATCAACGGCTCGCGCAGCGTGTCGGCCCTGTTTGCCGAATTCAACGTGCCGGTGGTAAAAGACCTGTCCGTCAACCTGGCGGGCCGCGCCGACCATTACAGCGATTTCGGCAATGCGTTTTCGCCGAAAGCCAGCGCCCGCTACCAGGCGGCGCCATGGCTGCTGGTGCGCGGCACCGTCTCGCGCGGCTTCCGCGCGCCGTCCCTGCCGGAAATCACGCAAAGCACGGCCGTCAGCTATGTCAGCGTGCTCGATCCGCGCGATCCGATCACGCCGACGCAGACGCGCGGCGTGACGGCCATTACCATCGCCAACACCGCCTTGCGTCCGGAACGGTCGAATAACCTGAACCTGGGCGTGGTGGTCTCGCCGACCAGCAGTTCGAGCATCGGCCTCGATTACTACCGCATCAAGCAGGATGGCGTGATCGGCACGGAAAGCGCCACCACCACCATCGCCAACGAAGCGTCGGCGCCGCAAAAGATCACGCGCGACGCCGATGGCCGCATCACGACCCTGTACCGCCAGTACCGCAACCAGGGCCAGCGCGAAGTGTCGGGCATCGATCTGGACCTGCGCCAGCGCTTCGTCGACAAGGACTGGGGCAAGCTGACCCTGGCCGGCCAGCTGAGCCGCGTGCTGCGCTTTGCCGAACCGCTGTCGGACGGCGCGCCGCTGACGGACGGCGCCGGCACCAATTATTTCGGCTCCATCCCGAAATGGCGCGGCGTCAGCTCGGCCACCTGGGAACAGGGCAAATGGTCGTCCACGCTGACCTGGAACTATGTCGGCAGCTATGCGCAAAACACGCATCTCGATGAATCCGTGGCCGCCTTCAGCACGTTTGACGTGACCACCAGCTGGCAGGTGACGCCAGCGGCGAACGTCACCTTCATCGTGCAGAACCTGGCCAACAAGCGCGCGCCGTGGGATTACTCGGCCTCGGGCTTTGACTATACGCAAGCCGATCCGCGCGGCCGCTTCGCCTCGCTCAAGCTGAACTACAAGTTCTAGGGTGCGGGGGGCATGCGTGCCCCTCAGTGCCCGTTCGACACCTGCCGCTGGCCCGTCTGCTCCTGCAGGCGCTGGCGGTAGGCGCTGGGCGTGATGCCCATGCGCTCGCGGAAGGCCGTGGCGAAGTTGCCCGCGTTGTGGAAGCCGATCAGCAGGGCGATATCCTGCACGTCGATCTCGGTCTGCTGCAGCAATTCCACGCCGCGGGCGATGCGCGCCTCGCGGATGAAGGCGAAGACCGTCATGCCCGTCTGTTCGCGGAACATCAGGGTGAGCTTTTCGCGGTAGGTGCCCACGCTGCGGGCGATTTCGGACAGGTTGGGCAGGCTGCCCAGGTTGTCGAGAATAAGTTGCTTGACGGCATTGACGAACACCAGGTCGGGATGCTGCTGGCGCTCGCTGGCCGGCGACGCGGCGGGCAAGGTGCTGTTGCTTTTACGCATCAAGCCCAGGTGGATATGGATGCGCGCGGCCAGTTCCTCCGGTGTAAACGGCTTCGAGATGTAATCGACGCCGCCTACCTGCAAGCCCATGATGCGTTCCTTGGCGGCATCGGCGCCGCTGAGAAAAATCACGGGGATCGGTTCCGTTTCGGGATTCGCCTTGAGCAAACGGCACGCCGTGTAGCCATCCATTTCCGGCATGCGCACATCGAGCAGGATCAGGTCGGGATGCGTGGCCAGCGCCAGTTGGTAGCCCTGGTAGCCGTTGAAAGCGATGCTGAAACGGTACGGTTGCTCGCTCAGCAGTTCCATCAGCATGCGCTGCTCGAACGCGGAATCGTCCACGATCAGGATGTTTTTTTTGATGGGTTCGCTGGTCAATGGCATGGCATGGATGACTTAACCAAATAGCAAGTTGTGGCTTATTATGCCCTGCTTTTTCTTTTTTTTCTGCTTTTCTCGTGTTTCAAAAGAGGTTTCTCCGCGAGAAGAAGCGCGGATTTCCCAGATGGCTAATAATTCACTCATGCATTGATTTTAAGCAATGTCGCTTGCCAAAAAATCTGTTTTGCAAATGCTGCAAAAAATGCTGGAGTCCCTGGCTTCCTGACTCTCGGCGCAAGTATTTTGTCGTCCTGGTTTGCGTGCCCCAGAAAACGCCGGCAATACCGTGACTATCCTCGAAGCCCTTCAGCCGATGGGCGCATTAATGATGTCCCGTCATCAGGAGGTATCATGTTGCGAGTTATTTCACCCCGCTTGACCGCTGCCGCCAGTGTCGTCCTTGCCGCTGCGGCCTTCCTGCCTGGCTATGCCGATGCCGCCGTGTATCTGAACGGCAGCAACACCACGACCTTTGACGTGACCCTGAAAATCATCGCCAATTGCACGATTGCGGCGGCCAATCTCGACTTTGGTCAAAGTCAGGGTGTACTGGCTACTGCCGTTAACGTCAATACGACCGTGGATGTCACCTGCACCAATACCACGCCGTACAACGTGGGCCTGACGGCGGGCACGGGTACGGGCTCGACCGGCACCACGCGTTATCTGAGCGGCACCGGCGGCAACCTGGGAACGGTGCAATTCAACCTGTTCCAGACGGCGGGCAGCACCTTGTGGGGCGATACGCAGGGCACGAATACGGTCGGCGGCACCGGCAACGGGAGCTCTCAGCCGATCACCGTGTACGGCAACATTCCGCCGCAGGCGACGCCGGCGCCCGACACTTACAAGTCGACCATCACGGCCACCGTTTACTTTTAAGCCGGGCGACGCATGAAGGCCGCTGCCGCCTCCCTGATCTGGCCCTGGCTGGCGCTGCTGGCGTGCGGTGCCGCGGGCGTGCAGGGCGCCAATCTGCAGATTTCGCCGGTGACGCTCAACTTCCGCGCCGAACAGGGCGCGGCCGGCATCAACCTGCAAAACCTCGGCGACCAGCCCATGTATGGCCAGGTGCGCGTGTTCGCCTGGGACCAGCGCGACGGCGAGGAAACGCTGGTGGCGACCCAGGAACTGGTGGCCAGTCCGCCCATTGTCGAGATCGCTGCGAACAGCCGCCAGACCATCCGCCTGGTGCGTGCCCAGGCCGGTCCCGTCGCGCAGGAAAAGACGTATCGCGTGCTCATCGACGAAGTCAGCCGCGACGATGACACGGGCCGCAGCGGCGTCGATATCCGCTTGCGCTATTCGGTGCCCGTGTTCGTGCTGCCGGCCGGCGCGCCGGGCAAGGAAGCGCTCGACTGGCAAGTGTTCCGCGACAAGGGCGAGTGGATGTTGCGCATCCGCAACAGCGGCAATGTCCATGCGCAGATCGGGGCGATGACGTTGACGAACCCGGCCGGGAAGGAGTTTGTGATCAGCAAGGGACTGTTCGGCTATGTCCTGGCGGCACGCATGCGCGTATGGCGTCTGCCTGTCACGGGCCAGGCTGAACTGGATGGACCGCTGAGCATCGCGGTGAATGTGAATGCGAAGGCGCTCATTGCCAAGACTTCGACACCTTGACGATTGCCGCCATGGCGGGCGCAACTGGCCTGAACCATGACACGCGCGCTGACGGCGTTGCTGCTGGCCATGGCGCCGCTGCACTGGGCCGATGGCGCGCCCGGCGTGACGGGCGCCGACCCGGGGCCGGCCAGCTTGTCCAGCGATCCGGCGGCGCCGAATGAACTGTATCTGGAGGTAACCTTGAATGCTGAATCAACCGGGCTGATCTTGCGCTTTACCCAGGTGGGCAAAGGCTTGCGCAGCAGCGTGGCGACCTTGCAGCAGCTGGGGCTGGACCCGGCTCGCCTGGGCGCGCCCGGTCAGGCCGAGGTGGCGCTCGACGCCATTCCAGGCCTCAGCTACGACTATGACGCGGCGCGCCAGAGCGTGTCGCTGCGCGTGGCGGACGACTTGCGCGCGCCGTACCGCATCAGCGCGCGCCCGGAGGCGCAGACGCCGCCGTCGCAGGTCACGCCAGGCGCCGTGCTCAATTACGAAGCCTATGCGGAACTGGGACAGACGCGCCGCGCCGCCCTGTTCAACGATGTGCGCTACTTCAATGACAGCGGCGTCTTCAGCAATACCGGCACGGTGAACCTGGGCGCGGGCCAGCGCAAATACATGCGTTTTGACACGTTCTGGAGCCATGCGGATCCCGCCACCCTGCAAACGTGGCAGGTGGGCGACCTGATTTCCTCATCGCTGAGCTGGAGCCGCGCCGTGCGCGTCGGTGGCTTGCAGTGGCGCAAGAATTTCCAGCTGCGCCCCGACCTGCTGACCTTCCCCGTCGCCGCCGTCGACGGCACGGCGCTGGTGCCATCGTCGCTGAGCCTGTACGTCAATGGCGTACAGCAATACTCTGCCAGCGTACCCAGCGGTCCATTCATCCTGAACCAGGTGGCCGGCGTGAATGGCGCGGGCCAGGCCACCATCGTCACCCGCGATGCGCTGGGGCGCAGCGTGACGACCGTGCTGCCCCTGTACGTCGATACGCGCATGCTGGCCGGCGGCTTGAGCGATTACTCGGTCGAGGCGGGAGCCGTGCGGCGCGATTATGGCCGCCGCCTGTTCGGCTATGAACGGCAACTGGTCGCCAGCGCTTCCGGCCGCCATGGCGTCAGTGACCGTCTCACCGTCGAAGGCCATGCGGAACTGGCGGCCGGCCTGTATCAGGCGGGGGCGGGCGCGTTGTGGCGGCTGGGCCAGGCGGGCGTGCTCAACGGTTCGCTGTCGGCCAGCGCCGGCCGCAGCCGCGGTGCGCAGCTGGGCGCCGGTTATCAGTACCTGGGGCCGCGCTTCAGCATCGATGTGCAAGGCGTGCGCGCCGGCGCCGGTTTTGGCGACCTGGCCTCGCGTGATGGCAGCCCCGTCGTGCGCGCGGCAGACCGCCTCACGGTCAGCCTGCCATTGCCGGCCGGAAGCAGCATCAGCGGCAGCTATATCCGTTACCGCACACTGGGCGCGCCGCCGTCGAAGATTGCTACCGTGGGCTATGCGGCCACCCTGTTTCACGGCCTGTTCTTCAGCGCCAGCCTGTTCCAGGACTTGCGGCAACGCGATAAACGGGGTTTCTACTTCGGCCTGAGCATGGCCTTCGACAACAATCTGGCCCTCAGCGTGAACGGCAGCCGGCAAAACGGCGAGAGCGGCCGCAGTGTCGGCGCGCAGCGCGCGGCGGACTTTGGCGGCGGCTTCGGCTGGAGCGTGCAGGCCGGCACGGCGGGCGGCAACGCTTACCGCCAGGCGCAAGTGGAATACCTGGGCAATGACGGCCGCGTGAGCGCGCGCACGCAAAACAGCCGCAGCGGCACTGTCTCTTCGCTGGGCGCGGCCGGCGCGCTGGTGCTGATGGATGGCCACCTGGAGGCGGCGCGCCAGGTGGGCAACGGCTATGCGCTGGTGTCCACGGGCGGCGTGGCGAACATTCCCGTGTTGCATGAGAACCGCCAGATCGGCGTGACGGGCGGCAGCGGCTATCTGCTGGTGCCGAATCTGAATCCGTATGGCAGTAACCAGATCAGCATCGCGACGGATGAACTGGGCGTCGATGCGCGGGTGCCCGTGACGCATATCAATGTCGTGCCGCGGCAGCTGGCCGGCGTGCTGGCCGCCTTTCCCATCGGGCGCTACAGCGCCGCCACCGTCATCGTGCAGGACGGCGACGGCAAGCCGCTGGCCACGGGCTTGCCCGTGCTGCATGTACAAAGCGGCAAGCGCACGGTGGTGGGATTTGACGGCATCACCTTTATCGACGACTTGCTTGAGCAAAATCAATTACAGATTGGCGAAGGCGACAGCACCTGCACGGTGCGCTTTGCCTATGCGCGCCCGGCGGCGGGCGGCTTGCCCGTGATCGGCCCGCTGCGCTGCGCTGCCGGCGCCGGGGGAGGCCGCTGATGCGCCGCCTGCTGCCATGTCTCGTCTTGCTGCTGGGCTGTGCCTGGGGCAATGCGGCGCGGGCGGCCGATACCTGCACGGTCAGCATGACGAATATCGATTTCGGTCAGATCAGTCCGATTTCCGGCGCCGATTACGTGGCGCAGGCAACGGGGACCTTCAGCTGCCTGTTTTCATCGCTGAACCTGGGACAGTTGCTCACGCCCAATGCGCAAGTGTGCATCTCGCTGGGGCTGGGCACGAATTCCACCTCGGCCCTGCCGCGCAAGCTGGGCAACGGCGCCAACCGCATGGAATACAACGTGTACGTGGACAGTTCATATGCGACGGCGAAGATCTGGGGCGGCGCCGGCGTGGCCGGTGCGCCATCGACGTTCGACATGGTCCTGTCGGCCGGCTTGCTGGCCCCGCCCGGCACGTATTCGATGACGTTCACCGTGTATGCGAAGATTCCTGCCGGCGCCGCCCTGGCGGCCGTGCCGACGGTGGCCAACGCCAATACCGTCTATACGTCGAGCTTTGCCGGCGTGGGCACCTACACCTACACCACGTATGGCCTCGTCAACTTGCAGGGCTGTAGCGCCAGCAGCGGCAGCTTCGGCTTTACGGTGAATGCGACGGCCGTCAACGATTGCACGATCACGGCCACGCCGATGGCGTTTGCCAACGCCTCCATCCTGACGGGCAACCTGCGCAGCACCAGCACCCTGTCGGTGCGCTGCGTGAACAACAATGCGTATCAGATTGCCCTGAACGGCGGCAGCGTGGCGCTCAATGTGGCCAACCGGCAAATGAAGAACACCGTGACCACCGACAAGGTCAGCTATCTGCTGTCGTCCACCCTCGATGGCCCGCCATGGGGCGACGGCACGGGCGGCACCGCCATGGTCACGGGGACGGGCACGGGCGCGAGCGTGCCGCTGACGATTTACGGCCGGGTTCCGGCGCAGGTGTCGCCGCGCCCCGGCGACTACAAGGACACGGTGACGGCGACGATTTATTTTTAGAAGCTGACGGTGAGCATGTCCGCGCCTGCCGGGCTCTGGCCGGGCTGTACCTGATAGGGGGTCGCATGGCGGCATTGCACCTGGGCCTGCGCAAGGTGCGAGCGTATCGTGCAGGCCTCGCTGATGACGAAGGTGGCCTGGAACGAGGCGGAGGAGACGGTGGCGGCGGCGGTGGTCTGGCAGAGGGAGAGGGCGAGCAACATTGGCAGGACGGCAAATTTCAAAGGAGTCATCGTAAGCGTATCAGGTGAAAAACGGACGGGAAGCAACATTCTCTGACGCCGTTTCGCACACCGGGACGGGAGAAGCTGGACTGGGCATGATTGTACTGGAGCAAGAAAAGTGTGAGTTTTCGCGTATTTTCAAGCCCTCGCCGGGGCGGGAAACGGCTTGCAAAGCGATAGTAACTAAATTTTTGTGTGGCAACTGCAAGATTTTTTTTGATTGTTGTGTTGGATCAACGTGAGGAGATGGTCATGAAACATACCAACTTTAATAATTTGCCATGCCCGATTGCCCGCAGCCTGGGCAAGGTGGGCGAATGGTGGAGCATCCTCATCCTGCGCGAAGCGTTTTACGGCAAGACGCGCTTCGATGAATTTGAAAAAAGCCTCAAGATTGCCCCCACCATCCTGACGCGCCGCCTGGCGGACCTGGTGGAAGGGGGGCTGATGACGCGCCGCCTGTATTGCGCCAAGCCGCCCCGCTATGACTATGTGCTGACCAAGCCGGGCCGCGCATTCAAGCCCGTCCTGCTGGCCTTCATTGCCTGGGGCAATGAGAACTTCGCCCCGGAAGGCGCCAGCCTCGTCATCGCCAGCCGCGACACGGGCCTGGCCGCCGATCCGGTGCTGGTCGACGCCATGACGGGCTTGCCCATCAATGACGAGTACTACGCGTTCGCGCCGGGGCCGGCCGCCAGCGACAGCATGCGCAGCATCATCCTCGATGCGGAAAAAAGCAGCGGCATCGCGCCCAAGCCGAAGGCGCCGCCCGCCAACCGTGGCTGGGTGGCCGAAGGCCATCTTGCCTGAACGGGGCGCGGCGGGGCGCGCAGCAAGTTTGGCGCAAAGCAAAGCGGACTCGGCGGGATGGCGTTACTGTCGCACTACAGCAAGATTTTTTTGCGCGAGACACGGCGCAGGCCCGCTTGTGCGGGAGGGCGCCATCCGTAAGCCGATGTCCGTTGAAGGAGAACTGCGATGAGCACATTGCCAAACCACGTACGCCGCGCCGCCACCGTGCTGGCGCTGGCCACCCTGCTGGGCGCCTGTTCCCATGGTCCGCATCACCCGGGCGGCCATGACGTGACCCTGACGGGCGCGCAGGAAGTGCCGGCCAATACCAGCACGGCCAGCGGCCACAGCGATATCCGCGTGGCGCACGACCGCAGCGTCAGCGGCGGCGTGCGCTACACGGGCATGGTGGCCACCGTCGCGCATATCCACGAAGCGCCCGTCGGCGCCAACGGCGCTGTCATCGTGCCGCTGGTGCAGACCAGCGCCGGCATGTTTGCCGTGCCGGCCGGCGCCATGCTCACGCCGTCCCAGTATGCGAGCTACCAGGCCGGCAACCTGTACGTGAACGTGCACAGCGCCGCCTACCCGGCCGGCGAGATCCGCGCCCAGCTCAAGCCGTAGCCGGCCGCCAGCATTTTCCCGGCAAGCGCCTATCGTCTGGAGCACGACGCTGCGCGCATCGCCCGCATCATCCTCGTGTCGACGGCGCTGTCGTTCCTGACGTTTGCGGCGGCCGTCAGCTCGCTGAGGTGACGTTGGCGGCGATCAGCGCGCCGAGCGCCCGGGCGGCGCCCGGCTGGGCGTCCAGCGCCAGGCCATGCGCCATGCTGGCCTGGTCCTGCATGCTGCGGTTCTGCCCCAGCTTCCATTTGCCCGTGATGCGCGTGAGGGGAATCTCGATGCCGACGATGGCTTTCAGCATTTTGTCGATATAGCCGGCCGGCGCATCGCCCACCTGCCACGGTGCGGCTTGATCCGCCTCGTGGCGCGCCGTCAGCCGCGCCACCAATCCCAGCAGCCATGCCGCATCGTCGATGGTGCGCAGGGGGCCGTGCGCGTGTACCACCGCATAGTTGAAGGTGGGGACTTCCTTGCCGCTGCGCTGTTTTTCCGCATACCAGGCGGGCGTGATGTAGGCGTGCGGCCCCTGGAAGATCACCATGCAGTCATCGTCCGCACCGGCGGCGCGCCACAGCGGATTGGCGCGCGCCACGTGGGCGCGCAGGGTGCCGAATGGCGCATCAAGCGTGGGCGCGGCGATCTCGAACGGCAGATGGTCGGCGCACAGGCCATCGGCGCCGTGGCGCACCAGCGCGCCCAGCGGATGCGTGGCCATCAGGCCATGCAGCACGTCGAGGCGCTCTTCGCGGAAGGTGGCGGGCGTGTACATCTAGTGCGCTCCTTGCACGACCACCTCGGCCGTCAGCGAATTGGCGATGTAGCAGCGTTCGTGGGCGTCATGGTGCAGGGCGGCCAAGGCCTCGGGCGTGGGCGATGTTCCCGCGAAGGCGATGCGCGGACGCAGCACGATGCGCGTCATGGCCAGGCGGCCTTGTGCATTCTTGCCCAGCTCGCCGATGGCGGCGTCGCGGTAATCGTCGATGACGTAGCCGCGCTGCGCTGCCAGCGACAGGAAGAACAGCATGTGGCAGCTCGACGCGGCGGCCACCAGCGCCTCTTCCGGGTCGATATTTTCCGCCACCGACATCGGCAGCGGCACGGACAGGGGCGACGACGAGGCGGGGACCGTCAGGCCGCCGTCGAACCGCCATTCATGGCCGCGGCTGTAGCGCTGGCCGGCGAAATCCTGGCCGTCGCGCTGCCAGGCCACGGTGGCGAAAAACTGATGCATGGGTACTCCGCAAGAATAAAGGGGATGCGCCATCTTAGCGCCAGTCTTGGCTATTTAAAACAGCCAATAAGTGCTATCTTGAAGCTACCAATTCAAGAGCCATCCCGTCATGCCAGCCTCCCACCTGAACCCGATCATCGCCACCTTGCCGCTGCAGCGCGGCGCCGCCGAGCCGCTGTTCCGCCAGCTGTATGCGGCCATCAAGGCCGCCATCCTCGATGGCAGGATGAGCCCCGGCATGCAGCTGCCGCCCACGCGCGATTTTTGCCGCCTGCTGGCCGTGTCGCGCCAGACGGTGCTCAATGCGTATGCGCTGTTGACGGCCGAAGGCTATCTTGATGGCGCCGTCGGGCGCGGCACCTTTGTCAGCCGCGAGGTGCCGCTGCCAGTGCCGCCGGCAGCTACGCCCGGCCTGCTGCGGCCCCTGTCGGCGCGCGGGCAGGGCGTGGTGGCGGCCATGCGCCAGGTGGCGTTCCACCGGGGGCCGCTGCGCGCCTTCCGCGTCGGCATGCCGCGCATCGACCATTTTCCGTTTGACGTGTGGAACCGGCTGGAGGGGCGGCGCCGGCGCCGTCCCGACCACCAGTTCGGCTACGGCGACCCGGCCGGCTTCCTGCCGCTGCGCGAGCTGCTGTGCGTGTACCTGAAGGCCTCGCGCGGCGTCCAGTGCACGCCGCAGCAGATCGTCATCACGTCCGGCTCGCAGCAGGCGCTGTTTTTGCTGTCGACCATCCTGCTGGCGCCCGGCGATTGCGCCTGGATGGAGTCGCCCGGCTACCGGGGCGCCAGCGGCCCGCTGCGCGCGGCCGGCGCGCGCGTCTTTCCCGTCCCCGTCGATGCGCAGGGGCTGGACGTGGCGTATGGCGTGGCGCACTGCCCGCAGGCGAAGCTGGCTTACGTGACGCCGTCGCACCAGATGCCGCTGGGCGTGAGCATGAGTTTACCGCGCCGCCTGGCCCTGCTGGCCTGGGCCGCGCGCAACAAAGCGTGGCTGGTGGAAGACGATTACGACAGCGAATACCGCTACACGGGCGCGCCGCTGGCGTCGCTGCAAAGCCAGGACCGGGCCGGCTGCGTGGTGTACGTGGGCACCCTGTCGAAGGTGCTGTTTCCGGGGCTGCGCCTGGGCTACATGGTGGCGCCGCCCGCGCTGGCCGAGGCGCTGGTGCAGGCCAAGGCCGTGATGGACCGCCACACGGCCATCGTGCCGCAGATGGCGCTGGCCGACTTCATCGCCGAGGGCCACTTTGGCCGGCATATCCGCCGCACGCGCGACAGCAATGCCGAGCGGCGCGACCTGCTGTTGCGCGGCATCGCGCGCGAGCTTGACGACCAGCTCGCGTGCGGCCCGGCCGACAGCGGGCTGGAACTGTGCGCGTATTTTCGCGGCGATCACGACGAAGAGGCGGTGGCCGGCGCGGGACTGGCGCGCGGCATCGAGTTGCGCCCGCTGGGCCACTATGCCGATCCGGCAGCGGGCCCGGAGTGCGCCACGCCGCCGGGGCTGCTGTTGGGCTTTGCGGCCATTCCCCCGGCCGAGATGGCGCACGGCTTGCTGGAACTGGGGCGCCTGCTGCGCGGCCGATAATTTATACTGTACCTCCGCTTCCCCTACGAAGAACATGCCATGACCATTCTCCGCTGCGCCTGGGCCAATCCGGCCAATCCCCGCTATGTCGAGTACCACGACACGGAGTGGGGCGTGCCCTGTCACGACGAGCGCCGGCTGTTCGAGATGCTGAACCTGGAAGGGGCGCAGGCGGGACTGAGCTGGGAAACCATCCTCAACAAGCGCGACACTTACCGCGCCGCTTTTGACGACTGGGATGCGGAAAAGATCGCCGCATACGGCCCGGACAAGGTGGCGCAGTTGCTGGCGGACCCCGGCATCGTGCGCAACCGCCTGAAGGTGGCGGCGGCCATCACGAATGCGCAAGCCTATCTGCGCCTGCGCGCGGAAGGGCACACGCTCGACAGCTTTTTGTGGGCCTACGTCGATGGCCAGCCCATCGTCAACAGCTGGCAGCCCGGCGAGTTCCCCGCCAGGACGGCCCTGTCGGACCGCTTGTCGAAAGACCTGGGCAAGCGGGGCTTCAAGTTCGTCGGCTCGACCATCATCTACGCCTACATGCAGGGCATCGGCATGGTCAACGACCACGCGCCCGCCTGTTTTTGCCGCGCGGGGCGCTGACGATGAAGCCCCTCGTCACGCTCGACACGGATTTCGACGGCGCGCGCTTTCACGCGGCCTGCGCCCGGCATGGCGGGCGCAGGCTGCATTACATCGCGCTGGCGCCCCGTCCCGTCGACGCCAGCCAGTTGCCCGAGCCGTGGCGCAGCCTATGGCCACCCTGCGTGCCGGGCCTGCACCGCCTGGCCTCGCGCGACGGCCTCGTCATCCTCGACGTGCTGATCGGCGAGCCCGATGCCTGCCTGGCGCAGCTGTCGGCGAGAGTCGATGAAGTGCACCTGGCCTGGGCGCCGCCGGCCACGCCGGTGCTGGCGCGCCTGATGGTTGACGGCGCGCGCCTGCATGCCGTGCACCTCGACGAAACGCAGCGCGCGGCGCTGCAAAAGAACGGTTTTGTCTTCGACGAGAGCCGCTTGCGCGCCGTGTTCTATGCCCGGCGCGGCGACAGCGTGGGCACGGCGGCGCCGGAGCGGCGCGCCATCGTCATCGGCGCGGGCGTGGCCGGCGCCGCCGCCTGCGAACGCCTGGCCGCGCGCGGCTGGAAAGTGACCTTGGTCGAGCGCCACGCGCAGCCGGCAAGCGAAGCGTCGGGCAACCTGGCCGGCATCTTCATGCCGCAGCTGTCGAAGGACGACAATATCGCCACGCGCCTGGTGCGCGCCGCCTACCTGTATTCGCTGCGCTACTGGAGGGGGCTGGGCGGCATCGGCGCCGCCTTTGACGGCGCGCAATGCGGCGTGCTGCAACTGGCGCGCGATGCAGAACATGCGCAGGTGCAGCGGCAGATCGCCGCCGGCGGCCAGTATCCGCCCGGCTTCGCCCGCTGGCTGGAAGCGCCGCAAGCGGCCGCCATGCTGGGCGCGCCGGCGCCCGACGGCGCCTGGTGGTTCGCACAGGGAGGCTGGGCGCGCCCAGCCTCTGTCTGCGCGGCCATGCTCGACGCCTGCGGCAGCCTGCTGACGCGGCGTTTTTCCAGCAGCGCGCTGCGCCTGGAGCGCGGCGACGGCGAATGGCTGCTGCGCGATGCGCAAGGCGCCCTGATCGCGGCCGCGCCCACCGTCGTTTTGGCCGCCGGCACGGGCGCGATCGATTTTGAACAGGCGGCCGGCCTGCCGCTCGACGCCGTGCGCGGCCAGGTCACGCACCTGGCCGAAGCCAGCCTGCCGTCCGTGCCCTTCGTCGTCTGCCGCGAAGCCTATATGACGCCGGCCTATCAGGGCGTCGTCTGCGTGGGCGCCAGCTACGATGCGGACGCGGACGCCAAGCTGCGCCCGTCGAGCCAGCAAGAAAATATCGGGAAGATCGCCGACATTCTGGGCGTGGCCCCGTTCGACGCGCCGCTGGCCGGGCGCACGGGCTTTCGCTGCGTGGCACCGGACCGCCTGCCGCTGGCGGGCGCCTTGCCCGATCCGGGCGTGCCGGGCCGCTGCGAGCGCCTGCGCGACGTGCCCCGCTGGCCCGGCCTGTTTGGCTTGCTCGGCTATGCCTCGCGCGGCCTGATCTGGGCGCCGCTGGCGGCCGAGCTGCTGGCCTGTCAGCTCGAGGGCGAGCCGCTGCCGCTGGAGAGGCAGTTGGCGGAGGCGCTCGACCCTGCGCGTTTCTTGCTGCGCGAGCGCCGCCGCGCTGGTTGAGCGTTGGCGCAGAGCAGGCGAGGGCTGGGGGCAGACCCCCAACACAGCTGACGCAAAGCCTGGCGCCAACGCGCGTGAGGGTCTGACCCCATATGCGGACGCTCCACGCGTAGTCCCCATATGTGTTTTTCAGCTTTCCAAACTCTTTTTAATTTGTTTTCCGAACAACATAAGTTCGCTACAGTGGACGCGTGCTGGATTTTGACGACGGAATCAAGAGGTGGAAAGATGGCTGCTGCAGAACTGATTTTCGATCCCCGCGCCGCGCACGGCGAGGCGGCGTTTGACGAAGTACTCCATCTGGCCCGCGCCCAGGCGCAGGCGCAAGGCTTGCCGTATGCGGGCGTCGTCAGCGCGCAGGATGCCTGGCAGCTGGTGCAGGCCGGCAAAGCCGTGCTGGTCGACGTGCGCACCAGCGAGGAACGCACCTTCGTCGGCTACGTGCCGCACTCGCTGCACGTGGCCTGGGCCACCGGCACGGCCATGCACCGCAACCCCCGTTTTACCCGCGAACTGGAAGCGAAGGCGGGCGGCAAGGAGGCCGTCGTGGTGCTGCTGTGCCGCAGCGGCAAGCGCTCGGCGCTGGCCGCCGAAGCGGCCGCCAAAGCGGGGTTTACGCATGTCTTTAATATCGCACAAGGCTTCGAGGGCGACCTTGACGCACATCAGCAGCGCGGCCACAGCGGCGGCTGGCGCTGGCACGCACTCCCCTGGCTGCAAGACTAATTCACCTTTCAGGACCACCATGAACCAGCGAGCCTTGCCTCCCGTCTCCCTCGCCGCGCAGCCGCAGTGGGAATTGCGCCAGATCGTCGATGAATTGCGCGCCGTGCGCGAGCGCTGGCGCGACGGCTTGATGAGCAGCCGGGAGTGCGGCGCGCGCGAATTCCCGTCGCGCCAGCACTTGCGCGACATCGTCGACGCCCTGTGCGCGGCCCTGTTTCCCATGCGCCTGGGCCCGCTCGACCTGCAGCAGGAGAGCGAGGATTTTTTTGTCGGCCACACGCTCGACACGACCTTGACAAGCCTGCACGAACAGGTGCGGCGCGAACTCAGTTACCACGCGCGCCAGCACGGCTTGCAGCAGACGGAGCCGGTCGAACAGCAGGCGCTGGCCATCGTGCAGCGCTTTGCCCGCGCGCTGCCGCGCATCCGCGCCCAGCTCGACACGGACGTGGCGGCCGCCTTCCATGGCGATCCGGCCGCGCACAGCGTTGATGAAGTGCTGCTGTGCTATCCGGGCATCCTGGCCATCATCCATTACCGCCTGGCGCACGCGCTGTATGCGCTCGGTGCGCCGCTGGTGGCGCGCATCATCGCCGAAGTGGCCCATTCGCAGACGGGCATCGACATCCACCCGGGCGCCGTCATCGGCAGCAGCTTTTTCATCGACCATGGCACGGGCGTGGTGATCGGCGAGACGGCCATCCTCGGCGAACGGGTGCGCATTTATCAAGCCGTCACCCTGGGCGCCAAGCGTTTTCCAGCCGGCGCCGGCGGCGTGCTGAAAAAGGGACTGGCGCGCCACCCCATCGTGCAGGACGACGTGGTGATCTATGCGGGCGCCACCATCCTCGGACGGGTGACCATCGGCCAGGGTTCCGTCATCGGCGGCAACGTCTGGCTGACCCGCAACGTGGCGCCCGGCAGCAACATCACGCAAGCGCACAACCAGCAGGAGGCGCCGGACTTGCCGGCGCCATCCCACCCCGCCTTTGCCCACCACCCATGAGGACAGCATGTTGATCAAACAGTTTGGACTGGCCGTGCGCCAGTTGCGCGAAGGGCATGGCTGGTCGCAGGAGCGGCTGGCCGAAGCGGCCGACTTGAACCGCTCGTTCATCGGCGAAATCGAACGGGGCGCCGCCACGCCGTCGCTGCTGACGGTGGAAAAACTGGCCATCGCGCTGGGCGTCGGCCTGGCGGGATTGATGGCCCGCTGCGAGCCGGAGCTGGTGGATTAAAGCGGGTCGATTCAGCGCCACGATGATGGCGATAGCATGTTGAGAGAAGAGGGGAGACGCCCGATACTTTATTTGTTTTTCAGATAAGCATATTCATTTTTCTCATCAGGAGTCGTCATGGCAGAAGTAACAGAGAGCCAGTTTGCGCTGGGCGATAACGCCGCGCGCCAGCTGGCCAATGCAAGCAAGAGCGTCCCCCAGCTGTCCACGATCACGCCGCGCTGGCTGGTGCACCTGCTGCAATGGCTGCCCGTGGAAGCGGGTATCTACCGCCTGAACCGGGTGAAAAACCCGAAGGACGTGCGCGTGGCCTGTTCGCAGCGCGACGAGTCGGAACTGCCGCAAACCTTCGTCGACTACGACGAGCAGCCGCGCGAGTATTTTCTCAACGCCGTCAGCACCGTGCTCGACGTGCACACGCGCGTGTCGGACCTGTACAGCAGCCCGCATGACCAGATCAAGGAGCAGCTGCGCCTGACCATCGAGACGATCAAGGAGCGCCAGGAAAGCGAATTGATCAACAATCCCGATTACGGCCTGCTGGCCAGCGTGCACGACGACCAGCGCATCTTTACGCTGACGGGCGCGCCCACGCCGGACGACCTCGACGAACTGCTGACGAAAGTGTGGAAGGAGCCTGGCTTCTTCCTCGCCCATCCGCTGGCCATTGCCGCCTTTGGCCGCGAATGCACGCGCCGCGGCGTGCCGCCACCCACCGTCAGCCTGTTCGGTTCCCAGTTTCTCACCTGGCGCGGCGTGCCGCTGGTGCCGTCCGATAAGCTGCCCATCGAGGACGGCAAGACGAAAATCATCCTGCTGCGCGCGGGCGAGCAGCGCCAGGGCGTGATCGGCCTGTTCCAGCCTGGCCTGGCGGGCGAGCAAAGCCCGGGCCTGTCCGTGCGCTTCATGGGCATCAACCGCCATGCGATTTCGTCCTATTTGATTTCGCTGTATTGCTCGCTGGCCGTGCTGACCGACGATGCGCTGGCCGTACTGGAAGACGTGGAGATCGGTAAATACCATGACTACCCAGACACCTACAAGTGATGGCGCGGCGGCCCTGGCGCCGCCGTCCTTCCTGCCCGACGAGGCGACCCTGAACCGCCTGGCCGGTGAATTTTTCGCGCGGCTGCCCGGTCCGGATAAATCCCCCAGCCTTGGCGGCTCGGGCAGCGTGCTCGATGCGGCGCCCCGCTATGTGCACCGTGCGCCGCCGCAACCCGGCCCTTCGTTCGCGGCCATCGCTCCCGGCGTGGCGACGGCGCAGGTGCCGCCCGTGACGGCGCCATTGGCGTCTCCGCTCGCACCGGCGCCCGCCTCCGTGCCGACGCCGCGCTTGTCGGCGATCAACGCGCCCGCTGCGCCATCGCCGTATTATTTTATCGGTGGCGCGCATGGTTATCCCGCGTCAGGCAGCAAGCTCGATGGCCTGGCGCAGCAGGGGCTGGGGCAGGCCGCTCCCGAAGATCTGCGTGGCTGGCTTGCCGCGCCAGAGCGCTCGCCTGCGCGCCAGCTGCCGGTGACGCCGGCCAGCAGCCAGCCCGCGTTCTATTTCCAGACCGAGCTGCCCGCGCGGCCAGCGGGGACCCAGCGGGGCGACGGGCAGACGCCGGCGCCGTTCGACGTGCACGCCGTGCGGCGCGACTTTCCCGTGCTGGCCGAACGGGTCAACGGCAAGCCGCTGGCCTGGTTCGACAATGCGGCCACCACGCACAAGCCGCAGTCGGTGATCGATCGCATCGCATATTTTTATGCGCACGAGAATTCGAACATCCACCGCGCGGCCCATGCGCTGGCGGCGCGCGCCAGCGACGCGTACGAGGCCGCGCGCGCCAAGGTAGCGAGTTTTCTCGGCGCCGCTTCTCCCAATGAAATCATTTTCGTGCGCGGCGCCACGGAAGGCATCAATCTGATCGCCAACACCTTCGGCCGCAAGTACATCGGCAGCGGCGACGAGATCATCGTTTCGCAGCTCGAACACCACGCCAATATCGTGCCATGGCAGCAGCTGGCGGCGGAAAAGGGCGCGATGCTGCGCGTGATTCCCGTCGACGACAGCGGGCAGATCATCCTCGACGAGTTCCGCAAGCTGCTCAACGGCCGCACCCGGCTGGTGTCCGTGACGCAGGTGTCGAATGCGCTGGGGACGGTGACGCCCGTGGCGCAGATCATCGCGCTGGCGCATGCGGCCGGCGTGCGCGTGCTGGTCGACGGCGCGCAGGCCGTGTCGCATTTGCGCGTGGACGTGCAGGCGCTGGGGGCCGACTTTTACGTGTTTTCGGGCCATAAAGTGTTCGGCCCGACGGGCATCGGCGCCGTGTATGGCAAGGCCGACTTGCTCGAGCAGCTGCCGCCGTGGCAGGGCGGCGGCAACATGATCGCCGACGTGACGTTCGAGCGCACCGTCTACCAGGGCGTGCCGAACCGTTTCGAGGCCGGCACGGGCAATATCGCCGACGCCGTGGGCCTGGGCGCGGCCATCGATTACGTGCAGCGCATCGGCCTGGAAAACATCGCCGCCTACGAGCACGCGCTGCTGGCATACGCCACGCACCACCTGCAAGCGATTGCCGGCGTGCGCCTGATCGGCACGGCGCTGGACAAGGCCAGCGTGGCTTCTTTTGTGCTGGCCGGCCATGCGCCGGCGGAAGTGGGGCGCGCGCTCAACGACGAGGGCATCGCCGTGCGTTCGGGCCACCATTGCGCCCAGCCGATTTTGCGCCGCTTCGGCGTGGAAGCGACGGTGCGCCCGTCGTTTGCCTTCTACAACACGTACGAGGAGATCGACCGCATGATCGCCGTGGTGCGCCGCCTGGCGGGCGCGCGCCGCTGATCTTGTCTGCTTGGCAAGCTGATGCCGTCCCTGCGCCAGCGGGGGCGGCATTGTTGCGTCATGTCACGGACTTTGCGCGCGGCTGGCAGGCGGCCGCAGGCTGGCGGTATAATTTATCCTTGGCAATATTCAAGCCGCGGCGCCGTGCCGCCGGCGCCCGAGGAGATATCCGGTGGAAGATCAACACAGCTCGCCCGAGCTATTCCTGTTCCTGGCGTCGACCGTGCACGACATGAAGAATTCGATCAGCGTCGTCAGTGGCACTTTGGAGTCGCTGCTGGCGGCCGAGCAGGCCAAGCCCGCGCCGCAGGCCGATCCCGCCTACCTGCAGATGGCGCAGATGCTGTACCAGACCAAGCGTCTCAACGATAACCTGATCCAGCTGCTGGCCCTGTACAAGGAAGTGGGCAAGCCCGGCTACCCCTTCGACGTGCAGCCGCAGCTGGTGAGCCAGGTCATCGACCAGGTGGTCGACCAGGAAAAGATCCTGCTGGCCTCCAAGGGCATACGCCTGGAAACGGCCTGTCCGCCTCAGCTGATCTGGACCCTCGACGAAGACCTCGTCATCGGCGTGCTCGCGCATGCCATCAACAACGCCATCCGCTATACGCAGGACACCATCCGCCTGTCCGTGCAGGAGCGCGACGGCATGCTGGAGCTGCGCGTGGAAGACAATGGCGACGGCTATACGCAGGCCTTGCTCGACGCGGGCAGCGCGGCCATGGACGGCATGGCCTCCGGCGTGAATTTTTCCACCAACAGCACGGGCCTGGGCCTGTATTTTTCCAGCGAAGTGGCGAAGATGCACAAGCACCGGGGCCAGAGCGGCAGCATCGCCCTGGCCAATGGCGGCGCCCTGGGCGGCGGCTGTTTCACCCTGCGCCTGCCCTGAGCGAGGACACCATGACCGACAGCCACGCCACCGCCGCCGAAGCGGGCAGCACCGACTGGGCCGACAAGCATTATCTGCTGGTCGACGACTTCATCGGCATCCGCATCCTGCTGCGCGAATCGCTGCGCAACCTGGGCGCGCGCCATATCGACCAGGCGGCCAGCGGCGGCGAAGCCATGAAGCTGCTGGCCAAGACGCGCTACGACGTGGTGCTGTGCGATTACAACCTCGGTGAAGGCAAGAACGGCCAGCAGGTGCTGGAAGAGACGCGCGTGCGCAACCTGACGGCGCCGTCCAGCGTGTGGCTGATGGTGTCGGCCGAGAAAAGCGTGGAATCGGTGATGGGCGCGGCCGAGCACCAGCCGGACGCCTACCTGATCAAGCCCATCACGGAAGGCGTGCTGCTGACGCGGCTGAACCGCGTCTGGCACAAGAAGCAGGTCTTCCGCGAAATCGACCAGGCCTGCATGGAAAAGGATTATCTGCGCGCGGCCAAATTGTGCGATGCGCAGATCGAAGTCAACAAGCTGCACGAGCTGGAATTGCTGCGCATGAAGGCGAGTTTGCTGCTGAAAAGCGGCGAGCCGGAAAAGGCCCGCGCCGTGTACGAAAAAGTGCTGGCCGAGCGCGATTACAGCTGGGCCAGGGCGGGACTGGGCAAGATCCGCATGAACAATGGCGAACACGAGGTGGCGCGGCAGATCTTCCAGGGCGTGATCGTCGAAAACAAGTATTACATCGACGCCTACGACCAGATGGCCGTCGCCTACCAGCTGATGGGCCAGCACGAAGAGGCCTGCGGCGTGCTGGAAAAGGCGGCCCGCCTGTCGCCCAATTCCGTGCCGCGCCAGCGCAACCTGGGATTGGCGGCCCTGAAAGTGGGCAATGTCAGCATGGCGGAAAAGGCTTTCCGCAAGTGTATTTCCATCGGCGAGTTTTCCGTCATGAAGACGCCGGACGCCTACCTGGGCCTGGCGCGCGTGTGCGGCCTGAAAAAGGATGCCAAGGAGGCGCTGCAATGGCTGCTGCTGGCGCAGCGCGAATTCTCGCCCGAGCAGATCGGCCTGCGCGCGAAGATCACGGAAGGCATGGTGCACCACGAAACGGGCGATTACCGGCGCGCGCGCAAGTGCGGCGACGAACTCGAAGCGATGCTGGCGGAAGACCCGGCGCGGCCCGAGAAAAACATCTGCATGGAGCTGGCCACCCTGCTGTTTGCCGTCGGCGTCAAGGATGCGCCGGCCGGCCTGCTGTGCTACGTGGTGAAGAATAACCACGACAACCAGGTGGTGCAGGACGAGGTGCAAAAGATTTTCGACAAGGCCAAGATGGGCGACGAAGGCACCAGCCTGATCATCGCCTCGCGCAAGGAAGCGTCGGATCTGATGAACAAGGGCGTGCTGCTGTGGAAGACGGACAAGCTCAACGAAGCGGTGGCCTGGATGCGCGCGGCGCGCGAAAAGCTGCCGAACAATCTGCGCATCCTGTTCAATTCCGCGCAAATCATCGTTTCCTTCCTGCAACAACGCGGCTACCAGGCGGACTTGGCGGCAGAGGCCATGGAAGTGTTGTTGTATGTAGACAAAATTGCACCAGGACAACAGCGCTTCGCCCAGTTGATGGAGCAACTGGTGCAACTGACGCCGCCGCCGGCGCCGGAAGGGGAGGCCGTGGTGGTGGAAAATACGGAGGCCGCGCCGGAAAAACCCGCAAAACCGGTGCGCGAGCGCGGCGGATGATAAACTAGGGGTCAGCGTGGGCGCGCCTGCGCTTGAGTTGCTTTACAACAATAAGGAAGAAAATATGCGTGATGTGGTCAATGAAGTGTACAAAAAAATGAAAGTCGGCGCCGTTGCCTGGGTACGCCCGGTTGCCGCCAAGGGAGACACGCTGGAAACATTCCAGACTTCGTACGAGCACGCCAAGGCGCTGGCCGACGAAGGCCTGATCACAATCGGTGACGTTAAACGCCAGGCCGACAACATGATCGAGGCGATCCGCATTCATCGTATCGCCTGATCATATCGCCGCCACGGGACGTCAGGCCTTGCCTGCCGTCCTGGCTTTGGGCGCCGCGCGTTTCGCGGGCGCCTTGCGCACCGGAGCCTTGGCTGCCGTGCCTGCCTCTGCAGGTTTGCCCGGCTTGCCGGCCGCTGGCTTGGCGTTGACGGCGCCGCCGAAACTGGCCGCCGCCGCATCGGGCGACATCGCCGTCGACACCGCCTGTTTGAATTGATCTTGTAACAAATTCCACCAAGCACTTGGATTGGCCAGCTGGGCCGCTGCATGGCCCGCCGCGTCGCCGGGCGCCGCTGCCGCAGGTTCCGCCGCCGGGGCAGGCGCGGGCGCCGGTTCAGGGGCGGCCGGTGTTGGCGTTGCTTGTTGGAAAAATGCGGAAGCGTAGGGTGCGGATTCGAACAGCGGCTTGTCGCTGGCGCCCGGCTGCTTGATGGCCGCCGCCAGCGAAGCGCCCATCGATTGCAGAGTGGCGATGGTGCCGCGCTGCACTTCCAGTGCCTGGATGCTGCCGCGCAGCATGCTGGTATTGAGGTTCAGCCACGCTTCGACGGCTTTCAGGTCGCTGATTTTCTTGTCCAGTTCTTCCACCGACATGGTGGGCGCCGTGATGCCGGGCATGCCCATGCCGGGGACGCTCATGCTGCCCCACAGGTTTTTGACGAAGTCGAGCGTATCGGTCACAACTGCTGCGCCCGGAATGTGGGGCATTTGCGGATTTGCCATGCTGAGTCTCCTGGTAGGTTCGTTCCTGCCCTTAGCGTAGCAGATATCAGCTTGCAACTGACGCAATGCCGCCAACATTTTCTTACATAAAACATCAGAAGTTGAGCGCGGGCAAGGGGCAGCAGTGGGGCGAAAGCGGTACACTAGCGCCCATGATGCCCGCTTCCTTCTTTTCGCCACCGCGCCGCCGTACCGTCGTCATTGTCGCGGTCATCGGCGTGCTGCATTACATGGCGCTGGAATGGCTCACTTCGCATGCGGACACGGTGCCGCCGGGACTGGACAGGCAGCAGGTGGTCAGCATGGCCCTGATCGCCGAAGCGCCCAAGCCCCTGCCGGTGGCGCCGCCGCCCAAGCTGCAGCCCGTGCCCGAGCCCCGCTTGCCGCCACCGCCGCCGCCGACGGCGCTGCCATCGAGCGTGACGGCCCAGTTGACGGCGCCTGCCAGCGATGTGCCGGAAGGGCCGGTCGCGCCCGCGGCGCCGGC
>NZ_NEGZ01000042.1 GCF_002127585.1 Janthinobacterium sp. GW458P
GCGTTGACCGAGGCGGTGGCCGCATCGTTCCATTTGCCATAGGTCACGAAAGCGCGCAGTTCAGGACGCGACCACAGGCCGGGACCGGCCGAGATCGTCGGCGCGATGGTCAGCTTGGTCAGGCGCTTGGCCGGCAGGCCGCCCGCCTGCGTCACGCGGTCCGTGCCCAGTTCCGTCACCAGCTTGAAGTTGTTGGTGAACGCATACACAGGACGCACGCCGACCGAGGTCCAGGTCGAGGAACCGCTGGCGTTCGACTCGTCTTTTTGCCACAGGGCAACGAATTCCATGCCGAAGTTGTCCATCGGCTGCACCGCCATGTCGTTGAAGATGCGCGTGCGCTTGACGTCCGAACCGAACGAGGTGCTGCCCGAGGCGCCCATCTGGCCGTTGCCGGAACCGCCCACGCCGGGGCCGACGCCGTACTGCACGCCGAAGGTGTTCGAGCCGCCGAATACCTTGCCTTGACGGTGGAAGGCCGACAGCTGCCAGCCRTTGTGTTTCGGACCGTAGCCGTCGTTGTCCTTGCCCTGGCCGATGATGTAGGTGGCGGCGATGTCGAGCAAGCCGTCCTGGTTTACGGGAATGTCGCCGTAGATCAGGTTCTGGCGCACGGCCGACGTGGTGCCCACCGCGTTGGTGACGGGGTTCACGTTGCGCACGTCGTTATCCTTGAAGAAGGCGTACGACAGCTTGCCCGGACCCACGGGAATGCGGTCCAGGCCGGCGCCCGTGCCGTTCATGTTGATGTACTGCAAGTCCAGCATGTGGATGTCGGGACGGTAGTAGAAACGCTTGCCGACCCAGGCCGTGCCGCCACTCAGGAAGTCCAGTCCCTGCGCTTCCACGTAGGCCTTGACGATGCCCAGCTTGCGGTCGCCGAAATCGGAGGTCGGCGCGTAGGCGTTGACCCAGATGGTGGCCAGGTAGCTGACGTCGCCGGACTTGGCGATGGCCTTGGTGTAGCCGAATTCCGTGTAGGCGTCGCACTCATTGCCCAGACGATATTTCATGGTATTGCCGCCCAGGCCATAGCAGCTTTGCGGGCCGCCGCCGTCGGCGGTGGTGCTGCCGGCGCCGGCGCGCAGGTAGCCGTGGAAGCCTTCCGCGTCGCCAGGGTACATGGGGCCGGCTGCGGCGGNGCCCGGACCCACGGGAATGCGGTCCAGGCCGGCGCCCGTGCCGTTCATGTTGATGTACTGCAAGTCCAGCATGTGGATGTCGGGACGGTAGTAGAAACGCTTGCCGACCCAGGCCGTGCCGCCGCTCAGGAAGTCCAGTCCCTGCGCTTCCACGTAGGCCTTGACGATGCCCAGCTTGCGGTCGCCGAAATCGGAGGTCGGCGCGTAGGCGTTGACCCAGATGGTGGCCAGGTAGCTGACGTCGCCGGACTTGGCGATGGCCTTGGTGTAGCCGAATTACGTGTAGGCGTCGCACTCATTGCCCAGACGATATTTCATGGTATTGCCGCCCAGGCCATAGCAGCTTTGCGGGCCGCCGCCGTCGGCGGTGGTGCTGCCGGCGCCGGCGCGCAGGTAGCCGTGGAAGCCTTCCGCGTCGCCAGGGTACATGGGGCCGGCTGCGGCGGAACCGCTGGCGATGGCTACGACGATGGCAGCTGGCAGTGCTTTCAACACAGCCTTCAACATGTTGCGATGCAGCATGGTAAGTCTCCTCAGTAGTTATTTTTTATCTAGTCATTCGTGGCCGAATGTACTGGCCAGAATTCTTTCCAGCAGGGACATAGTAACTATACTACGAACAAATATCAACATATTATGTTGTAATCCTACGACTAGTCTGCGACACTTTATTGGCGCTCTTATTTGCCGTTTCAAGCCACCGCTTTTCATGGTGATGTGTCCGCTTTTGACCTGATGCATGAGCATCCGCAAGGCGGAGTTGCATTTTTCGGCACGCAGGACGTATACGAATTAAAATCCTTGGTTTTTGCCCATAACGACAGTGCGCCGCCACGACCGCGCACGCATACGAGATAAAGCACCGCCATGAAAATTGATGAAAAAATGGAAGTAGCAGGCAGCGACCCGGCGGAGCGCTTCAGCGACGGACCGCGCCTGCTGGCCGACATCGGCGGCACCAATGCCCGCTTCGTGCTCGAGACGCGCCAGGGCCACCTGGAAGCGGTGGCCGTGCTGCCCTGCGACGACTACGCCTCGCTGCTCGACGCCATCCGCGCCTACATGGACAGCGCCGACGCGCGCGCCGCCGGTTCGGCGCGCGTGCGCCATGCGGCCATCGCCATCGCCAATCCCATCGACGACGACAATATCCGCATGATGAACCACCACTGGTTCTTCTCGATCGAGGCCATGCGCGAAGCCCTGGGCCTCGATACGCTTCTGGTGGTAAACGACTTCACGGCGCTGGCCATGGCCCTGCCCTACCTGCGGCCGGACCAGCGCCAGCAGATCGGCGGCGGCATGGCGCGCGCCGACAGCGTCATCGGCCTGCTCGGTTCGGGCACGGGCCTGGGCGTGTCGGGCATGATCCCGGCCGAAGACCGCTGGATCGCGCTGGGCAGCGAAGGGGGCCATGTCAGCTTCGCCCCCTGCGACCAGCGCGAGATGGACGTGCTGTCCTTCGCCTGGCGCGAACTGTCGCACGTCTCGGCCGAGCGTCTTGCCTCCGGACGCGGGCTGGAACTGATCTACCGCGCCCTGTCCGAGCGCGCCGGCGTGATGGATGCGCCGCCGCTGCTGGCGGCCGACATCACCAGCCGCGCCCTGAACAATGAATGCGACGTGTGCCTGGAAGCGGTCGACTGCTTCTGCGCCATCCTCGGCTCCATCGCCGGCAACGTGGCCATGACGCTCGGTGCGCTGGGCGGCATCTATATCGGCGGCGGCATCGTGCCGCGCCTGGGCCCTTTGTTCGAACAGTCGCAGTTCCGCGCCCGCTTCGAGCAAAAGGGCCGCCTGAACGAATACCTGGCGCAGATTCCCACCTTTTTGATCACGGCCGAACTGCCCACTTTTCTGGGCATCGCCGCCATCCTGGCGCAAAAGCTCAAGCGCGCCCATTCCGGCGCGCCCGTGCTCGAATCCGTGCGCCAGGCGCGCGGCCGCATGAGCCCTTCCGAATGCAAGGTGGCCGACTGGGTGCTGAAGGAGCCGAACGCCATGCTCACCCTGCCGATCGCCGAAATCGCCCAGCGCGTCGGCGTCAGCCAGCCCACCGTGATGCGCTTTTGCCGCTCGATCGGCGTGCAGGGCCTGGCCGACTTCAAGCTGAAGCTCGCTTCCGGCCTGACGGGCGGCGCCATCACGGTAGCCCACTGCCACGTGGAGATTTCCGACTCCGACGCCGAGCTGGCGCGCAAGGTGCTGGGCAATAACGCCTCGGCCGCGCTGGCCCTGCGCGACATGCTCGACGTGAAGGCGCTGACGGCCGCCATCGAGCTGCTGCGCGGCGCGCAGCGCGTGGAATTGCTCGCTGTCGGCAGCGCCCGCGTGGTGGCCGACGACATGCAGCAGAAACTGCTCAACCTGGGCATCGTCAGCAGCTTCTTCACCGATCCGCAGGCGCAGGAAATGAGCGCCGCCATGCTCAAGCCGGGCGACGTGGCGCTGGTCATTTCGCGCTCCGGCGCCCTGCCCGAGCTGCTGCGCACCGTCAAGGTGGCGCAGGCCTGCGGCGCGCGCGTGCTGGCGATCACGGCCAGCGGCTCGCCGCTGGCCAAGCTGGCCGACGTGCTGCTGACCCTGAACCACCCGGAAGGCAACCTCAATTTCGTGCCGATGATCGTGCGTTTGCTGCAGCTGATGATGCTCGATATCCTGTCGGTGGGACTGGCGCGGCGCGACACGGCGCAGCGCACCAGTGCGGCTGAACTGGAAGAAGGGCAATTGCACGGCATGCGCATCAGCGGCAAGCTGAAATTCGGTGGCCACCTCGAATAAGGCGGCGCCCGCCGCCCTTGATACCGCCAGCGGCGCCACCGTGCACGATGTGGCGCGCCTGGCCGGCGTGTCGGCCATGACGGTGTCGCGCGTCATCAACGGGCGCGCCAGCGTCAGCGCGGCCACGCGCGACAAGGTCGAGTCGGCGATTGCCGCCCTGCGCTACCAGCCCAACCTGGCCGCGCGGGCCGCCCGCACGGGCACCCTGCGCATCGGATTGCTGTACAGCAATCCCAGCGCGGCCTTCCTCAGCGAATTTTTGGTTGGCGCCATGGACCAGTGCCGCCAGGGCAGCGGCCAGCTGCTGCTCGAGCGCTGCGGCGATCTGGCCAGCCAGCGCAGCGCCATCGACTGCCTGGTGGCGGCCGGCGCCGACGGCATCCTCGTGCCGCCGCCCCTGTGCGACTCGCCCGAAGTGCTGGCGCAATTGAACAACATGGGCATACCCGCCATCGCCGTGGCCACGGCGCGGCCCTCGCCCGGCGTCTCGGCCGTGCGCATCGACGATTACGAAGGCGCGCTGGCCATGACGCGCCACCTGCTCGCGCTGGGCCACCGCGACATTGCTTTCATCGAGGGCGATCCGGCGCACACGCCCGCCCTGCTGCGCCGCCAGGCCTTCGAGGACGCCATGCGCGAAGCGGGCATGCAAGTGCCGCCGCAGCGCGTGGCGCAAGGCTATTTTACGTATCGTTCGGGACTGGACGCGGCGCGCCGGCTGCTGGCGCAAAAGCCGTACCCCAGCGCCATCTTCGCCAGCAATGACGACATGGCGGCCGCCACCCTGGCCGTGGCGCACGGCATGGGCCTGCAGGTGCCGGCGGAACTGAGCGTGTGCGGCTTCGACGACACGCCCGTCGCCACCACCGTCTGGCCCGAGCTGAGCACCATCCACCAGCCCATCGCCGACATGGCGCGCGCCGCCGTCAAGCTCGTCATCGACGAAATCCGCCAGCGCCGCGCCGGGGAAGCGGCGCCCGCCACGCATCACCTGATGGCGTTTACCTTGATGGCGCGGGCGTCGACGGGGGCATGCGGCCCCCGCTGACCTGCCCTTAGCGCACCACCGTGCGCTGCGCCAGCGATTCCACCAGCTCCACCGACGGCGGCGAACCGCCGGCCGCCAGGCAGGCGCCCGCCCCGGCCGCGACGGCAAAGCGCAAGTGCTCGCCGCCGTCCGCATCGGGCCGGTATATCAGGCTGTACAGCAAGCCGCCGATGCTGGCGTCGCCCGCGCCCACCGAATCGATCACCTCGATCTGCGGCGGCGCCGCTTGCCAGACCTGCTCGCCCCGGTACAGGGCGGCGCCCTGCGCGCCACGCGTATACAAATAGGTGGCGTGCCGATTCCAGCCGCGCAGCGTGGCAAACGCACCATCGATGTCGCCGTGGCGGAACAGGCCCGCCAGATCCTCGTCCGACACTTTCACCACGTCGGCCAGCGCCGTCATGCAGCGCAGGGTGGCGTCGTAGCGCTCGTCCATCATGACGCGAAAATTCGGGTCATAGCTGATCTTCACGCCAGCGGCCTTGAGTTCCTGCGCCAGCGCCACCAGCTTGCCCGCCAGCGGTTCGCGCGCCAGGCTGATGCCGCCGAAATGCACCCACTGCACGTCCTGCATCCAGCCGGCAGGCAGTTGCGCCGCGTCGAAATGCAGGTCGGCGCTGTCGTCGCCGATGAAATAATAGCTGGGCGGATGCAGTTCGTGCACGATGGCCAGCAGCGGCGACTTCGCATAACGCTGCAAAAAACGCATGTCCAGGCCCGCCGCTTCCGTGGCGGCGGCCAGCGCGTCGCCGAAAACGTCGCGGCTGATTGCGCCCGCAAAGGCGCTGGGCACGCCCAGGCGCGCCATCACGCGCGCCACGTTCCAGGTCGAGCCGCCCACCTGGCTGCTCCAGGCGTCCGCGCCCGTGCGCAGCATGTCCGTCAGCGCCTCGCCGGCCGACACAAAGGAAGGGAAAGCGGCGCTCATGCGGCACCTTTGAGCACGTTCAGCACTTCATAGCAGGCGCCCATGGTGTGGTAATCGACCTTGCCGGCGGGGCTTTTCTCCTTGCTGATTTTCTGATTGTCGGGCGTCAAAATACGGTACCAGGCGCCGTGCTCGTGGTCGACGAAGTGCTTCCAGCTATAGTCCCATATCTTGTCGTAGCTGCGCCAATAGGCGTCGTCGCCCGTGCGCGTGGCCAGCACGGCGGCGGCGGCGAAGCTTTCCGCCTGCACCCAGAAGTATTTGTCGCCGTCGCAAATCTCGTCCTGCGGACCGAAACCGTAGTGGATGCCGCCATGCGCGCCATCCCAGGCCCTGGCCAGCGCCGTGTCGTACAGTTCGCGCGCGCGCGGCAGCAGCCAGCCGGACGGACCGGCCATGAAGCGGGCGTGGCGCTCCATGATCAGGAGCAGCTTCGCCCATTCCGTGAAGTGGCCGGGCTGGTAGCCCCAGGGGCGGAAGATATTGCTCTTGTCGTGCAGGTTGTAATCCCAGTCGATAGCCCAGTCGCTCTTGTAGTGTTCCCAGATCATGCCGTTGGCCAGGCCCGCCTGGCGCACCGTGATGTTGTGCGCCAGCGTTTCGGCGCGGTGCAGGTAGCGCGCTTCGCCCGTCGCCTCGAACGCGGCCAGCATGGCTTCGCACGCGTGCATATTGGCGTTCTGGCCCCGGTAGCCGTCCAGCGTGGACCAATCGGCGCTGGCCACGTCCGCGTACAGGCCGTGTTCGGGCAGCCAGAAACGCCGCTCCATCAACTCAAACGTTTCGTCCAGATAGACGCGCGCTTCCGCCATGCCCGCCTGCAGGGCGTGTGCATAGGCGAGCAGCACGAAGGCCAGGCCATAGCAGTGGTTGGCGCCGTCTTCCACCGTTTTGGCGCCGTCCTGCCACTTCAGCTGCCAGGCATAGCCGCCCGTGGCCGGGTCGCGGTGCGCCTCGCGCAAAAAGGCCACGCCATGGCGCAGGGCCGCCTGATAATCGTCATCGCCGAAATGGCGGTAGGCCATGGCGTAATTGAAGATGAAGCGCGTGCTGCTGACCAGGTGGCGCGTGGCAGCGTCGTAGACGGTGCCGTCGTCGAGGAAGAAGTGATAAAAGCCGCCGCTCGCATCGATGGCGCGCGGGTGATAAAAGTGCATCGTGTGCAGGATATGCCCTTCGAGCATCTGCCTGGAGCGGAAATCGGGATTCATGGGTCTCTCATGATATTGTTATCGATAACAATGATGATAGCATGCCGTTTCCGCCCCGTCTCATCCACTTAGGGCGTCCTGGCCGGCTTGAGTTTTTCGCGCCACAGCGCCGCCTTGGCCTGGTCGGCCGCCTGTCCCAGCTCGCCCTGATCGTACACCCTGACCAGCCGTTCGATGGCCTCCAGGTCGCCCTGTTTCGCCGCCAGCAGATATAACGCGAGGGGTTTGGGTGCCGCTCCTTGCCGCGTGGGGCCGCCGCGGCCCTGCTCCAGCAGGCGCGCGAAACCCGTCTGGCCCGGCGGGCTTTTCGCGATGGCCGCCATTTCATACCAGCCCAGCGCCGCCTCGTCGCTCTGCGGCACGCCCTGCCCCACTTCATAGGAATAGGCGACATTGTTCAAGCCGGGCGGATCGAGCGCCTTGGCCGCCCGCATGTACCAGCCGAACGCTTCCCTGCGCTGCGCGTCATCGTGCGCCGTCTTCATCAGGCGGTAGCCGATTTCATTGTAGGCGGGAATAAAGCCGTTTTCGGCGTAAAACTTCAGCCAGTGCAGCGCGTGCGCCTGTTCTTCCGCGCTGCTGTGGATGTTCTCAAAGTGCATGGCCACCGTGAAGTTGGCCAGTTCCACGCCTTGCGCGGCGCCCTTGCGCGACCAGTATTCGCCCAGCGTGCGGTCGACAGCCACGCCCTGGCCCAACGTATAGGCGACGCCCAGGAATGCCTGCGCCGGGCCATGGCCGCCTTCGGCCGATTTGCGCATCCACGCCAGGCCGGCGTCAAAGTCGCGCGGCGTCCCCTCGCCTTGGTGCAGCATCTGCGCCAGTCCCAGCTGGGCCGCCGCATCGCCCTTTTCCGCGGCGCGGCGCGTCTTGTCGTAGGCGGCGATTTTTTCCGGCGACAGGTCTGCCGGACGGTCGATCACGGCCTGCACCGTCGCGCGCATGGCATCGAGGCCGGACATGTCGAATTCGGCCAGCGCCGGATGCTGGCGCGGTTCTTTGCTGGATTCCTGCTGCGCCAGCACTGGCTGGGCCAGCGCCAGGGTCAATAACACTACGATGGTCTTCATTTCTTCTCCCTTTCCGCCAGTTTGGCGCGCCATTCGGCGGCGTCTTCGGCATTTGCCTGCTGTCCCAGTTCGCCCTTGACATACACGTCGAGCATGCGCCGCATGGCGGGCAAGTCGCCGCTCCATGCCGCCCGCTCGTACCAGACCAGGGCCAGCTTGTCCGACTGTGCCACGCCCAGGCCAAGCTCGTGCGCGCGGGCCAGGTTGCGCATGCCGGCCGGCTGCTTTTCACGCGCCGATCTGTCATACCAGCGGAAGGCCTCGCCGCGATCCTGCTCGTCGGCGGCTGCGCGCATCAGGTGTTCGCCGAGCGCGTTGTAAGCTGGGATAAAGTGTTCTTCGAGCGCGGCCTTCTTCAGCCATGTGATGGCCAGCGCCTGTTCTTCGGCACTGCTGCTGCCATCGATGAATTCCAGCGCCAGGATGGTTTGCGCCAGCGCGTCGCCCTGCGCCACGCCCTTGCGCAGCCAATATTGTCCCTGCACGCGGTCGACGGGCACCTTGCCGCCCACCGTGTAGGCCAGCCCCAAAGCCGATTGTGCCGGCGCATAGCCGCCTTCGGCCGACTTGCGCACCCAGGCCATCGATAGCGCCGTGTCTTGCGGCGCGCCGACGCCCAGCTGCAGCATGCGCGCCAGTTCCAGCTGCGCCTCCACGTCGCCCGCTTCGGCCGCACGCCGGGTCTCGGCAAATTCGGCCATGCTTTCCGGGCTATGGCTGGTCGCATCGGCCCTTGCCTTGACGGCGATCAACTGCAGATCGAGCAAGGTGGGCGAGGTTTGCGCCAGGACAGGCAGCGGCAATAGCAAAGGGATCAGCAACAGTAATTTCTTGGGCATGCGGCGGCGTCGGAAAGAAGAAAACACGCATGGTAGCCGATGCCATGCCAGACTGGCGCGCACGGCAGGCGAAGTTTGACAGGTCAGGCCGGCAGGCTTACATTGCACAAGCTCACCACTGACACAGGAATGCCATGAACCGCCTCACCACAACCGCCTTGACCCTGCTGCTCGCCGCCTGCGTGGGTGCCAGCGCCGCAGACACCCAGCTGGCCGGCTGCGCCGCCAAGCGCGAAAGCATCCGCAGCGAATTGCAGCAGGCGCAGGAACAGGGACTGAACGACAAGGTCGCGGGCCTGACGCGCGCGCTCGACGAAGTCAACGCCCACTGCCGCGACAACGCGCTGGTCGAGCGCCATAACAAGAAGGTGCTGAAGGCGCAGGCCAAGGTGAACCAGACGGAGCGTTCGCTGCGCCTGGCCCAGGAAGCGAACAAGGAGCCGAAGAAGATCGCCAAGCTGGAAGGCAAGCTGGAAAAGGCCAGGGCCGAGCTGGCCGCCCTGCAGGCGCAGCAGCCCTGACGGCAAGCCGCGCCTACCCTGCCGCCTCCAGCGCGATGCACGTCGTACAGACATACGCCAGGCGCAAGGCTTCAGGCGCGCGCGGCGCGCTGACGTAGGCCGCCAGCAAGCCGGCCGGCAAGTCCAGGCCCAGCGCGCGCAAGGTGGCGCCGTGCTGCGCCAGTTCGCCGGCCAGCTCGGTTTCCAGGCGCGGCCGCCCGCTACGCGCCTGCAGTGCGAGAAGGTCGAGCACCTGGGCCAGCACCCGCGCTGCCGCCGACGTTTGTTGCGGCAGCGACGGTGCCAGGCTGGCGCCTCCCAAACTCTTGAAAAACCGCGCCAGCGCCGACGACAGCTTGCCCGCGTCGATCTCGAAATCGAGCGACACCACGCGCAGCTTGCCATTCTTGGCGATGAGCAGCGCCACCGGTTGCCAGCCGCCTGACTCGTCACGCGCACGGCTGGCCAGCACGGCCCGGATATCGGCACCTTCCGTCACTGCCGCCTGCAGCCGCGTGATGCGCGGCCGCAGCGCCGGCAGTGCCGGAATCTGCAAGCCCAGGACGGCGCCGCCAGTGTCGAACACTTGCCAATCGAGCCGCTGGCCCACTTCGTCGAGCTGCGGCCGCGCCACGGCCGCCGGACGCAGCACCACGCAATCGATGGGATCTGGCGTCAGGCCGACGTTGCCACTCATGAAGGCGGCCAGCGCCGTCCAGTCGTCAAAGCCCAGACGCTGCCAGCGCGCATCGTCGAGCGGCCACAGCGGCGCTGCGCTGGCCCGTGCCTGGCTGTCCAGGGAGAGCCGCCCATCGTCGGCACAAGACGCGCCTGCCAGTTGCCAGCTCGCCTCGCAAATGTGCCGGGCGCTGCCGGCGCCAGTCCACAGGCTGGTCGCATCCCATGCCGAGTCGCGCGTAAACGAGCGGTCGCTGGCGTCGGGCCGCGCCAGCACCGCCTGCACGATCCGTCCCTCGCCTGCCGCGCCATGCTGCCAGAACGACAAGGTCAGACCGCGCGCGCCGCCGCGTGTTTCCCACCAATACGCGCCCAGCGGCAGCAGCTCAAGGGGCGCGTCACCGGCCGCGTCAAAGCTGCGCCGCGCCTGCCCGCGCAAGCGCGGCAATAGCGGACCAGGCGCGTGTTCGAGCGCCGCGCACAAGGCACAAATGGCCGCCATCTCTGCAAATGCCTGGCGCTCGCTGGCCTGGTAATCGCGGCGCACGAGCAAGTCCAGCGTTCCGCCCAGGCCACGCAACATGGCGGCAAGACGGGGCAGGTTTTCGCCGCGCGCCGACATGGTCAGCGCGCGCAGCTGGCCGGCGGCAATCGCGCTGGCATGCGACAAGCCATTGTCATACAGCTCACCAAGCAGCCGCCGTACCTGGGCCAGGAACACCAGTTCGGACGTACTCAACCCCGGCGCCGGGGCGGCGGGCGCCGTCGCCAGGCCTGCCGGCCAGGCAAACTCCTGGCCATGCTTGCGCCAGACGCAGGCCAGCGCATACAGGTGCAAGGCCTTGCGCAGGGCGGCCGGCGTATCGGATACCATGGCGTCCACGCCGGCGCCGCGCAGATAGCTGCAGTCCAGCTTTAACAAGGGCAGCTCGATCCGCAGCCTGGCGTTGACGATGGTGACGTCCGCCTGATCGCCTTCCGCCAGCCAGGCCAGCGCCTGGCGCACCGCAGGCTTGCCCGCCTGCTGGCAGACGGCGGCGCTGTCGAGGGCCAGCACTTCTTCCTGCACGCTGGCCGGCGGCACATCCTGGAGACTGTCTTGCGGCAGTTCCCGCAGCCATACGGCAGCGGCCAGGATATGCTTGCACATGCCGGGCGCAGGACAATCGCAACGGCCCTTCCGCGGCCCGCCCGCATCGAGCAGCACCCGCTGGCCATCGGCAAGCAGGGCGCCGCCAGCGTCGCCCTGCCAGCCCACCTTGCCTGCCTCGATATCTTTCAGGGCGCGGCGCAACAGGCCAGCGTTGGCCAGCGTCGCCAGGCTGTCGTCGTCGAAGCTGCGGTATACGGCGTGCCAGCTCATCCCATCACCCCGGCCAGCCATTCCGCAAAGTGCTGCGGCGTCAAGGCCGCCACGTGCATGCCCTGATCCGCCAGGCGCTGCGCCATGCCATGGTCATACACAGGCTGCGCGCGCTCGTCGAGCGCCGCCAGGCCCAGCAGGGTGACGCGCGACTCGGCCATGCGCTTGAGCGCCGCCAGCAGCGGCCCCGGCGGAGCGCCCTCCTCGAAATCGCTGATCAGGGCCAGCACCGTGCGCTGCGGATGGCGCACCAGCTGCTCGCAATACTGCACCGCGCGGCCGATATTCGTGCCGCCGCCCAGCTGCACCGTCAGCAGCACCTCGACCGGGTCGGCGGCCAGGTGCGTCAGGTCCACCACGCTGGTATCGAACACCACCAGCCGCACATTGACGGCCGGCAGGCCGGACAGGATGCCGGCCACCACGGCCGCATAGATCACCGAATCCATCATCGAAGCGCTCTGGTCGACGCACAGGATGACGTCCCACGGCAGGCTGCGCTTGACGCGCGCATTGAAGGCGGGCCGCGCGATCAGCAAGCGGCGACTGGCCGTATCATAGTGTTTCAGGTTGGCGGCAATGGTCGCGCGCCAGTCGAAGTTCTGCGCGCTCTTCATCTGCGTGCGGCGAAAGCGGTTGCGCCGCCCCACCACCGCATTGACGAAATCCTTGCGCAGGCGCTCGGTGATTTCCCCGACCACGCGCCGTATCACCGCGCGCACCGCATCGTGCATCTCCGCGCCGAGCCGCCCGCGCATGCCGATCAGGGCGCGCGCCAGCGCCTGATTCGGTTCCATGCTGGCCAGCACGGCCGGGTCGCGCAGCAAGCCGCTCAGTTCATAGCGCTCGATCGCATGCCCCTGGACGCGCTCGTACACATCCTGCGGAAACAGCTTGCGCGCCTGCGCCAGCCAGTCGATGGCGCGCAGCTGGCTGGGATCCAGCGAACCGCCACCGCCGGCACGCAACATGCCCTTGCGCTCATACTCGCGGCCATACAGGTAATCGAGGCTGGCATCGAGCTTGCCATCGTTGGCGGACCAGTCCTCGCCCTGAAGCGGCTGCGCGTAGCGCCCGAGCATCAGGCGCCAGCGGCGCAGCAACTCCTGATTAGGCAGATTTTCAGCCATGCGGCTTCTCCGATGAAAGATTCAGCCAGCCAGACAGCGCATCGCGCTCCAGGCAGGCGGCCAGCGCCGCGTTCAGGCGGCCGCCCGCCAGCATCTCGCCTTCGCTGACGTCGTAATGCAATTGCGCCTGCAAGGCGTCCGGCGCAGCGCCGTTCAGCAGCGCCAGCGCCTCGGCCAGGTCGCTCGTCTCCTGCGGTTTCAGGCCCGTGAAGGCGAGGCGCAAATCGGGCAAATAGTGGATGAAGCTGGCCTCGTCCCAGCTGCCGACCAGGGAATTGAAGCTGCGCAGCAGTCCCGGCTGCGTCAACAGCAGTTCAGGTGCGGCAGCCATCAGCCCCGACAGGAAACGCACGGCGTCCTGCGGCGTGGCGCCGACGCCGAAGCGCTGTTCCAGCAAACGCGATACATCCTGTTCACCCCAGGCGCCATCGAGAAATAGCAGCGCGGCGGCAGCGCCGCAGATACCGGGCGCGCAGCCACGCGTGGCCGTCAGGGCCCGCAGGCGCTGGTGCAGATCGCCAGCCTCGAAGGCCAGGCCTGCCTCTCCGGCCGGCAAGGCGCTGCACGCGGCGCGGCCAAATTCGCGCAAAGCCAGCAACTGCGCCACTTGCGCGCTTTCCCCGTCCATCGCCGTGTCAGCCAGCCCAGGCAGCAGGAACAGCGCGGCTGGCCAGACACGCCGCATCAGCGCCAGCACGCCGGGATGCTCGCGCACGTCCAGCGGCTCGCGCGCGCGCCACAGGGTCACCAGCGCATGGCCGCAGGCGATGACGGAAGCAAAATCGGCATCCTCATCGAGATGGCGCGACAACAGGTCCAGCAAGCCGGGCAGACGCGCATGCAATCCCACCAGGCAGGCGCGCACCAGCAGGGCCGCGGCGCTGCCGGCCGAACGGGCCCGGCCCGCGGCGCCCAGCGCCTGCTCTTCGCGCAGCAGCCGCGCCAGCGCCACCTCGGCCAGGGTAGCGCCATCGGCCGCCAGTTCGATCAGGCGCGCTTCGACCAGCGGTGTCCACGCATACGTCCATTCCTCGAACAGCAATTCCAGCCGGCTGCCGGCCATGAAATCCGGGCCGCCCTGCCAGCGCGCCAGGCCCGTATCGAGATACTGCATCAGATGAAAAAACCGGCTGCGCCGGCGGTGACGCTCCTTGCGGTACAAATCCAGCCGCGCCAGCCGCTGGTCGCCGTCATCCAGGCGCAGGCCATGACGACGCGCGGCCGCGCGCGCATCGGCCACCAACGGCGGCGAGCCGGCAGACGGCGGCACGTCGCCCAGCCGGCTGCCCGTCATCTGGCGCCGCACGTCGTCAAACAAGCCTTGCGTGCCGTCGTCGACGGCGCCCTTGACAAAGCAGGAGCGCATGGCGTCAAGCACGTCCTGGCGTCCCGGCCCCGCATGGCCGCGCAAGGCCGCAAGCCTGGCCGCCTGCAGCATGGCCGCCTGCACTTCCGCCGTGGAGATACGCTCGTGCAAGCCACGCGCACGACTGTGCTGGGCCAGCCTGGTCAACTGGTCCACGGCGACGGCAAGCTGGTGATCGACGTCCGCCGACGACTGCAAGGCATCCCATACGGCCTGATAGTAGGCGGGCGACGGCATGCCTGCGCCGTAGCCGTTCAAGGCGTCGAGCCGTTCGAAGCTGTAGCGTATCAGCCAGCTGGCCGCGGCAGCGGCTGGCTTGGCGGGCGTGAGTCCGGCGTCCAGCAGCTCGATCAGCGCGCTCGTATGAAAGCCGCCAGTGACCACCACCACGGGGCCGTCTACCTGCTTGCGCCAGCGGGCGATATGCGCCGCCATGTGCCGCTCGCGCGGCAGGCTGCCTTCCGCTTCCAGCACAGCCGGCTCGTAATCGAGGCGGGCCATGGCGCAATACGAAAACACGTCGCCAAACAAGCTGCGCCAGTCCGCCAGCGCGGCGCGCGAGCGCGCCTCGAACAGGTGATCCCACAGTTCGTCCTGGTCGCGGCAGCCCGCCCGCGCGGCCAGGGCGTTCAGATAAGCGCTGTGGGCCAGGTAGCGCTCGGCCATCAGGCTGCGCGCCTCGGCATCAGGCTGCGCGTCTGGATTGTCCGCGCGCGCCTGCCACGGCAGGTCGATGAAAGCCAGTTGCGCCTGCATGGCCGCCCCCTCGCGCAGCGCCACCCATTCGGGGCTGTAATCGCAGAACGGGAAAAACGCCGATTGCGCGCGCGCGCCCTCCTTGCCTGCCGCCGGCGTCTGGCACAACAGCGCCACGGGCGGGCGCGTGCGCTCGTCCAGCAGCAGGGGCAGCATGTCCGTGAAGCTTTCCGGCCCCTCGATCAGCACCGCGGCCGGGCGCACCTCGCGCAGCAGCGCCTGCAATGCATAGGCGCACGCCGGGCTATGATGGCGCAGCGGCGCAAAGTACAGGCCATGCTCGAACAGCCTGGCGCGGGCGGCAGCCACGCCGGCCGGCAAGTCCGGCAGCGCTACAGCCATAACTGGCGGGCCGCATCGCCGAAGCTTTTCCACAAATCGTCGCGGCGGCCACGTTCGCGCACCACCGTGTCGAAATAATGGCGCACGCGCTTGATATCGTCGGCATTGTCCTTCAGGACCACGCCCTGCAGCTGGTTGGCCAGTTCGCGCGGGCGCAAGGTGCCGTCGCCGAAATGCAGCGCCTCCAGCGAGGCCGCATAGACCAGGTTGACCGCCTCGGCGCTCGACATTACCGCTTCCGGCGTCTTGATGGCCGTGCCTTCGCGGGTCTGGCCGGCGCGCAGTTCCTGGAACGTGGTCACCAGCAGTTCGACGACCGCGCGCCCGACAACGACGGTGGCGCCGATGGCGTCCAGCTCCCGCCGCAGCTGCTGCATCACCAGCTCGACTTCAAAACCATGGTCGCGGATCGGCTTGACGGTTTCGAAATTGAAGCGGCGCTTCAGCGCCGACGACATTTCATGCACGCCGCGATCACGCAAGTTGGCGCTGGCGATGATGTTGAAGCCGCGCCGCGCATGCACGCGCGCGTCGCCGCCCAGTTCCGGGATCATCATCTGCTTTTCCGACATCAGAGAAATGAGCACATCCTGCATCTCGGGCGCGCAGCGCGTGATTTCCTCAAAGCGCACCAGCTTGCCCGCCTCCATGCCCTGGTACAGCGGCGACGGCACCAGCGCGCGCCGGCTCGGCCCTTCGGCCAGCAGCAAGGCATAGTTCCACGAATACTTGATATGGTCTTCGGTGGTGCCGGCCGTTCCCTGTATCGCCAGCGCGGAGTCGCCGCTGATGGCCGCGGCCAGCAATTCGGACAGCAGCGACTTGGCCGTGCCCGGCTCCCCCACCAGCATCAGCCCCTGGTGCCCCATCAGGGTGACGATGGCACGGTCGACCAGCGGGTCGTCGCCATAGAACTTGCGGCTCACCTGCAGCGCCGCGTCGCCAAGGATAAACCGGCGCACGGCGCGCGGCGACAGCCGCCATCCCTCCGGCCGCGCATCGGCATCGGCAGCTTTCAAGCGTTCCAGCTCGCTGGCATAGCGCTGTTCCGCGCTGCGGCGCACCACCTGGCTGTCGTTATCTTTTTCAGTCATCATTTTGCTCTCCTGCCTTACCACGGCATTTTACTTTCCCACTGCGCATCATAGCCGCTGCACGCCTTCGACACCGCCAGATAATCGGCATAGGTCTCGGCCAGCAGCACCGGCGGCACGTCGGCCAGCGCCACCGCCTCGTCGCGCCAGGAGCGCGGCAGCGGATAGAACTGCAGCGTTTTCAGGGCGGCCGCCATCAGCTCCTCGGGCAGGCTGCTGCCGGAAAATTCGATCACCGCGCGCAGGCCGGCGCTGGCAAAATCCTTGTGATACTCGGTAAAGACGCCGCCATCCTCGGCCGGGCCGCGCTGATAGCCTTGTTTGCCGAAGGCGCCGCGCAGACCGAAGGTATCGCCCACCCAGCCTTCGCGGTCGGCGATCTGTCGGCCCGCCATCAGCGCGGCGTCGGGCAACTGGTGCGCCAGCTGCTCGAACAGGGGCTTGACCTTGTAATCCTTGAAATGACGCTGCCAGGCGGCGATCTGCGCCGCATCCAGCAGCGAGGCGTGCGCCAGGCGCAGCTGGCTGCCTTCGTTCAGGGCGACTTCCTCGTCGTCCGCGTCGAGCAGGCTGCCATCATCGCTGGGGCGCAGCAAAGTGCGGCCTGCGTCGGCCTCCCTGATCCACACCAGCGCCTGCACCAGGCGGCCCGCGATCGGATGGCCAAGCAGGTAGTCGCGCCACTCCTGCGCCGGCCAGACACGTCCCGCGCACATGGCCTCGTACAGGCGCGCCGTCTGCATGGCGATGACCTGCTTGAGTTCTTTCTTGCACACGGACAGCTGCTGTTTGGCCTCCTTGACCATGTCCGGAGACTCGCCCTGGCGCGGCTCGGGCAAGGCCTTGATCTCCTTGCCGTCCGCGTTGTGCAAGCGCGGCTTCATGGCGCCGTCCAGGGTCACATGGAAGACCCGCTCGCCATACGACAGTTCGAGCCGGCCGCTGTCGTCAAAGCCGCCAGCAGGAATGGTGCGGTCGCCCAGCTGGTCCTGGCTCCAGCCCTTGCCTTGGGCGATGCGTTCGACCAGCAGGCGCGCCTTTTCCTGCACCGAAGCGGTGCGGTAGCGCCGCGCGATACCCAGCAGTAACTGGATGACGGCCGGGTCGTAGCCGTCGGCCAGGCCGTCGAGCATCGCTTCGATCTGCGCGCGGCGCGGGTAATGGTCGCGCATATACGCTTGCAGCAGGCTGACCGCCACATGGCCAGGCGTATGGGCAGCCAGCGCCAGGATGCCCTTCTCGCCGATGGCGCTGCCCAGGTACTCGGCCATCTTGTTGCGGCGGATCTGATCGAATACCTGCTCTTCGGTCATCTTGCCTTCCATAGCATAATGCTCGGGATAGCGCCTGGCAAGATCCTGGTAGCTCTGGTAGGCCTGCGGCGCACGCGCCTGCGCTTCGGCGGTCGCCACCTCCAGGCTGGGACCGCGCAAATCCTCGGTGATGAACAGGCGCAGCACCGTCTCGCCCAGAGCGGCGCGGCCGGCGTCGTCGAGCAGGCCCAGATAGCGCAGCAGCAGGGCATTGCCGCCCGGTTCCTTCAATTTACAGGCCAGCACCACCCACCAGCGGATGATGTCGGCGTCGACAGGCGTGCCATCGCGCCAGTGGCAGGCGGGCAGCGCTTCGAAGACGAACCAGGCCAGGCCGACGGGCGCCTTGCCCTTCAGGCCTTTGCGCGCGGCCGCCAGCAGTATTCCGGGCGACAGGCGCGGGCTCAAGTCTTCGCCCAGTTTTTCCAGCGCCGTCAGCAGCGCCGCGATCACGGTTTCGCGCGTCTCCTTGTCCAGTGCCTGGTACAGCGCCGGGATGGCGGCGCGGTAATCGAGGTCGGCCAGCCAGCGCGCGGCGCCGATGCGCATGTCCTGCTTGCCGGAACCGAGCGCTTCGGCCACGCGCTTGCCGATATCGGGCAAGCTGGCCAGCGCCTGCTGCGCGCTGGCGCGGTGCTGCTTGCCTTCTCCCAGCGCAATCTCCATCACGCGCGGCAGCCATTGCAGCGGCAGCACCGGAAAGGTGGCCAGCACTTCCAGCGTGGCACCCAGCTCGGGCAGCACGCCCTGGCGCCTTTCGACGGCGCGCAAGCCCAGGCCCTGGTCGATCAGTTCGGGGCGTTCCGCGAACAGCGGCCACACCATGTCCGCCGCCAGCACCTGCTGCGGCTTGGCGCCCCACCAGTTGCTGGCCAGGCAGAGCATGGCCACGCTGTCATGCTCGTCGCCGGCCTCGCGCATGGCGCGCGCCAGCAGGCGCAGGTCGAACGTGGCCAGGTCCTGGCGCGCCAGCCATTGCTGGAAGAAGTCATCTTGCCAGAAGTAAAGACTGTTGCGCTGCGTGGCCAGCAGCCAGCGCGCCATGTGCGCCACGCCGAACTCCGGCAAGGCGGCCAGCTTGCCCTGCAACTCGACCGGTTCGCGCATCTGGTTGTTTTTCAGGGGCTGCGCCTCGCCCTTCGCTGCCTCGCCATTGAACACGCGGATGGCCGCGTCCATGTAGGCAGGCTTGATCGCCTCAAAGCGTTTCAGGCGCTCCTGATGCCACTCGTACTTGTGCTTGGCGTGCTGGTTGTCTTCGCGCTCCTGCCGTGCTTCGGCGCGGTACTTTTCCAGCAGTGCCGCATGGTTGGCCTGCAGCAGATGCAGCGCGGCGTCGCCCAGGCGCGCCGCCGGCGGCACGGGCGGCAACGGCGGCACGGGCTGTTCCGCCGCGCCGGCATCGCTTGCCGCGCCCAGCCACGACAAGGCGTTGCGGATGGCCGCCTGCACCGGCTTGCTCGTTTCCAGCGCCAGCGCCTGTTCCAGCAGCGCCCCCTGCTGCGGGCCCAGGCCACGGCCCAGCAACTCGGCCGCCTGCACCCGCTCGTCCGTCTTGCCCGTCAACAGGCAATGCTGCAGCAAGGCGATCCTGCGTTCCTGCGGGATGGCCGCCAGATGGGGTGCCGCTTCGGCCCGCACGCTCTTGCCGCCGTCGACGGCCAGGCGCACCAGCACGGCGGCAAAGGCTTCGGCCAGCGCGGGCGTGGCGCCCAGGCGTCTGGCCAGCTGCGCCTTGCCGCTGGCCGACAGCAGCGCCGGCAACTGCTCCACCTGCGCGGCATGCGCGAGCATGTAAGCGTCGAGCGCGCCCGGCGCCAGCAGGCGCTGCAGGCAGTTATCGCGCACGTACTCGCTCAATTCGCGCCGCTCGAACACCAGTTGCAGCGCGCCTTCTTCCGCTTCGCCATCGGCGGCCAGCAGGCGCGCCAGCAGCGCCACGTCCCAGCCGCGCCGGTTGACCGTGGTCGCCTGCGCGCGGGTCTCGGAAAAACTGGCGAACAGCGCATCGCCGAGCAGATAGTCGAGCCACTGCGGCACCGCGGCGCCGGTGCGCTCCAGCAAATCGCCCCCGTCGGCGGCCTGCAGCAGCTTGCCCAGGCGGACCAGCAGCGCCGCGTCCAGCGCCGCCGCATCCGACTGGGCATAAAACTGGTGGCGGTGGCGCAGGCTTTCATTGGCCAGCGCGCCATCCTTGTTATGCATGTTATGGGTATAAAAATGCGAGTACAGGCGCCCTGGCTTGCCCAGCAAGTCACCGCCGCGCGGCGCCGCCGCCGGCAAATCGAGCAGCACGCTTTCCTGCCTTCCCTCGCAGACAAACTCGCAGGCGCGCTCCCACAGCGCAGGCGATATCTGCGCCAGGCCGCGCAGGCCCTTTTTCAACTGCGCATGCTCATCCAGGCCTGCTACGCCCACTATGCCCTGCGCCAGTTCCAGTATTTTTTTAAACATCGGGTGATCCGTCTTTCCTGTTCATCAAGGCCCTTGCCGGGCAGGGTTTTTCGCTATCGGCATCCAGATCTGCAGCATTAATCTTGCACTCAATCAAGTTGCTGATTGTATATTCTTAACCTCCTGATAGCATGCACATTAGGATTGCGGCAAACAAAAAAAAAGCGCTCCCGCAGGAGCGCCATCGCCACGACAGCTGCCTTACGCCGGCGTGTCCCGCAGCTGGTAGATGCTGGAGAAATCGAGCCCGCCCGCCCCCGCCTTGCTGTGCATGTCATACAGCGTGCGCGCCAGGGCGCCCAGCGGCACGCTGGCACCCGACGCCTCGGCGCTTTCCATGGCCAGTCCCAGGTCTTTGAGCATCAGGTCGACGCCGAAGCCGCCCGTGTAGCCGCGCGACGCGGGTACGTTCTCGGCCACGCCCGGGCACGGGTTATACACTTCCAGGGTCCAGTTGCGGCCCGAGCTTTTCGCCATCACGTCCGACACTACCTTGGCGTCCAGGCCATTGGCCACGCCCAGGCGTATCGCTTCGCTGGTGCCGATCATCAAAATCCCCAGCAGCATGTTGTTGCAGATCTTGACCGCCTGGCCGCTGCCCGAGCCGCCCGCGTGGAAGATGGCCTTGCCCATGATCTCCAAATAAGGCCGCGCCGCCGCCAGCGCGGACGCTTCGCCGCCGACCATGAAGGTCAGGGTGCCGTTGGTGGCGCCCGCCGTGCCGCCCGAGACGGGCGCGTCCAGCATGGGCATGCCCTTCTCCTGTGCCGCGCGGCCCACCTGGCGCGCCGCCTCGGTGGAAATCGTCGAGCAGTCGAGCAGCAGGGTGCCGCGCCGCGCCTGCGCCAGGATGCCAGTGTCGCCAAGGTAGGCTCCCAGCACGTGGCGGCTGGCCGGCAGCATGGTGATGACGATGTCGGCGGCGGCAATCGCCGCGGCCTGGTCGTCGGACACCAGGCCGCCGCCGTCGGCGAACTGGCGCACGCTGGCCGGCAGCAAATCGAAGCCCGTCACCGCATGGCCGGCGCGCACCAGATTTTGCGCCATGGGCAGGCCCATGTTACCGAGGCCGATGAAAACGATATTTGCGCTCATCGCCGTCTCCTTATTTCATCGCAATGGTGGTGTTGACGCCGCTGCCGCCGTCGTCCGGGGCGAACCAGCGCGCCGTGACCGTCTTGGTCTGCGTCCAGAAGTACAAGGCCTGCTTGCCGTTCGGGCCCAGGTCGCCCAGTTTCGAGGCGCGCGAGCCCGTGAAGCTGAAATAGGCGACGGGCACGGGAATGGCCACGTTGATGCCCACCTGCCCCACGTCGATCTCGTTCTGGAACTTGCGCCCCGCCCAGCCGGAGGCGGTGWAGATCGAGGTGCCGTTGCCGTTCGGGTTGGCGTTAATAAAAGCGATCGCTTCGTCGAGCGTATCGGTTTCGACGACGCACATGGCGGGGCCGAAAATCTCCTGCGTATAGACGGAGTTCGACGCCGCCACCTTCGAAAATATCGTCGGGCCCATGAAATTGCCGCCCTCGTAACCGGCCACCTTGCGGCCGCGGCCGTCGAGCAGCAGCTGCGCGCCTTCGTCCACGCCCGCCTGGATCAGCTTTTCCGCCCGCTGCATGGCGGCCCTGGACACCATCGGTCCCAGGTCGGCCGTGCGGTCGCTGCCCGGCCCCACTTTCAGGGCCTGCGAGCGGGCGACGATTTCCGGCAGCCAGGAACGGGCCTCGCCCACCAGCACGACGACGGAATTGGCCATGCAGCGCTGGCCGGCCGCGCCGAACGCGGCGCCGATCAGGTTATTGATGGCCTGCTCCTTGTTGGCGTCGGCCAGCACCACGCAATGGTTTTTCGCGCCCATCATCGATTGCGCGCGCTTGCCCGCTTCGCTGGCGCGGCGGTACACATGCGTGCCCACGTGGGTGGAGCCGATGAAGGAGACAGCCTTGATGTCGGGATGGTCGCACAGCATGTTGACGACGTCGGCGCCGCCATGCACGACGTTCAGCACGCCCGCCGGCAAGCCCGCCTGGTACATCAGCTCGACCAGGTACATGGTCGAGGACGGGTCCTGCTCGGACGGTTTCAGCACAAACGTATTGCCGCAGGCAATGGCGATGGGGAACATGAAGCACGGCAGCATGACGGGAAAATTGAATGCCGTGATGCCGGCGCCCACGCCCAGCGGCTGGTAGATATTGTAGACATCGACGCCGGTGGCCGCGTTTTCCGCGATTTCGCCCAGCTGCAGGGTGGCGATCGAGCACGCATGCTCCACCACTTCCAGGCCGCGCATCACCTCCCCTTCCGCATCGGGCAAGGTCTTGCCGTGCTCGCGCGTGATCAGTTCGGCCAGGGCGCCGATATTGTCGCGGATCAACTGCTGGTACTTGAGCATGATGCGCATGCGCGCCGCCAGCGGCGTGTTGCGCCACGTTTTAAAGGCTTCCCTGGCTGTGGCGACGGCCAGATTCACTTCCTCGGGCGTGGAAAACGGCACCTGGGCGACGATTTCCTGCGTGGCCGGGTTGACGACGTCGCGCCACTCCGTGCTGGTCGAGGCGTGATGCTTGCCGGCGATGTGCAGGGGGATGGCGGGAACTGAGGTGAGGGCTTGGTTCATTTGTTTGGCTCCGTGACTATTTTTTAACGAGATTGCACGCCGCCGCATCCATAGGCTTGAACGCCTGGTCGGCGGGAATGGTGGACAGCACTTTCAGGTAGTCCCACGCGCCCTTCGATTCGGCCGGGGTCTTGACCTGCACCAGGTACATGTCGTGGATGACGCGGCCGTCGGGGCGGATCGAGGCGTTGTTCATGACGGCATCCTTGATGGGTAGCTCGCGCATTTTCTGGGCGACGATCTTCGAATCGTCGCTTTTCGCCGCCGCCACCGATTTCAGGTAGTGGTAGACGCTCGAATACACGCCCGCCTGCACCATGGTCGGCTTGGCGCCCTTGTTGAGCGCCTCGAAGCGCTTGGCAAAGGCGCGGCTGCGGTCATCGAAATCCCAGTAAAAGCCGTCCGCATAGACGAGGCCCTGGGCCGTGTCCAGCCCCAGCGCATGCACGTCGGAGAGGAACACGAGCAAGGCGGCCAGGCGCTGGTCCTTGCCGCTGCCGATGCGAAATTCGCGCGCCTGCTTGATGGCCGACACCGTGTCGGCGCCGCCGTTGGCCAGGCCGATCACCTGCGCCTTCGAGCCTTGCGCCTGCACCAGGAAGGATGAGAAGTCGGAGGCGTTCAGCGGATGGCGCACGGCGCCCAGCACCGTGCCGCCGTTGCGCTTGACGACTTCGCTGGCGTCCTTTTCCAGCGAATGGCCGAAGGCGTAATCGACGGTGACGAAATACCACGATTTCTGCCCGAGTTTCGTCAATGCCGCCGCCGTGCCGGCCGCCTGCGAATACGTGTCGAACATCCAGTGGAAGCCGTTCGGCGAGCAGTCTTCATTCGTCAGGCGCGTGGTGGCCGGGCCGCTGAACATGGCGATGCCGCCCTTCTCCTTCATCAGCTTTTGCACGGACAGGGCCACCGAGGAATTGGTGAGATCGGCGATGGCGTCGACCTTGTCGCGGTCTATCCATTCGCGCGCCTTGGAGGCGGCGATGTCGGCCTTGTTCAGGTGGTCGGCCGAGAGGATTTCGATCTTCATGCCCTTGCATTCGGCTTTCAGACAATCCTCGACGGCCATCTGGCTGGCGACGACGGAGCCGCGCCCGCCCATGGCCGAATACGGGCCGGACATGTCGGTCAGGATGCCGACCTTGACGACGCCATCGGAAATCTGCGCGTGCGCGCCGCCAAAGGAAAGGGCGAGCGCCAGCGCGCCCATGGCCAGAACGGTTTTTTTCATGCGTGTCTCCAGGTGAACGGGTTTTCTTATAGGTGTAGATGCATTCTGCATGTGTAAAAATATGCACTCAAGTGAAATTAATGCATAATTCCTTTGCAAAAATGCACAGAGAGGAATGGCCATGCTCGATTGGGACAATGTACGGGTATTTCTGGAACTGACGCGCAGCGCGGGGCTCGTCGACGCGGCGAAAAAGCTGGGCATCGACCATTCCACCGTGTCGCGGCGCATGCGCAAGTTCGAGGAGCAGGTGGGCACGCAGCTGTTCGACCGCAACTACGTGGGTTACCAGCTGACGCCCGAGGGCCACCGCCTGATGGAATACGCGGAAACGATGGAAAGCACGGTGTTTGCCGCCACCGAGGAACTGGGTGAACACAACCGATTGCTGTCGGGCCAGGTGCGCCTGGGCGCCACGGAAGGCTTCGGCGCCGTCGTGCTGGCGCCCCACCTGGCGCAGTTTTGCGGCCGCTATCCGCACATCAGCGTGGACCTGATCGCCGTGCCCCGTTTCGTCAGCCTGTCCAAGCGCGAGGCGGACGTGGCCATTTCCATCGAACGGCCCCTGTCCGGCCCCTACGTGGTGACCAAGCTGTCCGACTACCGGCTGAAACTGTACGCCACGCCAGGCTACCTGGCGCGCCACGCGCCGATCACCAGCGTGGCGCAGCTGGCGCAGCACCCGATCATCGGCTACGTGGACGACCTGGTCTTCAGCGCGGAACTGCGCTACATGGACAATGTGGCGCCCGACTCGCTGCGCGCGTTCCGCAGCACCAGCGTGATCGCCCAGTACCACGCGGCGCGCGCGGGCCAGGCGCTGGCGATACTGCCCTGCTTCGTGGCGCAGCAGTCGAATGCACTGGTGCCCGTGCTCGACGGCGACATCGACCTCGTGCGCTCTTTCTGGATGATTTCACCTAGCGAGCGGCGCAACATTGCCCGCGTCAGCGCCCTGTGGAACTACCTGCGCGGCGCCATCGATTTGAATCACGCCTATCTGATGGGCGAGACGGCCATGCCCAGCTGGCCAACTTGAGCACACTGCGGCGCGCTACACTGTCGCCACATATTAATTACTAACAACGCCTGATAAAACCGTAGCGAGCGGAAGGGAGTTGTGGTCGAGACGCGCAACTGTACGAAGGTACAGTGAGCATCGCAGGCCGCGACTACCGACGCGCAGCAGGTTTTGGCAGGTGTTTCAGGAGATCGCCATGCTGATAGATGCAAACCAGGCCGTTTTGGTCATTGTCGACCTGCAAGGCCGCTTGATGCCGGCCATCCACGACGCCGGCCTGGTGCTGGCGCAAAACCTGCGCCTGGCCAGGATCGCGCGCCTGCTCGGCGTGCCCGTGCTGGGCACGGAACAAAACCGCCAGGGACTGGGGCCCAACGTGGACGAGATCGCCGCCCTGTGCGAACGGACCTTGCACAAGACGCATTTCGGCGCCTGTTTTGATGGCTTGCAGGACATCCTGCCGCCAGGCCGAAAACAGGTCGTCGTCACGGGCTGCGAAGCCCATGTGTGCATGCTGCAGACAGCCATCGGCCTGCTCGCGCTTGGCTATGAGGTCATCATCGCCATCGACGCCGTCGGCTCGCGCCAGGCCGCCAGCCGCGACGCGGCGCTGGCCCGCCTCGGCAAGCTGGGCGCACATCTGGTGACGGTCGAAATGCTGGCCTTTGAATGGTTGCGCGACTGCAAGCATCCGCGTTTCCGCGAGGTATTGGCACTGATTAAATAGCCACTCCTTTACGCAGGATCAAGCCCAAAGGCTATCCATTTGCTAGCTTGGTAACAGCACCGCCATTGCGAGCGGCGCAACTGTCCAACCGAGCTGGAGAACCATCATGGCCTATATCCTGCGGGGCAAGCTGTGCGGCTTGATCTGTGCCGAATGTCCGGAACCGCTGTCGCACGTGATCGTGCGCCTGTACCGGCCGCGCGACACGCAAAACGTCACGGCCCTGGCCGTGGCCAGCGCCAAGGAAACCTTCGCCATCCTCACGGACGAGGAAGTGCAGGCGAAAGCGCCCTTCCTGCTGGCCGAAGCGCGCACGGACGAGGACGGCAACTACAGTTTCACCCTGGAAGGCGACTACCACGGCGAGGCCGTCGAAGTCGACGTGCTGTGTCCCACCGTGCCCCACCTCAAGCCTGGGCCGAAAGACCCCGTGCCGCTGCAGTTTTCCATCACCACCCTCCAGCCCCGCTGGCGCCAGGTCGACAACGATTTCCTTGCCGTCTGGGATTATTGCCTGCCGCAACGCTTCTGGTGCCTGGTGCGCGCCCGTTTCGGCGCCTGGACCATCTGCGGCCGCCTGCGTACCTGCGCCGCGCCGCAAACGCCGATCGCCGGCGCCACCGTGCGCGCGTTCGACGCGGACTGGCTGCAGGACGATGCGCTGGGCGACGCCGTCACGGACGCCAGCGGCCGCTTTCGCATCGATTACCTGACGTCCGACTTCACGCTCACGCCGTTTTCGCCGTTCATCAACGTGGAATTTACCAGCGGGCCGGACGTGTATTTCACGGCGCAGCTGGGCGGCGTGACCATCCTGTCGGAAACCCAGGCCGACGGACGCCAGCCAGGGCGCGAAAACGTGGGCCACTGTTTCTGCGTCGAATTGTGCTCGAAAGAGGTCTTGCCGCCCGACGTCGAAGGCGTGCCCCACTGGCAGCAGGTGGAAGTGTTCGACATCCCCCCGTTTCCCTCGCCGGCAGGCTTTTCCGCGCAAGGCTATGCGGGCGGCGCGGGCGCCTCCTACGTGTTCGGCGGCGGCGTGACCCTGAAGGGCAATTGCCCGCTGCGCAACAGCGCCATCCCCGCCAACCCGCTCGAATACCGCTTCCTCATCGGCGAATGGACGTGGCCGGGCGGCAGCGACGACCCGACTGCCTTGCCCGCAGTGGCCCCGGCCAGCCTGGCGCCGCTCACGCAAATTCTCGGCACGCTCGTCGGCTATGTGTTTTATACGAACGGACTGGGCCTGGCCGACTCGGCGCAGGTCATCATCAATGCGGGCGATCTGAAACCGGGCGGGTGGATACGGGTGGACGGCAAGCCTGTCACCGTGGACATGCGCGACGGCACGACGGCCGTCGTCAACGTGGCGCCCAACATCTTCCTGCGCACGTTCGACTTGCTGACCATCAACACCCCCGCCATCACCAGCCTGCATCCGGCCAAGCTGCCGGGCGGCTTGCCCATCCTCGACGCGGGCCGCAGCCTGACGGCGGCCGAGAGCGAACCGATACGCCGCTACCGCCTGGGCTTCGAAGTGCGCGACGGCAACACCCTGGCACTGGTGGCCACGGACGGGCTCGACTCCATCGTCTTCGACAATTCAGCCGTCATCGTCGCGCTGGACCTGGAAGAGTTGCGCAGCAATGCCTGCAACCCCATCGCGGGCGGCCTCGTGCATATCCTGTACACGATAGACCATCCGCATTTGCGCTTTTTCAATATCACGATTTCCAATAACAACGGCATCGCGCACCCGCCGCCGCCGCTGCCGGCCGCCAGTTTCACGCCGCCTCCGCCACCGGGCAATTATCTGTTCCGCGGCGGGGCCGGCGGCCCGCATTTATCGGGCAACAATGGCGGCTTCCCCGTCAACGTGGCGCTCGACCCGCCCTGCGCCTACCGCGTGGCGATTACGTGGCAGACGCGGCATTACCTGGCGTCGGCGCACAGCATCGACAGGCTGTATTGCAAATAGGCAGGCCTCAGAAATAGCCCCCTCCTGCCGCGACGCGCGCCTGCAAGGGGCAAGCGCGCGGCCGGGAAAGCAGAGTTCGGGCATCGGCAGCAAGGCCGGAGCAGGCTTGCGGACAAACGCCCCAGGCATTAATATGCAAGAATTAACTTGTATATTAATGGAGCGAGACATGCGTGAAAAGCTGGAAAAAATGCTGGCCGAGGGACGCGACAACGCCCTGCTGCGCTTTGGCCTGGGCGATGCCTGCCTGAAAGAGAACGACGCCGGGCAAGCCGCCGTCCACCTGGCGCACGCCACGGTGCAACAGCCCGGCTATTCGGCCGCCTGGAAGCTGCTGGGCAAGGCCTTGCGGCAGCTGGGGCGGCCCGATGAGGCCGAGGCCGCCTGGACGACCGGCCTGGCGGTGGCGCGCAAGCAGGGCGACCTGCAAGCCGTCAAGGAAATGACCGTGTTCGTCAACCGCCTGCACAAGGCCGCGCCGGGCCAGCCGACGCAGTAGCCTCCCCACGCGACAGCGGTTTAGTGGACGTGCGCCGCATCGGCGGCCGGCGCGGCCTCGCCCCGTTCCTTCGCCAGGCGCTTGGCCAGCAAGCCGCCCGCTTCGGCCGCATAAGCGCGGCAGGCGTTGGCGTCGACCAGGGGGTTATCCGTGCCGTTGCGCCTGGCCGCCTTGCCCAGCACGTCCGTCGTGCCCGGATGCACGGGGATGATGATGTCGCATGGCAAGGCAGCCACCTTGGCGATGCTCGCTTCGAACGCGGCCGAGACGTCCGGCGTCCTGCCTTTGCCCCCGCCCTTGCCCGTGTAAGTAAAATCGCCGCTCGCATACGGGTTCAGACTGTCCGCATACACGACGTTCAGGCAGCGCTGGCCTTCGCACGACGTCCACGTCCATGTCGTGCCGCCTGGCGTGTGGCCGGGCGTCATGCGGGCCGTCAAGGTCAACGGTCCCACCTTGACGGTATCGCCCTCGCCCACCACCTTGACCTTGTGCACCTTGGCCACATGCACGACAGGGTTGGCCTGGTATTGCGGGTCATCCTTGCCATTCGTGCCGCTTTGCAGCCCCAGTGCGCCCGAGGCGCTGGCCACCACGGTGGCGCCGCTGGCGCGCTGCAGCGCGGCAATGCCGCCCGCATGGTCCCAGTGCGCGTGCGAATTGAGGATGAACTTCACATCCTCGATGCGGAAACCGAGCGCCTTGATATTGTCGATGATCAGGGGCGCCGACTGCGGCAGCGCGCCGTCGAGCAGGATATGGCCCTGCGGCCCCGTCACCAGCACGGCGGACAGGCCGGCCGTGCCCACATACCAGCTGTTGCCATGGATATTGAACGGCTTGACGGGCGCATTCCATTCCTTGCAACTGTCGCAATCGACAGGCGTATCCTGCACCGGTGCGGGCGTCTTCGCCTGTCCTGTGCCCGCCGACATGGTCGCAACCGTCGCCAGCATCAACTTCGCCAATAGTGTCATCTTCATCTCCAGAGTGTAAAAAAGAAAGGCGGCCGCCGCGCGGCGCGCCCGGGGGGTATCAATGCATGCGGCCGGTCCTGTCGGCCAGGGTGTCGCGGATGTGTCCGGCGTCAAGCGAGCGCCGCTGCGCGCCGTCGGCGTCCAGCAGCACCACGGTGACGTGCTTGCCGCCGCTGCGCATGCGCATGCTCAGGCAGCTGCCCGCCTCGTGGCTGCTGCCCGTTTTCGACAGCAGAATGTCCCAGCCCTTGCCGCCGACGAGCGGGTTGGTGTTGTGCAGGGTGCGCCACTTGCCATCGACGGCCACGCTCGCTTGCGGGTGGCTGGTGATGCGCGCAATGTCCGGGTAGCGGGCCGCCGCCGCGACGATCTTCGCCACCTCGCTGGCCGTCGACGTATTCGCTGGCGAACTGCCGACGGGGTCCGTCAGCGTGGTGCGCGTCAGGCCCAGCGCGCGTATCTTCGCCTGCAGCGCTTGCGCAAAGGCCGCGTTGCCGCCCGGATAGGTGCGCGCCAGCGCGGCGGCGGCGCGGTTTTCGGATGGCAACAGCGCCAGCTGCAACAGCGTGCCGCGCGACACGGCCACGCCGTCGGCCAGCACGCTGCGGCGCTGCAGCGACGAGTCGCCGTCGGCGCGCGCGATGCGCAGCGTTTCGGCAGGATCGAGGCCCGCGTCGAGCACCACCATGGCCGTCATCAGCTTGGTAATCGAGGCGATGGGCACGACGGCGTCCGCGTCTTTTGCCATCAGCACCTGGCCCGTGCTGTCGTCAAACACCAGCATGTGCCTGGCGCTGACGGGCAAGTCCAGCATCGCGGTAGCGGCGCCGGCAATCGTCGCCGCCGTGACGGCCGGCTTGCCCTGCGTCTGCAGCAGCAGGGTGGCGCCGGCCAGCAGCAAGGCGGGCACGGCCAGCTTCCAGCCGCTGGCGGCCGGCGCCGGCGCCATCAGGGAACGGATGCGCGTGAGCAGCGCCCCGCCCCGGGCCGACATGGCCAGGCCTGGCTGGCGCAGTGCCCCCGCCTGCAGGGACAAGGCGTGCAGCGCGCTGGCCAGCCGCTGCGGGTCTTGCAGCGCCTGCGCGGCCAGCGCGTCGGCCACCTGCTCCCGTTCGGCACGCATGCGCGCCGACAGCCACCAGACGACGGGGTGAAAAAACAGCAGCGCCTCGGCCACGCTTTGCAGCAGGTTGACCAGGTAATCCCAGCGCCGCACGTGCGCCAGCTCATGCGCGAGCAAGGCTTCGACCAGCGCCACCGGCATGCCGCTCAGCAAGGCGACGGGCAAGAGCACGACGGGACGCCAGAAACCGAGGGTGACGGGACCGGACAGCCCCRCATGCAGCTTGAGCGGCAGCGCCTGGCGCAAGCCCATGCGCACGGCCAGCGCATCGAGGCGCGCCTGCCAGATGGCCGGCGCCGCCACGGCCTGGCGGCGCAGCTTGCCGACCCAGGCCAGGCCCAGGCACAGGCGCAAGCTCATCAGGCCAACGCCGGCGCTCCAGGCCAGCACCAGGGCCGGCAGCCAGGCAGCGACGGCGGAGCGCCACGCGGGCAGCGCCGCCATGGATGCGCGGGCCTGCGCCGGCCCGCCGTCCAGCAGCAGCGCCAGCAAGTGCGCGGCGGGAATGCCCAGGCACAGCAGCAGGGCCAGCGCGCACAGCGCATAGCGCCAGCGCGGGCCCGCAGCGCGCAGCAGCCACAGCCCCACCGCGGCAACGCCGCCGATCAACAGGCCCTGCCAGACGAAATACAGCAGCACCCAGCCCAGCGCGGGCAGGAAGGCATCCATGATGGGCAGGCTCATGGCTGGCCGCCGTCCCTGTCGCCACGCAGGATCTTTTCAATTTCCACGCGTTCGGCGTCGCTCACGTGCTCGCGCAGGGCCGTCAGCACCAGCGCCTTGCCGGAACCGGAAAACACCTTGCCGATCAAGTCCTTGAGCAAGCTGGTCTGCAGCTTTTCCTGCGCCTCGACGGCCGCATACAGCTGCGGCCGCTGGCTTTCATCACGGCTCAGCAAGCCCTTGCCATGCATCAATTGCAACTGGCGCAGCACGGTGGCGTAGCTGGCGTCGGCACGCTCTTCGGCCAGGGCGTCGTACACGGCACGCGCGTCGGACGGACCCCGCCGCCACAGGATGCGCAGCAAATCCAGTTCGGCGGCCGTGGGATGGGGAGTGGAGGTATTTTTTAGCATGACGCTAGAATACCGATTCTAGAACTCGATGTCTAGAACTTTTTTTCTAGTCCATGCCTGACTAAAAATCGCGCAGGCGGTCGAACAGGGCGTACAGCGCCGCCACATCCGGCAGCGGCACCTGCGTCAGCACCTGCTCCAGCGCCACATAGATTTCGTCGCGCTCCACCGTCTCGATGACGCTGGAACGCCGTTCGATCTGGTTGAACACGCCGACGTAGGCGGCGATCATCTCCTGCGCCGCGGCTTGCGCCGTCCCGGCATCGTTCGCGCCGTCGAGCGTGCGCGCCGTGGCCAGCAGCTTTTTATACGCCTGCGCGGCCTTTTTGGCATAGGCCGCCGCAATGTGCGCGCGGCCATCCCAGTCGCGGAACGGATTGTCCAGGTTTTCCGCCAGCCATTCCGGCTTGCGCGGCCGCGTCACGGACAAGTCCAGACCCAGCGCCGCCGCCTTTTTATAACTGGCCTTGATGGCCTTGGCGGCGTCGGCCGGCAGGCTGGCCAGGCACAGGCTGGACAAGGCCGGCAACTGCGCCGGCGCGGGGAAGTCATCGGCACCGTAGCCAAACAGTTCATACGCGGTGAAGGAGCGCAAACGGTCCAGTCTGGCGATGCTGGCCACGTTCGACGCCAGCCCCGGCTTGCCCCACACGGTCAGGTCCGTCAGCACGGTGAAACGCTGCGCCACGGCGTCGAAATCGACCACCGGCATCGCGCTCAGCGACAGGCGCGCCAGCTGGTCGAGGCCGTGGAATGGCGCCAGGGCGCCGGACAACTGCAGCCGCAGGAAGCGCCCCGCATGCGGGTCGTCGATGCGCAGGGCGGCCGACGGCGCGCCATTCAGTATCAGGGTGCTCACACCCTCATTCAGGCGCAGCGAGCGCAAGCCTGCGCCATGCACGACGAGGCGGCTGACATTGCTGTTGCGCAAGTCGAGTTCGCTCTCCGTCGAGGACTGCCACTGCACTTCGTTGATGATGGGGTTGCCGTTGATGTAGGCGGCCAGCGCCGCGCTGCCGTGGCGCGTCTCGATGGTCGTCAGGCAAGGCAGCCGGTCCAGTTCGGACAGGTCGCCGATCGCCTGCAGGATATCGTCGCCGATGCGGCTCGTCTTCTGGCGCACGGCCTGGCCGCCGACCATCACTTCCTCGCTCGATGCCGCCTTGAAGCGCCGGCACCTGGCCGGGTCGAGCTGCTCCCAGCGGCGCTGGCGGTACACGCTGTCGCCCATGTGCCAGCCGCCGCTGTAGCTTTTCACTGCCGCATCGACCAGGGGCGCGACATTGGCCACCAGGGTGTAATGGCGCGGCACTTTTGCATTGGCAAAGCTGTGGTCGTGGCGGCTGTTCCAGAAATAGTAATCGCACACCAGCGGGCGCATCGCCTGCACGGCCGCGGCATCGGGCAAGGCGTCGCCCGTCCAGTCCAGCTGCAAAATGGCGGCCAGCGGTGCGCTGCCGGACGCAGCATCGTCGATGGCCGTGACCTGGCAAGCCACATACTGCTGCAGCCTGTGCGAAAACACACTGTAGATATCTCCAACCTTGGCAAGCACGCTAATTTCCTTGTAGCAAACAATGAGGTCAGCACGATAGCAAAGATTGGCGGCGCGCGGCGTACGCGCCGCCGGAGCATCCCCGGCTCAGTCCGCGTGCAGCTTGTGGTGCATGCGGCGCAAGCCCAGCCAGACGGCGCCCGCCACGAAGGGCACCAGGGCGCCGACGAGGATTTCCGGATTCACGGGCAAGCCCAGCACCTTGGCCGCCTTGCCCGTGTAGCTGAACAGGCCGATCACGTAATACGAGATGGCGGCCACTGACAAGCCTTCCACCGCTTGCTGCAAGCGCAGCTGCTGGGCCGCGCGGGCGTTCATCGATTGCAGGATTTGCCGGTTTTGCAATTCCTGCACGATGCCCACGCGCGTGCGCAGCAAGTCGTTGGTGTTGGCGATGCGCTGCGCCATGGCTTCCTGGCGGCTGGACATCGCTTCGCAGGTATTCATGGCCGGCGTCAGGCGGCGGTCCATGAATTCCTCGACCGTGGGGATGCCCTCGATGCGCACTTCGCGCAACTCCTCGATGCGCGCCTTGACGAGGCCCATGTAGGCTTTCGAGGCGGAAAAACGGTAGCTATTATCGAGTGACAATTTTTCTATGCGGGCCGCCAGGCGCGTGATGCGGTCAAGCAAAGCTTGCTCGGACACGCCATCATCGCCGGCTCCCGGCGCGTCGTCCGTGTCGACCATGGCGGCGGCCAGGGTGGCCAGCTCGTTTTCGATGGCATTGAGCGACGGCGCCGCCTGCATGGCGTAGGGCAAGCCCAGCAAGGCCATCATGCGGTAGGTTTCGATTTCCAGCACGCGCTGCACCAGCCGGCCCGACTGCTGCGCGCGCATGCCCGCGTCGCGGATGACGAAACGGCTGAAGCCGTCGGACTGGATCGTAAAATCCGTCCACAATTCGCCGCCCTGCAGCACTTTGCTGCCGGCCAGGGTATTGCCCTCGAACACGCGCGACAGGCCCTGCATGAAGATTTCGGCCGGCTCCGTTGCCTGTTCCAGCACCACGTGGGCGGCCACCATCAGCTTGCCCTTCAAGCCCGCCAGCCATTGCTGCGGCAACTGTTCCAGGGGCATGCGCTCGAACGCCTGCTCCAGGGGCAAGGCAGCGCCCGGATGTTCGGCGAAGGTAAACGTGGCAAATTCCGTGTGGCATTCCCATTTCAGGCGGAAGCGGCCGAAGTCGTAGTAAAAATACTTGGCTTCGGCGTTGGGAGGCGTGACGCCGAAATGCGTGCACAGGGCCGCCAGCGTGGCGTGCTGGGCCGCCATATTCGACGCACCGGGCGCGGCGCTGTCATCTTTATACACTGCCAGGTGGGTGATCAGTTCGGGGGCGTCGAGCTGCAAAAACGGCCGCGAGTGGATTTCCGCAGCCAGCGGCACGCGCAAGGCGTGGTTCAAACTGGAGTTAATCAAGTGCATGATAGCCAAAGGTAAAGTTGCAAAACTGCTTAGACCCGCGCGCGTGCTGCCGTGCCCGCGGCGGGGGTCTGATTGTCACAGTGTAACAAAGCAGAAAGCATGCCATCCTTTTCCAGGGCCGCTCATGCCGTTTTGGCAACCCTGCCAATGCCCTGCCCCGCCCCTTGGCGGCTGGCCAGCCACCAGAATGCGGCGGCCAGCGCGACGGCCGAAGCCTGCCCCAGCGCCAGCTTGAAAGCACTGTCGAACAGCAAGGGTGCGACAAAACCGGACACCAGCGCAAACACCAGCATCTGCACGAAATTCTGCAGCGATGCGGCCAGGCCCCGCATCTGCGGAAAAATGTCGAGCGTGGACATGGTCATGCCCGGCAAGGCCAGCGACATGCCGAACGCATACAGCATCACGGGCACGACGGCGAACGGGATGCTGGCCGCAAACCAATGGTTGTAGGCGATGTTGAGCGCGCCCGTGGCCGCCATGGCCAGCAGGCCCCAGCGCACCAGCACGGTGCTTTTCACCGTGTGCGCCAGCTTGCCCGACAGCGCCGAGCCGCCCACCAGGCCCGCCACCATGGGGATGAACATCCAGCCAAACGCCGTTTCCGGCAGCCGCAGCAATTCCAAAATAAAATGCGGCGCCGAGGCGATGTACAGCGCAAAGCCACCAAAGGCGAAGGCAACGGCCAGCGAACGCAGCAGGAACGTCCGGTGGCGCAGCGCCAGCCAGTAATTGCGCGCAATGTTGCCGGGATGAAATGGTTGACGTTGTTCAATAGATAAACTTTCCGGCAAACCTTTCAGGCAAGCGAGCGCCAGCAGCACGGTGACGGAAAAGGTGAAGACGAACGTCGATTGCCAGCCATAGGCCACATGCAGCCAGCCGCCGATGACGGGGGCGATGGCGGGCGCGATGCCGAACACCATCATGATATTGGCCAGCATCTTTTGCGCTGCCGCGCCGGACAGGGTGTCGCGCACGATGGCTTGCCCGATCACCCTGCCCGCCCCCGCCGAAGCGCCCTGCATGCCGCGGAAGAACAGCAGCCAGCCAAAGCTCGGTGCAAACGCGGCGCCGATGGAGCCGATTGCAAAGATCAGGAGCGAAGCGAGAATCACGGGGCGGCGGCCGAACGAGTCGGACAGGGTGCCGTAGAACAGGGTCATGAAGGCATAGGCGGCCAGGTAGATGCTGAGGGTTTGCTGCACCAGCACGCTGCTGACGTCGAAATGCGCGCTGATGGCGGGAAACGATGGCAGGAAGGTGTCGGTGGCGAACGGGCCCAGCATGGCCAGGCCGGCCAGCACCATGGTCAGGTTGCGGGCCTTCATGCGCGCACCTGCGCAGCGTCAAATTCAAGGCGCATGCCGTCGAGGGCGGCCAGGGAAAAGCGCGACACATGGCGCGCGATGCTGGCGATGCCGGCCTCGTCATAGGTGATTTCCGGCGCCACCAGCTCATGCACGATGCGCGAACGGGCATAGAACACGGCCTGGCCGATCACGCTGAACACGCATTTCTGCACCACGTCGTCCGGCATGGCCGACCCCACCACGCCACGGATCAAGCCCGTAAACAGCGCGTGCTGCGGACGCACATTGCGCTCGGCCAGCTTGTGGATGGCGGCCGTCGGCTCGATCAGTTCGCGCGCCACCAGGCGGCTGAACAGCGATGCGTGACCCGAGCGCAGCATGTCGGACACCAGCGCCTCGATGGCCAGGCGCAACTGTTCCACGGGCGGCAGCTGCGCCCGCGCGCTGGCGGCGGCCACGTCGGCGGCCGAGGCCCGCGCCAGCTCGCGCGCATGGTCGAAGGCGGCCAGGTGCAGCTCCTCCTTGCTATGAAAGTAATAATTGACCATCGCCACGTTGACCTTGGCCGCCTCGCAGATCCTGCGCACGGACGCCGCCTTGTAGCCTTCGTCGGCAAACAGGTCCGCCGCCGCCTGCAGGATGCGCGCGCGCGCCGGTTCGTTTTCTTTATCTTCGGTCATGCCGTTCCCATCATTTAAACAGCTGTTTAATATTGCATGGAATTATATCAAACAACCGTTTAACTTTCAGGCGGGCGCAAAAAAGCCCGGCGAACCGGGCTTTTCAAGGGTGCAGCGGCAGGCTTAGTGTTTCATCGCCGGCATCGGGGCCGAGGCGGCGCCCAGCGGACGGGCCACGGCATGGACTTCAATGGTTTCGCGGTGCTTGTCCTCGCCTTCGACGACCAGGGTCAGCGGGATCTTGTCGCCCGCCTTCACCTGCCCTTTCAGGTCCAGCAGCATGACGTGGTAGCCGCCCGGCTTCAGTTCGACGGCCTTGCCGGCAGGCAAAGCGATTTCCTTGACCTGGCGCATGCGCATCATGTTGTCGACCATGCTCATTTCATGGATTTCCGCCACGCCGGCCACGGGCGAGCGCACTTCCAGCAGCCGCATGGCTTTCGGCGCCGTGATCTGCATGAAGGCGCCCGTGGCCTTTTGCTGCGGCACGGTGGCGCGCACCCACGGGTCGCTGATCTGCACGGACGTCTGGGCAGCGGCGGAGAAGGACAGCACGGCCAGGGCCGTGGCCAGCAGGGTTTTCAGATGGGTCATGATCATTCCTTTCAATGGATGTTATAAGGTGTATTTCGATTTCATCAAGGTCTTGATGTCCTGCACGCACTCGTCGCCCGTCAACTGGTGTTTCAGGCCCAGGCGCATGCGCCCTTCCGTATCGAGCACATAGCTGATGGCCGTGTGGTCCATCGTGTACGAGCTGCCGCTGGGCACGCGGCGGTAGAAGACCTTGTAGTTGAAGGCCGTCTGCGCCGTCGCCTGCGGGTCCGTGCGCAAGCCGAGGAAGCTGGGGTCGAAGGCGCGCATGTACTCGCCCAGCAGCTCGGGCGTGTCGCGCTCGGGGTCGATGCTGATGAAGAGCACTTGCAGCTTGTCGGCGTCGGCGCCCAGCTTCTGACGGATTTCCAGCGCGCGCGACAGGGCCGTCGGGCACACGTCCGGGCATTGCGTGAAGCCAAAGAAGACCATCACATACTTGCCCTTGAAGTCGGCCAGGGTATACACCTTGCCGTCGGGGCCGCTCAATTTGAAGTCGGGCTTGTAATCGCCTCCCGTCAGGTCGAGGCCGTTGTAATGGGGTTTCGGTGCTTGTTCGCAAGCGGCAAGCGTGAGCAATCCCGCCGTGCCGGCGAGAAGAAATAAACGACGTTTCATGGCAATTCCAGCCCAATGGGCGTAGTTGAGACAAGTTAGGACGTAGAGGCCATGCCGCAGGGCGGCAGGCAGAACAGGTGCGTTCAGGCCGCTGCAGGCGGCCCGCGCGGACTGGCGGCCAGCCACGCGAACTGGGGCTGCGGCGCCTGGTAAAACAGGGGCGGATAGCCGTCGTGGCCGTCAGAGACGGCCAGCGGCGTCGATTGCGGCGGCGGCAAGGCAAAGCTGCCCGCATGGTTCATGCAGAACGGGCAATGCTCGATGTGGTGCAGGACGGAATCGGTGGTGGATTTCGCGGCCTGGAAGGCGGATGCCAGGTCGGCCTGCGTGTAGACGGCGCCGCTGGCCGAGCAGATCTCGACCGTGGCCCCGTTCGCCTTGGCGTGCAGCGCAGCATAGGCATACGACAGGGACGGCGACAGCGCATTGAGCAGTATCGCCAGGCAGGCGAACCACATATGCCACTGTTTGCGTTTCAATAAAGATCCCATGGCCCCGATTATAACGGAGTCTGGCTATGCGGGCGCCTGTCCCTGCAGGAACAGGCTCGGGCGCACGCCCGCCACGTCCACGCAGGCGTCGCAAAACGCGGGAATCGACGCAAAGCCGGAGCCGGCCGCCACCTGCGCCAGGTCGCGCCCCGCATCGCCGTCGCCGCTTACCTGCGCCACCGCGTGCAGCGCATGCGCGAGCCGCTGTTCGCGCACCAGGCTGAGCAGCGCTTCACCCTCGGCAAACAGGCGCGCCCTGGCCTTGTGCGGCGTCACTTGCCACAGGGCCGCCAGGCGCGCAGCCGTCCACTTGCCCTGCGGCGAATGGAAGATATGCTGCGCCAGCGCCTGGCTCCAGCGCTTGCCGCCGCCATGGCTGGCCTGCGCGTCGTCGTCTTCCAGCGCCAGGGTGAACACGGCCGGCTTGCCCCGTCCCGGCATCACGTCGCAGGCAAAGCGCAAAAAGGCGGGCACGACGAAGCTGTCGCCGCTGCCCAGTTTCTTGGTGGCGATTTCATTATGCAAAGTCACAAAACCCTGGCGCACGGTGACGCGCAGCCGGAGCGGAAAGCGCAAGCCCAGCAAATGCAGAGGATGATCGGAAACGAGTGCCATGCGTCAAGCCAGTGTGGTGAACGAGGCATCAGCATGCCACACATCGCGCGCCCAGTCTGTCATCACAGCGACGCCACGCCGTAGCGGCGCAAGCCGTCGAGGTCGACGACGCGGATCGATTGATAGGCGATGCTGATCAGCTTGAGCCCGGCCAGATGCCCCAGCGCCTGGTTCACGCGCTGGCGCGAAATGCCGGTCAGCAAGCCGATTTCTTCCTGCGACAGCTCAAGCACGCGTGAGGTGCGCGGGTATAGCATGGGGTGGAACAGCTGCGCGATCGCTTGCGCCACTTGGGCGTCGACGGCCAGCAGGCGCTGGTTCTGGATGGTGGCGATGAATTGGCCCATGCGCTCGTTCAACTGGCGGATGACGAAGGCATTGAAGGACAGGCTCTCGGCCAGCAGCAAATGAAACAAGTCCACGGGCACGAGGATGATGTCGGCGGCGCGCACGGCCACCACGTCGTAGCGGCGCAGTTCGCGCTTGAGCACGCTGCCCTCGCCGCACCAGCCGCCGGCCGGCACGCCGGAAAACGTGGCGCCGCGCCCATCGGCGTTGTACACGGCCAGCTTGATCAGGCCCGTGTGCACGCCGATCCAGTGCGCCGACGGTTCGCCGCGCCGCGTGATGAAGGCGCCCGCTTCATAGTGCCGGACGACGCTGGCGGCGCGCAGCAGCGCCTGGTGGCGGGCGTCGAGGGCCGCAAACCAGTCGTGGCTGTCGAGTTCGGGTACGGTACGATCTACACTATCGTTGCTATCCATTCCATCTTTCAGACCTGTCACTAAGATGACAGTGATTTTCCAGCGCCGGTGCTATGCTCACCGGTATCAATCCCGAAACAGGGAGCTACAGAATCTTTTTACCAGGAGACAAGCATGACACCTGATTTCAACACCGGCCTCGGCAAAAACAGCGCCAACTACGCCGCCCTCACCCCGCTCGACTATATCGCCAGGGCAGCCGCAGTATATGGCAATCGCCTGGCAATTGCACATGGCGCCATCCGCCAGACGTGGCGCGAGACGTATGCGCGCACGCGCCGCCTGGCGTCCGGCCTGATCAAGCTGGGCGTGGGCACGGGCGACACGGTGGCCGTGATGCTGCCGAACACCCCCGCCATGGTGGAAGCGAGCTTTGGCGTGCCCATGGCCGGCGCCGTCCTCAACGCCCTCAATATCCGGCTCGACCTGGCCTCCTTGACCTTCATGCTGCGCCACGGCCAGGCGAAAGTCTTGCTGGCCGACACGGAATTTGCCGAGCTGGCGCGCCAGATGGCAGCGCAGATACCCGGCTTGCGCGTGATCCAGGTCAACGACGTGCTGGGACCGGAAGTGGATGCGTTTTCCGACCTCGACTACGAAAGCCTGCTGGCCGGCGGCGACCCCGATTACGACTGGCAGCCGCCTGCCGACGAGTGGGACGCCATCGCCCTCAACTACACGTCCGGCACCACGGGCGACCCGAAAGGCGTGGTCTACCACCACCGCGGCGCGGCCCTGAACGCCCTGTCGAACATCCTGGAATGGGACATGCCCAAGCACGCCGTCTACCTGTGGACCTTGCCTATGTTCCACTGCAACGGCTGGTGCTTCCCGTGGACCGTGGCCGCCCGCGCGGGCGTGAACGTGTGCCTGCGCAAGTTCGAGCCGAAACTGGTGTTTGACCTGATGCGCGAATTGCGCATCACCCACTATTGCGCAGCGCCCATCGTGCATGCGGCCCTGGCCAACGCGCCCGCCAACTGGCGCGACGGAATCGACTGGACCGTGCGCGGCATGGTGGCCGGCGCGCCGCCGCCGGCGGCCATGGTGGCGAAGATCGAAGCCATGGGCTTTGACTTGATCCACTCGTATGGCTTGACGGAAGTGTACGGCCCGGCCGCCATCTGCGCCGAGCAGGACGAGTGGGCCGCCTTGAGCCAGGAAGAGCGGGCCGTCTTGAAATCGCGCCAGGGCGTGCGCTACCACCTGCAAAGCGCCGTCGCCGTGATCGACCCGGAAACCATGCAGCATGTGGCGGCCGACGGCGAACAGATAGGCGAGATCATGTTCCGCGGCAACATCTGCATGAAGGGTTATTTAAAGAATGAAAAGGCGACGCAGGAAGCGTTCGCGGGCGGCTGGTTCCACACGGGCGACCTTGGCGTCATGTATCCGGACGGCTATATCAAGCTGAAGGACCGCAGCAAGGACATCATCATTTCCGGCGGCGAGAATATTTCCAGCGTGGAAGTGGAAGATGCGCTGTACCACCACCCGCAAGTGCTGGCCGCCGCCGTCATCGCCCAGCCGGACGAGAAATGGGGCGAGACGCCGTGCGCCTTCGTCGAATTGCGCGAAGGGGCGACGGTGACGGAAGCGGAATTGATCGCTTTTTGCAAGAACAACCTGGCGGGCTTCAAGGTGCCGAAAGCCATTTATTTCGGCCCCCTGCCCCGCACGTCGACGGGCAAGATCCAGAAGTTCGAATTGCGCAAGCGCATGCACTCGGACAAGGCCATCGACGTTTGAGCATTGTGCTTGATTTGCGCTGGATCAATCGCGCTTGCCTTGCAGCCACGCCGGCTGCGCCACCGCCAGGCGCGCAAAGCTGGCGATGCTGGCCACGGCGGCGAACCCTGCCGCCAGGCACAGCGCATACGTCGTGCCCTTGGCAGCCGACACCGTAAAGCAGTAGGCGACCAGCGCCGCGCCCGTGGCTTGCCCGATCAGGCGCGAGGTGGCCACCACGCCGCTGGCGCCGCCGGCCCGCTCGGGCGGCGCGCTGCCCATGATGGCCTTCAGATTGGGCGCCTGGAAAAAGCCGAAACCGATGCCGCACAAGGCCATGCGCCAGCCGATGTCGAAGGCGCTGGGGTGGGCCGGCATCCACACCAGCGTCAGCAAGCCGCCCGCCAGCGCCGCGAGGCCGATGCCGCCCAGCACGCCCGGCGCATAGCGGTCGCTCAGGCGCCCCGCCACGGGCGCCATCACGGCCACCAGCACGGCCCACGGCGTCATCAAAAAGCCCGTTTCCACGGGCGAACGGCCCAGTGTCACTTCAAAATAGAAGGGCAAGGAGACGAACGCCAGGCCTTGCGCGGCAAACGTGCACACGGCCGTCAGCGACGACAGCAAAAACAGGGGACGGCGGAACAGGTCGATGGGCAGCATGGGCGCCGCGTGTCCCGCCTGGCGGCGCAGCAGCAAGATGAAAAAGATCGCCACGGCGACCAGTTCCGGCACCAGGACGGCATTGGACGCGTGATGGGCCGCATCGCCAAACAGCAAGATGAGCAAGCCGAAGGCGCCCACGTTGTACAGCGCCGTGCGCGCATCCAAGGTGTGCCCGGACAGTTGAGTCGCCGGCAGCATGCGGCTGGCCAGGAAAAAGCCGGCCAGGCCCAGCGGCACGTTGATGGCGAACAGCCATGGCCACGAGGCCGTCGCCAAAATCAGCGAGGCGGCCGTGGGTCCGATGGCGAAGGCGACGGCCACCACCAGCGCATTGTTGCCAAACGCCCGGCCCAGCAAATGTTTAGGATACAGGGCGCGCAGCAGCGCCGTATTGACGCTCATCATGGCGCTGGCGCCGACGCCCTGGAACAGGCGCGCCGCCACCAGCGAAGGCAAGGACCAGGCCAGCGCGCAGGCAAGCGAGGCCAAAGTAAATAAAAATATGCCGGAGATAAACACGCGGCGGTAGCCGGCGATCTCGCCGAGGGTGGAAAACGGCAGCAGGGTCGCCACCATGGCCAGCTGATAGACATTCACGATCCAGACGGAGGCAGCCGGCGTCGTGCGCAGCTCGCTGGCGATGGCCGGCAAGGCCGTGTTGGCGATCGCCGTATCGAGCGAAGCCATGCCCACGCCGATGGCCAGCGCCAGCATGGCCCATAAACGGGCGCCGGGCGGCAAGCCGTCCTCGCCAACCATGACGGGTTGCGTGTGCATAAACTACCTGTTCATCTTGCTGATCCGGACAATACACTAACATGTATGTAAGAAACCTGCAGGACTGGCAAGCTTACTTCTGGCAGTCGATGACCTTGAAATCTTTCGAATAACAGATGCGCAACTCGCCCGAATGCTTTTCATAGCCGAGCCAGCGGCCCTTCAGCTGCGGGTTGTGCTGCTTCATCCACTGGAACAGTTCGTTCTTTGGCATGGTGGAATCCGGCAACTTCAAGGCCTGGAACAGTTCGCGTTCTTTCTCGAAATACTGCTTGGCCGTATCGAAATCGCAGGCGCCATGCTTTTCCCATTCGCCCTGCAGCAAGGCTTCGCCGGGCTGCATGCACATGTACGGCAAAATTTCTGACGGCGCCAGCTTCGGCAAATTGCCCTTGCAGTAACGCGGATGCAGTTCCGTCCTGCGCGGCGGCGTCACGGAAATGTCTTCGCAGCTGGCCGGATTGGCCGACTGCGCCCATAGTCCATGCACGATCCAGCCGAACTGGTTGCTCTCGGCACACTGGAAGCCGGCCTTCTTCGACACGGCGCCGCGGCGGCGCTGGCTGTCGCAAAAGCCGGGCGACCACGACAGCGCCAGCATGAAGTAATCGGTGGGCACGTTCGTGCTTTGCTTGTAGCAGGTGTTTTTCTCGTCCGAGGGCTTGACGTCGTAATCGTAATAGCTGACGTTGCGGGGAATGGCGCAGGCGGCATCGGCCGCGTGGACGGCGCCGGCCGACAGGCCGAGGAAAACGGCGGCCAGCGCGGACAAGACAGGGCGGATTTTCATCGAGTTTCCTTCAAGATATAAAAACGCCGGCAACTGGGTGCCGGCGCGGTCAAAACAAACAACATCAGTCACGACACCTACTAGCAGACGGTATGCATCCAGCCATGCGTATCCGGAGCCGTGCCATGCTGCAAGCCCAGCAGCGCTTCGCGCAGGGCCAGGGTGACGGCCCCGTTTTCATTGTTGTTGATGGTCATTTCAAAGCCGTTGGCCTTGGCCACGCCCACGGGCGTGATGACGGCGGCCGTGCCGCAGGCGAACACTTCGGTCATGCGGCCCGAGGCAATGTCGTCGCGCCATTGCTGGACGGACAATTTACGCTCTTCCGTCGCATAGCCGAGGTCTTTCGCCATTTCCAGCAGGCTGCGGCGGGTGATGCCTGGCAGCAAGGTGCCCGTCAGTTCCGGCGTCACGACGGTGATCTTCTCGCCATCCTTGTACACGAAGAACAAATTCATGCCGCCCATTTCCTCGATGTACTCGCGGTGCACGGCGTCGAGCCAGACGACCTGGTCGCAGCCCTTCTCCTGCGCTTGCGACTGGGCCATCAGGCTGGCCGCGTAGTTGCCCGCGCACTTGGCTTCGCCCGTGCCGCCCGGCGCGGCGCGCACGAAGTCTTCGCTGATCCACACGGTGACGGGTTTCACGCCTTTCGGGAAGTAGGCGCCGGCCGGCGAGGCGAACAGCACGAACAGGTATTCTTCCGACGGACGCACGCCCAGGTAGGGGTCGGTGGCGATCATCAGCGGACGCATGTACAGGCTCTCGCCCGTGTTCTTCGGCACCCAGTTGCGGTCTTGCGCGATCAGCGCGTCGCCCGCTTCCAGGAACAGCTCGACGGGAATGGCCGGCATGGCCAGGCGCGCGGCGCTGCGGTTGAAGCGCTCGGCATTTTGTTCTGGACGGAAAGTCTTGATGCTGCCGTCAGGCTGGGCAAACGCCTTGTAGCCTTCGAAGATGGCCTGGCCGTAATGCAGGGACGAGGCGGACGGGTCCAGCATCAGCGGGCCGTAAGCCTTCAGTTCGCCCTGCTGCCACTTGCCGTCACGGTAAGGAATCACCACCATGTGGTCGGTAAAAATGCGGCCGAAGGCCGGGTTGACCATGCGCGCGGCGCGCTCGGCGTCGGACAGGGGGTGGGCGGATGGGGTGACGACGAGATTCGGTGTGGAAGTGGTCATGGCAGCAATGGGAACTAGTGAACAGTATCCCTATTGTAGCGCCTAATCAGGCAAACGAGGATGGCCGGGACTGCGCCCCGCCCCGTGTCAATCCGGGCGCAAAAAAAGCGCCGTCCACCTTGCGGTGGAAACGGCGCTTTTGCATTACAGCAAAATCACTGCATCAGAACTTCATGTTGGCCGTCAGGGTCGCGGAGCGGCCCGGGGCCACGCCAGCGTAGTGCGGCGAGGAAACCTTGTCGAAGTACAGCTTGTTCGTCAGGTTCTGGATGTTCAGCTGCAGGGTCACGTTGCGGCTGACAACATAGCTGGCCATGGCGTCGAAGCGCGTGTAGGCCGGCGCATACTTGTTGTTGGCCACGTTGGCGTAGACCTTGTCGACGTAGTTCACGCCGCCGCCCACCGTGATGGCTGGCGTGAGCAGGTAGGACGTCCACAGCGAGGCGCTGTTCTTCGGCGTGGTCGGGAACTGGTTGCCGTTGTACGGCGACGGCGCGTATTGCGTCACGCCATTGATGACGCCATTCGTCACGTAGCCATTGTTTTCCACGATGGCGTTCAAGTGCGTGTAGCCGCCGAAGACCGACCATTCCTTCGTGATATTGCCGCTCACGCCCAGTTCGATGCCCTTGACTTGCTTGTCGCCCACGTTTTGCGTGCTGCCGTCGGGCGCCGTCACGCGCGCATTGCTCATGTCGCTCTGGAAATAGGCGCCGCTCACGGACAAACGGCCGCCCGGCAGCACTTCCCATTTCGTGCCCAGCTCGAAGCTCTTGCTCTCTTGCGGTTTCAGGTTCTGGATCGCCACCGACAGGCCGTCGATGCCGTCGCCGCCGTCATTGCCCGGCGGCGTGGACGACGTGCCGTAGGACACATACACGCTGCTGTTGGCCGACGGCTTGTAGACGAGGCCCGCCTGGTAGCTGGCGAACGTGGCATGCACATTGGCGCTGACGGCGGCCGTGGTCTTGCCGTCGAGCGTGTATTGCGGCGTGTTCAGCGCGCTCTTGTAGTCATCCCAGCGGATGCCCACGTTGAGCAGCCATTGCGGCGTGAACTCGATGGTGTCGAAACCGTAGACGGAACGCGTGTTGGTGACGATGTTCGTGCGGGCCGGCGACACCGAGCGCGTGTAGACCCACGGGTCCTTGGCGTTCGGATTGAGCAACGGTGCGCAGTTGTACAGGGTGGCCGCGCCAGAGGTCGGGCAGCTGGAGCCGACTTTTTCCAGCGGATTGTTCGTCCCCGGGCTGAACAGGTAGGAGCTGCGGTCCGTCTCTTCACGGCTGATTTCCAGGCCCAGCGTGTACGTGTGCTTGACGCCGCCGGCCAGCCATTCGCCGCCCAGGCTGGTGGCGTTGGCCAGCGCGTCCGTATCGGTCGTGCGCGTGTTGGCGCGGCGCCAGACGGTGCCGTACAGCATGGTGTTGCCCTTGGAATCGTCGGGCTGGGTCCACACGTAATCGTTGCTGGTCTTGCCGTAACGGGTGACGTTGCGCAAGATCAACTTGTTGCCGAAGTCGTGGCGCACGTCGATGGTGCCGATATCGCTCTGCGTGTCGCGGAAGTCGCGGTTGACGAGGCCATAGAAAGTGTCGCGCGGCACGTTGACGGGCGTGCCGTTGCCGTTTTTCGACACATTCGCGCCCGAGGAGAACGGGTTGTTGAACGGCAAGCCGGTGTCCGGCAATTCGCTCGACTGCATGTGGTAGTAGCTGAGCGTCGCCTGCGTGGCCGATTTCAGGCCGAAGGTGACGGAGGGCGCGATGCCCCAGCGGTCGCCATTGATGTAGTCGCGGCCGGCAACGTGGGCGTCATGCGCCATCACGTTGACGCGCACGGCCACGTCGTCGCTGACGACGCGGTTCGCATCGAGCGTGGCGCGGCGGTACTTGGCGCTGCCCAGGCCCACGGTGGCGTTCGTGAAATCTTCCGCCTTCGGCGTCTTGCTGATCAGGTTGACGCCGCCGCCCGCGGACGAGCGTCCGCCGTAGGCCGAGTTCGGCCCCTTGACGACTTCGATTTGTTCCAGCGCAAAGATTTCACGCGACTGCGAACCCGTGTCGCGGATGCCGTCGATATACGTATCCGTTTGCGCGTTGTAGCCGCGGATAAACAGGTTGTCGCCCACGGGGTTGCCGCCTTCGCCGGCGCCGATGGTAATGCCGGGCACGGTGCGCAGCGCGTCCGTCAGCGAGACGGCGCCTGTTTGCGAAATGATTTCGGCGGGAATCACCGTCACGGATTTCGGCGTGTCGAGCAGTGGCGCCGTCAGCTTGTCGTTGGCCGATTTGACGGGCGCCTGGATCAGGCGCTCAGCCGTGCCGATGACTTTCACTTCCTGCAACTGCTGCGGCTTGTCCACCGTTTGCGCGTGCAAGGCCAGCGGCATGGCCAGGGTGGCGAAAGCGGCCAGGGCCGTGCCATGCATGCGCGGCGCGGCGGCAATCTGGTGCTTGCGGCTGCGGATGGCAGCGGCTGGCTTGGCGGCGCCTGCGGTGTGTTTCAATGTCATCGTTTTCTTTCAATCTATCAAGTGGGCTGAATATAGCTGGCGAATGCGCCGTAGCGCCTGGCTGGCCATGCTTGCTTGGGTACTACAAAACTGTCACAGCACCGTCACGCGCAGCGCCCGGGGCGAACCGGGCGGGCGCGACGTTGTCATTGCTATAGGAAGTGTCCTGCGCCGGTGCGCCAGCCAGCCGTGCTGGCTCGCGCACGGGCTGCTGAAAACGTCGATGGCGGGCACGGAAAAACGCAGCAAGGAGCTGCCCGATTTGCCTGGCAGGCGGGTCAGCCTGTATCGCAGTGCACGTTCGAGAATTCAGGACGAGTTCATAAGTACGAATGAGAATGATTTTTATTTTTACATAATTTCACTGTGATGTAAATTATCAATGTCAGCATTTCTCAATTCCGTGGCTATTTTCCCCGCCTCATGAACTGATACTTATTTGCGAATGATTCTCGTTTGCGATAGTATGTCAGCCTTCCTTCTCCCCTGCCACGCCTGACGCCCTGCGTGGCAGCGCTATCGAAAGCCGCCATGACCACCTCCTCCCTGCCCCAGTTGCGCGCCAGCACCGATGCCGACGCCGCGTCCGCAAGCCGCCGGCAGCGCCCGCCTGCCGCCGCCCCGCAACAACGGCGCTGGCGCTGGAGCTGGAAGCAGGTCTGGTTTCAATTGCACTGGTTTATCGGCATCACGGCCGGCACGGTGCTGGTGATCATCGGCCTGAGCGGCGCCACCCTGGCCTTCAAGGATGAATTGCTCGACGTTTTGAACCCCGGCGTGCGCCATGTGCCCGTGGAAGCGCGCGCGCCGCTGACGCCGGCCCAGCTCGCCAGCATTGCCGCAGCCGAACACGGCCAGCGCGTGGCCTCCGTCACCGTGTATGCGCAGGCGGGCGCGGCGCCCCGGCTGTTCTTCGCGCCAAAGAACGGCCAGCGGCGCGGCGAGTCCGTTTATCTGCACCCGTACACGGGCGCGACCCAGCCGGCGCTGGCGGGCGCGGCATTTTTCGAGTGGACGGAATCGCTGCACCGCTGGCTGCTGCTGCCGCGCGATCCGGGCCGGCAAGTGGCAGGCGCGCTGGCCCTGTGCCTGCTGGGCCTGGCACTGTCCGGCCTGTACCTGCGCTGGCCGCGCCGCCCGCTGGACTGGCGCACCTGGCTGACCTTCGACCCGGCATTAAAAGGCCGCTCCTTCCTCTGGAACCTGCACGCCGTGGCCGGCACCTGGTGCCTGGTGGTCTACGTGGCGCTGACCCTGACGGGCATTTACTGGAGCTATGACGTGGTGCGCGACAATATCGACGCCTGGGCCGGCAAGCCGTCCCGGACGGCGCAGGCACCGGGCAAAAAAGGCGCGCCGAAGGAGCCATCGCCCGCCGCCGACATCGGCCTGGCCTGGAGCAGTTTCCAGCAGCACGCCGCCGGCTGGACCCTGGCCACGGTGCGCCTGCCCACGCGCCCCGGCGAAGCCGTGCAATTCACGTGGCTGGCCAGCGATGCGCCGCACGAACGGGCGCGCAGCCGCATGAGCATTGCGCCGGCCGACGGCAGGCTCACGGAAAACGCGCCGTACAGCCAGCAGGCGCTGGGCGCGCGCCTCGTCAACATCATTTATCCGCTGCACATGGGCACGTATTTTGGCTTGCCGGGCCGCATCATCGTGACGCTCGCCAGCCTGGGCCTGCCCCTGTTCGCCGTCACGGGCTGGATGCTGTACCTGGGCCGCCGCAAGGCAAAACGCGCTGTGCAGGCGCAGCGTGCCCTGTTGGGTGCCGGCGCACCGGGCAAGACGGACACGGGCTTGCCCACCCTGGTGGCCTACGCCAGCCAGTCGGGTCAGGCCGAGCGCCTGGCCCTGGAAAGCGCGCGCGCCTTGCAACAGGCGGGCGTGGCCGTCGACGTGCAATCGCTGGCGCAGTTTGATCCCGCGCAATTGCGCCAGTACGAACGGGCACTGATCGTCGCCAGCACCTTTGGCGAAGGCGAGGCGCCGGACGGCACGCGCCGCTTCGCGCGCCTGCTGCAAGCGACCTCGGGTGCGCCGCTGGCCGGCCTGGACTTCGGCATGCTGGCCCTGGGCGACCGCCATTACAGCGCCTTCTGTGGCTTCGGCCATGCGCTGGCGCAACAATTACAAGCACTGGGCGCTGCGCCCCTGTTCCCGCTGATCGAGGTCGACAAGCACGACCCCGCCGCCCTGGCCGCCTGGTCGCAGGCGCTGGCCCGCTGCAGCGGCAGCGCCATCGACGCCATCGGCGTGCAGGAAGACGCGTCGTACGCCGAGTGGCGCCTGGCGCGCCGCGTGCTGCTCAACCCGGGCAGCCTGGGTGGCGAACTGCATGAAATCACCTTGACAGGCCCCGCCGATGCTGCCTGGCAAGCGGGCGCGCTGGCGGAAATCATTGCGTGCAACGGCGATGGCAGCGAGGGCGACGCCAACGGCGCCCAGCATGCGCCGCGCAGCTACTCCATCGCTTCGCTGCCCTCCGATGGCGAACTGCAATTGCTGGTGCGCCAGGAGCGCCATGCGGGCGATGACAACGGGGGCTACGGCATCTGTTCCGGCTGGCTCACGCGCTTCGCCCCGCCAGGCAGCCCCATCCGCCTGCGCCTGCAAGCCAATCCCGCCTTCGCCCCCGCCCTGGTCGACGTGCCCTGCATCTACATCGGCAACGGTTCCGGCCTGGCCGGCCTGCGTGCGCACCTGCGCGCCCGCCAGCGGGCGGGGCTGGCGCGCAACTGGCTGCTGTTCGGCGAGCGCCAGCAAGCTTTTGACAGCGTCTGCGCCGAAGAGTTGCAAGGCTGGCTGGACGCCGGCCACCTGGCGCGCCTGGACCAGGTCTTTTCGCGCGATGGCAACGATGGCGGCCAGCGCGAATACGTGCAGGACCGCCTGCGCGCCTGCGCGCATGAACTGCGCGACTGGCTGGCGCAAGGGGCCATCGTCTACGTGTGCGGCAGCCTGCAAGGCATGGCGGCGGGAATCGATGCTGTGCTGCAAGAAGTGCTGGGCCAGGAGGGACTCGACGCCCTGCTGGCGGCCGGGCGCTACCGCCGCGACGTGTATTGATCTGCATCAGGCTAGCGCCCGGCTATGTGGGCCGCCGCACGGTCGGCGCCAGCCATCCGGCTACAGTAGGGGCATGGCGGCAAGACCGCCTGCCCACTCACTGTCTGCGAGGTCTCCCATGAAAAACCCCTGGATGAGCATGTACCTGAGCGCCGCCAACCGCATCGCCAACACGGCGCGCGGCCACGCCACGGCCGCCGTCAAGCGCGAGGCGGCGAAAAATACGCGGCAATTGACGCAAGTGTGGTTCGACTCTTTCCTGCCCGCCGCCGGCAAGCCGCGGCGCAGCCGCAAGGCCAAATAGGGTTATCACGGCCGGCAGCTGGTGCAGTGCATCACAGCAACTAGTTGAAGTTTCAATCAGATGAACTAAACTACAAGCATGGTAGTACGTAATGAGAGTGGCCGGCAGGCGCCGCATCCCCGCGCCGCCGCCGGAACACCGGGAGACGACCATGTTGACGCTCAAAGTGCTGCTCTGCCTGGCCCTGTCGGCCCTGATGCTCGTGCCCCTCGTGCTGCGCGATGCGATGCAGACGTCGGCCGGGCAGCAGTTGCAGGTGCCGAATGTGGATGCGCAGGGCATGTGGGCCCACTGGCCCAAGCAGTAATACACGCGCGGCTGAGAAAACTTCGCTGGCTGCGTTGCCGTGCCTCGTCGTACATTCGTACTGCCTTCGGCACGGCGCCTTGCCAGCGGCGTTTTTCAGCGGCGCTCGGTAACACGGCGCATCGTTAAAAAACCGCTTTGTTGCGGGTGGGAATTTGTTCCCTGCACTCGTTTGTTTTTGTCTCGTTTTCTTCCTCCCCTCTTCGCCATACTTTTGATCCAGATCATGGATTTCGACCTGCGCTGCGTCCACACTGGAACAGCCCGCTTCGCTTCGGGACGGGTTTAACGGGGAGGTCAGGTATGGGCGTATCGTATTGGAAAGATGAGATGGCGCTGGGCGTACCCGCCATCGACGAGGCGCATGAGGCGCTGTTTCTGGAACTGGCGCGGCTGGGAAAATTGAGCGACCAGCATTTCAGTGCTGCGTTCCGCGACCTCATCGCGGCTGTCGAGCGCGACTTCCGCGAAGAAGAGGATTTGATGGAGGAAATCGGCTTTCCTTCGCTGGCGAATCACCGCGAACAGCATGCGCGCGTGCTCAGCGGCTTGCACCATGCCTGGGCCGCCGTCGATGAAGGCGACCTGGAACAGGGACGCCATGCGCTGTCGCTGTTGCCGCAATGGCTGATCTTTCATCAGGCCACCATGGACCTGGCCCTGGCGGCGGCGCTGGAACTGGTGCAGCGCCAGCCCAACTAAGGTTACAGCAGCACTACCGTCGCCTGCTCGGGCACGACGACGCGGTAGTGGCCCGGGTATCTGTCTTCGCCGTCAAAAATCTTGCAAAACACGGGCTGGTTGATGTCGTTGACGGCCGGCTCGTTCATGGGCAGGGTGGCGATCAGCTGTTCACCTTCGACCAGCTGCAGCGCGCTGCCCCGCTCGGCCGCGCAAAAGGCCAGCGCTTGCACTTCATTGGCGAACGGCCGCTTGTACCACGGCGTGATGGCCCGCACGGCCCGCCTGGCGTCGTGCAAGACCTGGCCGATGCGCGTGACATTCCACGCGTCGCGCGCGACAGACGGCTGGATGACGATATTCGCCGTCAACTCACCCTTGCCCTTGTTCACGAAAAAACTGCCATCCTGGGCGGCGATGTCGTCATTGAGGGGCACGACAAACACGCCGCCTTCCGACACCTTGATGGGCACGGCCGCGCCCGTGCCCTGCAAGGCCACGCGCACGTCGTCGATGGTGGCGCTCAGCTTGGCGGGAATCAGGCGCAAGGCCATGACCACGCTGCCGCTCGACACCTGCCACACCTTCTTCGCCGTCAGATAGCTTTCACGGTAAGCCGTGAAGCGCACGCGCGGCGGCTTCTGCTCGCTGCTGGCCGTGATCGTCACCGTCTGCGAGGGCGGCGCTTCCGCCGCGGGCGTCGTGGCGGCCACCGGCGGCGCTTCAGCCGCGGGCGGCGCGCCGGCGCTGTGCAGCGGCGCGGGAATGGCCGGCGTCGGCGCGTGTTCCTGGGCCTGGCCCTGCGACACGACAAACAACCATCCTGCACAGACTATCCATGTACNGCTGTGCAGCGGCGCGGGAATGGCCGGCGTCGGCGCGTGTTCCTGGGCCTGGCCCAGCGACACGACACACAACCATCCTGCACAGACTATCCATGTACGCATGCATTTCTTTCAATTAGGAAAATATTTTTTCAGCATCCACATTATGGCAGAAGCGCCGCCAGCGCGCCTCCCCAGCCGCATGCACTCTCTTGGTGCAAACGCTTGCTTATTTATCACATTCAGCCTATATTGATAATGATTCTTATTCACAAAATCGTGAAGGGAATACCGCGCCTTGTCTTTTCCACGCCCATCCGCGCCGGGCTTTACGGTGGAACTGCTATCCGAGCCAGATCCCGGGCCAGCCTCACGCCATCCCCCAGCTACTGCGCCTCTTGCCAGACGAGATAGGAAAAACGACGACTAAAAATACTCCAGGAATATGATGCAATCGACTATAGAACCGCGCCCTGCCTCCCATCCCGCCTTGCGCCCCCTGCCGCAGCTCTTGCGCCTCACCCTGTTCAGTCTTGCCGCCGGCATGGTCTTGCCGGCACAGGCGGCCGACGCCGTGCCCGGCGACACGCCCGTCACCATGCCGGCCGTCACCGTGCTGGGCCAGTCGACGGCCGGCACGGAAGGCACGCAGTCGTACACGGCCGGCGAAGCGCGCAGCGCCACGCGCATGGAACTGAGCTTGCGCGAGACGCCGCAATCGGTCAGCGTCATCACGCGCCAGCTGCTTGACGACCTGGGCGCCGTGCGCCTGGACCAGGCGCTGGGACAGACGACGGGCATCCAGGTGGGCCAGAACGACACGGAGCGCACGACCTTTTATGCGCGCGGCTTCGGCATCAACAATATCCAGATCGACGGCATGGCGCGTGGCGGCAATGCGCCGCTGCAAGACACGATTCTGTATGACCGCATCGAAGTCGTGCGCGGCGCCACCGGCTTGATGGGCGGCAAGGGCGACCCGTCGGCCACCATCAACATGATACGCAAGCGGCCCACGAAGCAATTCCAGGCCAGCGCCGGCCTCATCATGGGCCGCTGGGATGACCAGCGCGTCGAAGCCGACCTTTCCACGCCGCTGAACGCCGACGCCAGCGTGCGCGCGCGCACGGCCCTGGCGTGGCAAAAGCGCGATTCCTACCTGGACATGTATCACGAACGCAAGACGGTCGGCATGGCCATCGTCGAGGCGGACTTGCGTCCCGGCACCCTGCTGACGGCCGGCGTCGACTTCCAGGACAACCAGCCGACGGGCGCCACCTGGGGCGCCGTCCCCTACTGGAACGCGGATGGCAGCCTGGCGAACTTGCCGCGCAACACCAGCCTCACGACGCCATGGAGCACCTGGGCCAACAAGCAGCACACCTTCTTCACGTCGCTGGACCATCGGCTGCCCGGCAACTGGAATCTGCACCTGGGCTACGCGCGCACGGAAAGCACGAACCGCACCACCGTCGCCTACGCGGGCGCCGGCCATCCCGACCCGGCCACGGGCGAAGGCATGCGCCTGTGGACGGGCGCCTATGGCACAGGCGAAAAGAACAGCGACAATTTCGACGTCTACGCCAGCGGACCGTTTACCTTGCTGGGACGCAAGCACACGGCCATCGTCGGCTGGAATGGCGACAACCAGCGCTCCCGCTCGCTGGGTGGCAAGGCGGAAATCAACTACCCGGACTTCGTCCCCGACTACCGCAGCTGGACGGGCAATATTCCCCGCCCCGTGTTCCATCCCGACGGCTCGCATACGGAAACCGTCACGCGCCTGGCCGGCGGCTATGTCGCCACGCGATTGAGCCTGGCTGACCCGCTGCACCTGATCATCGGCGCGCGCAGCAGCACGTACCGCACGGATACGCGCAAATACAATAAGCAAGGCGCGTACACGGGCAGCGGCAACTTTGTGGAAACGCGCAATGAAGTGACGCCGTATGTGGGCGCCGTGTTCGATATCAACAAGCAATATTCGGCCTACGCCAGCTTCACGCAGCTGTTCAATCCGCAAACGAGCAAGGACCGCAACAACCAGTTCCTGGCGCCGGAAACGGGCGACAATGCGGAACTGGGCGTCAAGGGCGAATTTTATGGAGGCCAGCTGAACGCGTCGGCCGCCCTGTTCCACACGAAGAAAAAGAACCTGGCGGAACTGGACCGCAGCGTGCCGCCCGGCTTTTTGCTGCCCGACGGCGGCCAGGCCATGGTGGCCAATGGCAAGGGCGTGACGGCCAAGGGCGTGGAATTCGACGTGTCCGGCCAGCTGACGCCCGCCTGGGAAGCGAGCGGCGGCTATACCTATCTGCACGCGGCCGAGGCCGACGGCCGCCGCGCCGCCACCACGCAGCCGCGCCATTTGCTGCGCCTGGCCACCAGCTACCGCTTCGACGGCCGCCTGGCCGGCCTGAAGGCGGGCGCCAGCATGACGGCGCAAAGCGCCACCTACAGCGCATCGTGGTACGGCCGCCCGCCATCGGGCGAGATCACGAATATCCCGCAAGCGGGCTATGCACTGGTCAACGCCATGGCCAGCTATGCGCTCAGCCGCCACGCCAGCGTGCAGCTGAACGTGAATAACTTGCTCGATAAAAAGTACTACCGCAACGTGGGCTTCTTCGACGGCGTGTTCTGGGGCGAACCGCGCAACATCAGCCTGGCCGTGCGCACGGCGTTCTAAGCGCGACCATCACGCCGGCGCGCTGCGCCAGTGCGCCGGCGCCGGCAGGAAAAATCCGTCGAGCAGGGGGCCGCCCACGGGCGCCAGCACGGCGGCGGCCACTTGCGCAAACGCCTGCTGGCCGGCCGGCAAGTCGCCCGCGACCAGGCGCAGCGCGCCGTCGAGCTGCCCGGCGATGGCGGCGTCGAACGCCTGCAGGCGGCGGAACAGATGCTTGCCGCCGCCGCTCCACTGCCCCGCCGCGCGCAGACGCAGGTCGGCCAGCGCTTCATACAGCTGGCAGGCGACGGCCAGCGCCTCGCCCGGGTGCGTGCTGTCGACCAGGTCTTCCAGCGCCGTGGTGACGGCGTAGCGGCGGCGCCGCAAGTTCTCCACGTCGAGCACGGGCGGCCCGGCCCCGTCGATGGCTTGCGCCAGCGCAAGCAGCTGCGCGTACTGCGCAGCGGGTGCGACGATGTTTTCCCCTTCGAGCACCATCCTCGCCAGCGGCACCGTGCCGCCGGGCGCATCCATTTCCTTGCAGAAATACGTGAACGTGGCCATGTCGTGCGCGAACAGTTCCACCGTGCGCCCCTCGGCCACGATGGTGTCGCGCCAGGCGTAATCGACATGCTCGAACAGCAGCAGCAAGTCGATATCGGAAGTGGGTGTCTGCCGGCCCGTGGCGAAAGAGCCGCCGATGACGGCCGCCACGGCCGTGGGATAGCGTTGCTGCACCAGCCGCGCGGCAATGGCGCGGATGGCGTCGTAGGTAGGGATCGTCGTCAAAGCCAGTGCTCCATGTCGATAAAACACTATCCTACCCGCAATATGCATGCGGCCGCCATCCTGCTACACTGGCGCCATCTCATTCGCACGGCGTGCGTGGTCAAGGAACAGACATGGAATACGGCTGCATCGTGGTGCCCTCGCCCGTGGGCGAACTGACCCTGGTGGCGCGCGGCGCGGCCCTTGCGGCCATTTTGTGGGAAAACGACAAGCCGAACCGCGTGCGCCTGGGCGCCATGCGCGTCGATGACGGTTGCGCCGTGCTGCGGGAAACGGCGCGCCAGCTGGGCGAGTATTTCGCCGGCGCGCGCCAGCATTTTGAGGTGCCGCTCGATTTTGCCGGCACCGCTTTCCAGCAGGAGGTGTGGCGCGCACTGCTGACGATACCGTACGGCCAGACGCGCAGCTATGGCGAGATCGCGCGCCAGATCGGCCGCCCCGCCGCCGTGCGGGCCGTGGGCGCCGCCAACGGCAAGAATCCCATTTCCATCATCGCCCCCTGCCATCGCGTCATCGGCGCCACGGGCGAGCTGACGGGCTTTGCGGGCGGACTGCATGCCAAGGAAACCTTGCTGGCGCTGGAAGGCATCGCCCTGTCCAGCGACCGCGAAGCACTGAAAACGGGCCACGCCCGCCGCCGCGCCGTGCACATTGATACGGCGCAAGGCTGTTTATTTTAATCAGCGGCATCGCTGCCCGTGTGGGATACTCACGTCCCCGCTCAAGCCGACCCATCCTATGCCCTACCTTGCCATCCTGTTCTTTGTCGTCCTGTATTTGCTGGCCACATTCTTTTTCCACATCCCCGCCCTGGTCGCCCTCGTGTATGGCGTACTGAGCCTGAGCTGTTTCGTTGCCTATGCAATCGACAAGTCGGCCGCCAAACAAGGACGCTGGCGCACCTCGGAGCGCACCTTGCTGCTGCTGGGACTGTTATGCGGCTGGCCGGGCGCCGTACTGGCCCAGCAGTGGCTGCGCCACAAATCGAGCAAGCGCTCGTTCCGCATCGCGTTCTGGCTCACGGTCGCCGTCAATATGGGCGCTTTCGTGTATTGCAGCATGCATTACGCGGCGCCCGACATCGGCACCGAGGTCGCGCCCATCGAGCTGTAAGACTGCCCCAGGCCCTCACTCGCCCAGCAGGCGCAGCGATTCCAGCCAGTCCGCCTTCCACTCGCGCAGCAAGGGCTGCGTGGCGAAGGCCTTCTTCAGGTGCGCCATCGGCACGCGGTGCACATCGTGCAAGCCGAAGGCCAGGGTGACGGGATGCCACAAATGGCTGTTCTTGCCGCCGCGCGAATTCTTGCGCACGCGGGCGCCATCGTCGCCAAAGATGCCCACGCCGCCGGCCATCCCCTGGTCCAGGTCGACCTTGCCCACGCCGGCGAAGGCCATCAGAATCTGTTCGCGGCCCAGGCCCTTCAGGGCGCTGGGCAAGACCACGGGCGCCTTGTCCGCTGCCGTTTCGGCCGGCGGCGGGTGCTGCAACTCCTTGAGCAAACGCAAGAGATCGCGCTCCTGGAAGTGCAGGCCGTCCAGCGGCACGCGCAAGCCCGGCGCCTTGAGTTCGATGGCAATGTTACTGGAGTCGCGCGTAAAGCGCAGCCACACGTCGCCGGCGCCCGAGGCCAGGTGCTGCTTGTCCTCGATAAAAACCACGGGCGCCGCATAGCGCGTCACGCCGTCATGGAACAGCTCGCTCCACGCCTCGCTGTAGTCGAGCCAGACATAGGGCAAGCCGCCCTGCTCGAGCAGGCGCGCCAGGGTCCACGGCGTGCCCGTCTGTTGCGCCAGCCAGGCGCAGGCGTCCAGGGCGGTGGCGCGGTATGGCAGGGATAGGGAAGTCATGGCGGTTCCGTCGGTCAAAGTGGTGCGCAGTGTAGCAGACGCCGTCATCCGCTCCTGCGGCAGGCGCATCCGGCGCGCGGTTTTTGCGCGATGTGCTAGGCTGGAAGCATCCGTCCGCGCCAAGGCCGCTCCGGCCGCATGGCGCACCACCGCGAGGGGAATATCATGCATTCGAGCACCAACGCCGCCACCACGCCCGCCCCGCCACCGGAGCGCGATTCGCCCACGCCGGCCGGCGAAAGCCACGCCGAGGAAGCGCTCGATGAAGCGCTGAAGGAGAGCTTTCCGGCCAGCGACCCGATCGCTGTTGCCGTACCGAAACCAGCACCCAGGACGCCGGCCTGAGTCCCCTGCCTTTCCTGGCCGGCCAGGCGCCGCCCCGGGGGCGCAAGGCCGGTCACTGAGGTCACGCCAGCAATTTGAACACGCGCACGTCCTGCATCATGCTGTCCGCCTGCTCCTGCATGCTGGCCGCTGCCGCTGCTGCCTGCTCCACCAGGGCGGCGTTCTGCTGGGTCACCGCATCCATCTGGCTGATGGCCTGATTCACCTGTTTGATGCCATCGTTCTGCTCGTTGCTGGCGACGGCGATTTCGCCCATGATGCCCGCCACTTGCTGGACCGATGAGACGATTTGCTTCATCGTGCCGCCCGCTTCATCGGCCAGATTGCTGCCAAGCTCGACTTTTTCGACGGACTCGGCAATCAGCTGCTTGATTTCCTTGGCGGCACTGGCGGAACGCTGCGCCAGGGCGCGCACTTCCGATGCGACGACAGCAAAACCACGCCCCAGTTCACCGGCGCGCGCCGCTTCCACCGCCGCGTTCAGGGCCAGGATATTCGTCTGAAACGCGATGCCATCGATTACGGAAATGATCTCGACGATACGGTTCGAGCTGTCCTTGATCGATACCATGGTGGCGACGACACGCTCGACCACCTGCCCGCCCTGCACCGCTACCGCTGAAGCCGACAAGACCAGTTGATTGGCTTGCTGGGCGCTTTCGGCATTCTGCTGCACCGTGCTGGTCAATTGCTGCATCGCCGACGACGTCTGCTCCAGTGCACCGGCCTGAGCCTCCGTCCTGGCCGAGAGGTCCAGATTGCCAGCAGCAATTTCCTGCGAGGCTGTCGAAATGGTTTCAGTACCGCCACGCACACGGCCCACCGTATGACGCAGGCTCTCCGTCATGCTTTTCAGGGCACGCATCAGTTCGCCCGGCTCGTCGCGATAGTCGGTCTCGATATGGCTGCGCAGGTCACCGGAAGCGACAATGCGGGCAACGTGCACGGCGTCCTGCAGTGGCTTGGTAATGCTCTTGCTGATGAGCACGGCCACCGCAATCGCCGTGCCCAGCGAGAGCAGCAGTATCGCCAGCAGCAAGCTGCTCGCCACCGTGATGCGCGCGCCCGACTCCGCCTCTATCGCCGATGCCCGTTGGGTGGTCAACTCGACCAGTTGCTTGATGGCCTGCAGGTGCCGGGCGTAACTCGTCGTCATTTTTTTCATGGCAACGGCGGCGCCAGCCTTGTCCTGCGCCTCGATTGCGGGAATGAACTGTTGCAGTGCAACCGTATAGAAGTCCAGCGCCGGCGCATGCGCCTTGTTCAGCAACAGCCCGGCGATATCGGCATCCAGTGTCTCCCCCTTCCAGAATGCATGGCGCTCATCGTAATCATGCTTGAGCGTCTTGAATTGGGCGATCAACTGCGCCTGCTCGGCACGATCCTCGGTCGCCAGCAGCTGGAAACTGACCAGATACGATTCCAGTATGTACTCCGGCGGTGGCAATACGTCCGCAATCAGATCCTTGCTTTGCACTATTTTCTGATAAACAGGGCCGTTCACTTTCCATTCTTGCAGAGTCTTGAACGACCACAGGCCATAGAGGATGAAACCAACTGAAAAGATCACGATCAGCGCAGCCAGGCGGTGCGTTAGTTTGAGTCCCCTTATCATGCTCATAATGTTTTCCTTAGATTAACTATGCTTGCCTCTGCTTCAGCGACTGAGCTGACACTACTCTCGCGTGGGTGGCAGGCGATCATGCGACGCCAAATTCATTACCAAATCATTATTTTATTTTTACAAGAAGCAACTTATATTACCGCGAATTTCCACCAAATTGAAGTGAATTTAATGAAAATAAATGAAAACAACAAAATCAAAACAAAATACATGAATTTTCCCGCGAATGATGTGAAATATGCAAAGGCAAGCGCTAGCGACTTCCTCCTGTGCGGACCGCCCCGATCCGCGAACGCGGGTCTCGTCGATGACCATGCCGGGAGCGGGCAATGGAAAGCCGTGCGTGCGGCACGGCGCGGTGAAGTCCCACCGGTACGGCGACGCGTTCCATGTTGGCCGCACCACGCATCTCCCCGTGCATCACGGCATAATTATTGCGGTGGTTGCTTTCCGAAAATGCGGAAAACCATAGAAAAGCCCCGCCGGGCAGCGATGGTCAAACCATCGCGCCGGGCGGGGCCAGTCAAACCGACACGCGCTTACTTGGGCGTGTCGCGGTACTGCTCGGGCGTCGTGTCGCCATCGGCGACTTCATACCACATCGCATTGAGCACGGCGAAGGTCGCCGCCAGCGGCAGACCCAGTATCCAGGCGAAATACCACATAATTATTTCCTTTCTTCAATTCCAGCTTGATCGTTTTTACTATCAAACTAACGACACCTAACAAAACCGTAGCGAGCGGCAGCGATTTGTGGCCGAGAAGCGCAACCGTACTCCAGTACGGTGAGCATCGCCGGCCGCAAAGGGCGACGCGCAGGAGGTTTAGTCAGGTGTTCTCAATAAGCGTGACCGGTGTCGTCTTCGATGGCTTTGCCGTCAACCTTGCCCCACAGCACTCTATACACCCACGTCGTGTAGGCCACGATGAGGGGAATGAAGACGGCCGTGACGACCAGCATGATGAACAGGGTCATGTGGCTGGACGAGGAATCCCACACCGTCAGGCTGGCGCGCGGGTCGATCGACGAAGGCAGGATGAACGGGAACATGGCCGCGCCCACGCCGAGGATGATGCCGGCGATGGCCGCCGCGCTGGCCAGCAGGGCAGGCACTTCGCGGCGCGCGCGCTGGAAGGCGAAGGCCAGCAAGGGACCAAGCAGGCCGACCGCAGGAGCGATCCAGGTCCACGGGTGGGCCGCGAAGTTGGCGAACCAGGCGCCCGCGTGCACTTGCGCCGTTTTCAGCATCGGGTTCGACGGGCCGTCGACGACGGCGGCGCTGGTGACGCGGTAGCCGTCGACCCACAGCCACAGGGCCACGCCGGCGGCCGCATACAGCACGACTGTCGCGATCGCGGCCACGCTGCCGTAGCGGCGCGCACGTTCCGCCACGGCACCGTCCGTTTTCAGTTGCAGCCAGGTGGCGCCGTGCATCACCAGCATGGCCACCGAGACGAGGCCGCACAGCAGCGCAAACGGGTTGAGCAGCGCGAAGAACGTGCCGTCATAGAAGATGTGCATGTCCGGCGAGAAACGGAACGGCACGCCCTGCAGCACGTTGCCGATGGCCACGCCGCAGATCAGGGCCGGCACGAAGCCGCCCACGAACAGGGCCGCGTCCCAGCGGGCGCGCCAGCGCGGATCTTCGCGCTTGCTGCGGAACTTGAACGCCACGGGACGCACGATCAGCGCCACGAGGATGACGAACATGGCCAGGTAAAAGCCCGAGAACGAGACGGCGTACAGCTGCGGCCAGGCGGCGAAGATGGCGCCGCCGCCCAGGATCAGCCACACCTGGTTGCCTTCCCACACGGGACCGATGCTGTTGATGACGACGCGGCGCTCCAGGTCCGTCTTGCCGACGAAGGGCAGCAAAATACCGGTACCCAGGTCGAAGCCGTCCGTGATGGCGAAGCCCACCAGCAGCACGCCGATCAGCAGCCACCAGATCAGGCGCAGTGTTTCATAAGAAATCATTTCATGCAAAATCATGGTCTGGCCCTCCTCAGGCGCGTTGGGTATGAATGGCTGCGGCCGCTGGCACGGAAGCCGGCGGCGTTTCTTCCGGCCCCTTGCGGATGGCCTTGAGCATCAGCTTCATCTCGATCATCAACAGCACGGTGTAGATGGCGGCAAAGCCGGCGATGGTAATCAGGAGTGTCGACGCCCCCAGGTTCGATACGGCCACGGCCGTCGGCAGCACGCCTTCGATGACCCACGGCTGGCGGCCCACTTCGGCCACGATCCAGCCCGCCTCGATGGCCACCCACGGCAGCGGGATGGCGAACACGGCCAGCTTCAGCAGCCAGCGGTGCTTGTCCAGCGTGCGGCGCGTCGACAGGATGAAGAAGGTAGCGGTCAACAAGATAAAGAACATGCCCAGGCCCACCATCACGCGGAAAGACCAGAACAAGGGCGCCACGGGCGGCACGGTGTCGAGCGCGGCCTTGCGGATCTGCTCGGGCGTGGCCTGGCGCGGATCATCGACATAGCGTTTTAATAACAAGGCATAGCCCATGGACTGGCCTTTCGACTCGAACACGTCCTTCGCATCCTGCGGCACGGGGCTGCCCGGCGCCACGCTGCGGATGGTTTGCAGCGCGTCATAGGCCTTGATGCCATCCTGTATCAGCAGTTCGCTGCGGTCGACCAGTTGCTCGATGCCGGGGATTTCCGTCGTCAGCGAACGCGTGCCGATCAGGCCCATCACCATCGGGATGTGCACGGCGTAATGCGTCTCGCGCGCTTTCTCGTCAGGAAAGCCGATGGCCGTGAAGGCGGCGGGCGCCGGCTCCGTGGTCCACATGGCTTCGATCGCGGCCAGCTTCATTTTTTGATGTTCGGACGACAGGTAGCCGCTTTCATCGCCGAGCACCACCACCGACAAGGTGGCGGCCAGGCCGAACGAGGCGGCCACCGTCATCGAGCGCTTGGCCAGCTGCACGTGGCGGCCCTTCAGCAGATACCAGGCGGAAATACCCAGCACGAAGATGGCCGCCGCCGTATAGCCGGCCGACACCGTGTGCACGAATTTCGCCTGCGCAACAGGATTTGTCAGCACGGCGCCGAAATCCGTCACTTCCATGCGCATGGTCTGCGGATTGAAGGCCGCGCCGACGGGATTTTGCATCCAGCCGTTGGCGATCAAAATCCACAGGGCCGAGAAGTTCGAGCCGATGGCCACCAGCCAGGTGGTGACCAGGTGGCCCCGCTTCGACAGCTTGTCCCAGCCGAAGAAGAACAGGCCGACGAAGGTCGCTTCCAGGAAGAAGGCCATCAAGCCCTCGATGGCCAGCGGCGCGCCGAAAATGTCGCCCACATAATGACTGTAATAGCTCCAGTTCATGCCGAACTGGAATTCCATGACGATGCCCGTCGCCACGCCCATGGCGAAGTTGATGCCGAACAAGACACCCCAGAACTTGGTCATGTCGCGCCAGATGGGGCGGTTCGTCATCACGTAAACCGTCTCCATGATGGCGAGGATCACTGACAGCCCTATCGTCAGCGGCACGAATATAAAGTGGTACAGAGCTGTCAGCGCGAACTGCAGTCTGGATAAAGCGACAATATCGAAGTCCATATGATTTCCTTGGTATTTCCCGACTGTGTGTAAACTTGGTATTTAACTTGCTAACTATCTGGTGTAGTTCCTTTGGCGCCAGTGTTGCAAAGCGGTCAGGCAGCGCCGCCTGTCTCGCCCTTATTCTTCCCTTGTGCTTCGTCAATCCCCGCGCAAGCCCGCCAGCGCCGCCTCGAAGGCGTCCGTGCCGCGCCGCACGTCCTCGACGATGCGGCCGTCGCGGATGCGCAGCAGCCGGTCCGCCAGCGCCGCCTCGCGCCGCAGGTGGCTTGCGATCAGCAAGGTCCGTCCCGCGCTGCGCGCGCGCAGGCGCTGCAGCACGTCGATCGCCGTCTGCGCATTGAGCGCTTCCGTCGCCTCGTCCAGCAGCCACAAGGTCGATTCGTGCAGGAACAGGCGCGCCAGGGCCAGCCGACGGGCCTGGCCGCCGGACAGGCCCAGGCCGCCCTCGCCCAGCATGGTGTCCAGGCCGCCCGCGAAGGCCCGCACCTCGCCGTCCAGGCCGGCCGCGTGCAAGGCTTGCCACAGCTGCGCGTCGCTGGCGGACGGATCGGCCAGGCGCAGGTTGTCGCGCAGGCTGTCCTGGAACAATTGCGTTTTCTGCGTCAGCAGGCAGGCGCGCGGCGCGCTGACGCAGCCCGACAGCGGCGCCAGCTCGCGCGCGGCGATGGCCAGCAGGGTGGACTTGCCCGCGCCGCTGGGGCCGATCACGGCCACGCGCTCGCCGGCGGCCATGTGCAGCGATATGTCATGCAAAATTGCAACATTGCTGCCCGCATGCGCGGCGCTGACGCGTTCCAGGCGCAGGCCAGTCGCGCGGTCAGCGGGCGGCGCGGCGGCTTCGCGCGCATCGAGGCGCGGCGCCAG
>NZ_NEGZ01000043.1 GCF_002127585.1 Janthinobacterium sp. GW458P
CACGTGGCTGTATCCTTGATCCAGCACCAAGCATGCTGCCTGCTGTTTGAATTCAGGGGAAAACGTACGTCTTTGCTTGCTCATCAAACACCTCTCTGTGGCGAGCATTCTCGCCTAAATCAGTGTCCGGGTACATTAAACCACTACAGTTGGCTCTCAAGCAACCAAAAATTTGGAAATGCTTGTTTCGGGCGACCGTAACCTGAAGGCTGCAAATTGGACAAATCTGTTGGCGGATTGGCCGGAGCCTGCCGCTCCTCAGCGCTTGGCAAATCGCATTCGTCTGTTCGAGGGGCGTAGATTTGATAGTACAGTTGATGCGCTTGAACCTGCACTTGAGCAGCTTTGGGCTGTAATAGCAGCACGCCGCAGAAGTGTCGGCGTTCGCAAGGAGGTCTGGATTATTGCGGCAAACAGCTTTTCGATTTCTGATTTTGAGACGCAGATGAGACTAGGTGTAGGAGGACGTAGTGAGTCACTCCAAGCTTATCAATTGTTGCAAGGATGGATGAGTGCGGCATCGAACTTGGACGCCGAGGTGAAAATATTTGTGTCCCGGTAATTTGCTCAGTGCAAGCCCATCTTTGGTCCGGTGCAAACTCATGTGTCATTAGTGCAATTGTGGTTGATGGGGCCGTCAGCAACTTGCATCCGAGCTTTACACCGTATGCAGGTTTATGTGTCGTCGCGTGCAACTTTATCTGTCGCCGGTGCAAACTTATGTGTCGTCCAACGGGCCTGTTACGTCGGAATAGAATCTTGAATCGTGGCTCTTTGGAATCAAGGATTTACGATTCTCATCCAATTTTTTTTGTCCCGCTGTTTTCTTGAATGGCCACCAGATCGGGCATCTTGTCGTTGATATATTTTAATATATTCTTGAATGACATTGATTGTCAGCGAATTTCATGAAGGTCTGGCGTTATGTTCTTGATGTAAGCAATTCCATACCGCCGCGCGAATTGCTGGCCAAACTGCTGCAACCGGCCGCTACCCTAGTGTGTTTACAAATTGGGAGAAACCTAATTTGTAGAGGTTGCCCCTTTTTTTCTTGGAGCCGAAGAAGTCAAAGAAGGAAGGCATTCGAACAAACGCTCTGCGTAGACAAATCCCATCCTTTTTACTGCATTCTCATCAAAGTACAGTAGCCAGGCAGCAAGTAGTGCGAGCGAGATGAGCAGCGTCAAGCCTGCGGCAAGACCAGGGTCGGCGAAATTGACAGGCATCCAATGAGGCGGATTTACCTGCAGAATTCTTGCAATTAGCAATCCATATGTAATGCCAAAAATACATGAGACTATGCCGACGGATTTCATTGCAAGCATATTGCGGTGGAAGCCATAGGCAATGTTTTCCTTGAGCAAAAGTTGCTTGTTTGTGCGGGTGAGTTCTCGAAGTCGTTTGGTTGCACCAATATAGATGTCGTCTGCTTTGTCGTGATCTGCTGATTCTTCTTCTGCAGTTGGCATGACAATACCCAACTTACCTGCAATTGCAGTGTGGTATCGCTGCTTACTAATACTATCCAGAAACTTGTCACGATGGCGCAGGGCAATGGTTGTTGGCATTCCTCCCCATTTCTTGACCAAGGCTTCTTCCAACATCTTTCCACGCCCACGGGCTACGCTTGCGAGCGCATAGATTGCGCCGCAGCCGCCAAGCAGCCCGATCACGCTTGTAAGCACAGGGTGCTTTGCGCCGTAGACGCACAACAAGGGAACGAGCAACGGCAAAGCCACAAGAAGGCCAGGAATCACTCGCGCCTTGCGTTCGTAGGGGTCTTTGACCAGTTCAAAAATAGTTGTCATGGCAGTTAACCTTGGGCTGACAATGCATCAATATAGGGTTGAATTTCATCGCGGTTCTTCAAAGTGATTTGCTGCGCGAGAGGGTCGGATGCCTCTTTAGTATGCAAGCCGAGGCGTCTTAGAGTGTAGTATAAGAAAGCCTGGCGGCATGGCAGTTGGACTTGTCCATTTTCCATGCCGTAATCCAGTTCCAAAACACGTTTTTTTGCAGGTGGCAAATCGGGATGCGGTGCCAGCACCAATGTAAGGACCGTTTGCCAATGTGAATCCTGTCTTGCATCTACATGGCTTGGTTCAAAGCCATCGATGCGCAGAATGCGTGCGAGCACAAAATCGCTGAACCGCTGACGTTTATGGCAAAACGCACGTACATGCCAGCGAAATCCATCGTTTCCAAGTGAATGTGGAGACAAAAGACGCACAGACTCATCCAAGGAAGTCATGGACTGATAGCTTACCAAGATGGCCATCCGTTCTTGTATGGCCTTGACCACCGCTTCGACGGTCTGTTCATTGATCGTGCGCCATGGAGATGGAGCCCAATCCGTCTCGGGGGCAGAACCGATAAAGCTGGCGGTTGGCTCGACAATTCCCATTTTGGTCGCGAGCAATTCTGCCAAGTAACGTTGTGCCGAACTTCGTTGATAGAGCGGTCGAAAGTTTGGCGTTGCAGTGTAGGTCTTAGAGCTACGGTCGTAGGCCAAGTTCTTTGGCGCCAATTCTGTGTACTTGGCAATATCCAATGAGGCTTGAGGAGTCGACAGACCAAAGTGGTTGGTGAGGTCCATGCGATTGATTCGTCGTTCCCACCGAAGACGAAAATCAATGAACTGAAGTCTGCGCTCCAGCCCCCAACTCAGGCCCTTTAGCTCAACGGGGTCAGGGGCCATAACTGGAGACTCTTGCATTAAAATGGGCATAAAAAGTAGACGGATCGTAAAAATAGTCGTATATTAACTATACGCGATCATTAACCATCCGTCCACTGGAATCCAAATGCCCACGACCCTCACTTTCTTCCCCGTCGACAACGGCGACATGACCCTTATCAAGTTTGGCGATCTGGACGCAACGACGTTGCTGATCGACGTAAACATTAGGCAAGACGCCGATGATCCCGACGGGGATGCGCGAGATGTCGCCAAGGACTTGCGAGATCGTTTGAAAAAGGATGAGAACGGCAGGCCCTATGTCGATGCTTTCCTGTTGAGCCATCCAGACCAAGATCATTGCCGGGGACTGACGCGGCATTTCTACCTGGGGGCGTTGGATAAGTATCCGGATGACAAGAAAGATGACAAGGACAAGAAAATCGTGATTCGCGAGATGTGGTCATCCCCGATCGTGTTTCGCCGCACTAGTAAGACGCATACCTTGAGCGATGACGCCAAAGCATTCAGCACAGAGGCGCGTCGGCGCGTGCAACTGAATCGTGACAAGAATTTCGTGGTCGGGAACGGTGACCGTATTCAGATTATGGGTGAGGACATCGATGGAAAAACTGATGATCTCACCTCGATTTTGCGAAAGGTGGACACGCGCTTCTCGACGATCAATGGTAAGAGTTCTGCATTCTTCTCTGCTTTTCTTCTGGCTCCCCTGGATGCCGAGGATGACGAAGAGGAAGAAGAGTGCCTGGTCAAGAACCAGTCCAGTGTGATCATGAACATCACGTTGGCCGCTGATGCCCAGACTCCGGATGGCGTGAAATTCCTTACCGGTGGCGATGCCGAGGTGTTTATCTGGAACCGCCAGTGGCAACGCCACAAGGCGGAAGTCGAAGTGCTTGAGTACGACATCATGCAGGCACCACATCATTGTTCCTGGCATTCTCTGTCCTACGACAGTTGGTCCGATTTCGGCGAAAAAGCCAAGCTCGATGCCGACGCCAGAAAGGCGCTTTCGCAAACCCGTGACGGTGCTGTCATCGTCGCCAGTTGCAAGCCGATTACAGATGACGACAGCGATCCGCCCTGCATCCGTGCTAAGCGTGAGTACGTGGCGATCGTGGACAAAGCAAAAGGCCAGTTCTATTGCACTGGAGAATACCCCAACGAAAAATCCGTGGAACCACTTGTATTCACCGTCACTTCTCAGGGCGTGCAACCACCCCCAAAGAAGGAGGCCGGATCGAAGGCCGCTGCTGTGGTGACGTCTGCGCGTACTCCTATGCCGCATGGGGCGTCATGATAGATGCCATCGCAGACGCACTGCATCAGCTTCAGCGGCACCGCGGTCTAGCCCGCGTTGGCGAGCTAAGGACCAGCGGTGAAACGACGCAGATAGATATTGATGTCGCTGTCGAGTTACCGAGCAGGTCTCGGCGCAGCGCTGTATCCGAGACGGGCGTGCGCGCTGTCGAGACCTGCGTTCTGACATTCGGCAGTAACTGGCCCCTATCCGCCCCCCAGGTTTTTCTGCGCGCGGATTTTCCGCTCAATTTGCCGCACATTAATCCCCACCACGCAGGTCAGTTGGTATCGCCCTGCCTGTTTGAGGGATCGTTAGACGAACTGCTACACCGGTTTGGTCTGGACGCCATTGTCGATCAATTGATCGATTGGTTGCACAAGGCTGCGGCAGGGACATTGCTTGACCTTGAGCAGGGGTGGGAACCAACACGTCGGGACAGCTGTCCCTCGACCGTTGTATTCAGCGCCGAGAAGGTCGTAGCCGCTGCTCCCGCCGACGGCGCGATTTTAGTAATTCCTGCGGGTTACGTGACGATTGATGGCGGGCTGTACGCCATTGTCAATGCGGAACTGATCGCACAAGTCGATTCAGTGTTCTATCAGGAAGCATGCGACGACAAGTTGGGAAAGTGGGGAAAAGGTCACACCGTCGCCTTCATCGCGCGGGCTCCGATGGACAGAGAACATCCCCATGTAATCGGACACTATCAACCAGAAACGGTTGTTGATTTCGCGACACTGCTTGATCGAGCAGAGGAACTGGGTATCAATCGCGACGCTTTGGAGCGAGGCTTGGATGGCTACTACGGACGCTCGATCTTGGATCTACGGCAGGATGCGCGCGGCTGGACACATGGCTTGTATGCGATTGTGATCCTAGTTGTACAAAGACCAGTGCCACTTGTCGGTTCACCTGGGAGAAGTGTCGAGGTACTGCCCTATGTGGTGCGCTATGAGCTCAACACACAATCACTTTTGGAGCGAAACGCTACGGTTCACCCCGCTTTTCACGCGCATGCGTTATCACCGGAGTTGCTCGCAAGAACGTCTGGCATTTCGTCAGCGACAACATCGCAACCACTGGTCATGCTCGGCTGCGGAAGCCTAGGCTCGAAAATCGCGATGCATCTGGGCCGAGCTGGCTTCGGTGCGATGACTTTCGTGGATAACGAATCCATGTCACCTCACAATTCGGCGCGACATGCGCTCATCGAACAGGTGTCTGTGCTGCTCCCGCCGCTAAAGGCAGCGTTGATGAAGGCGGCCTTTGAATCGCTGTCGCATACTCAGACGCGCGCGTTCGATAACGATGCAGTGACTCTTTTGGTCGATCCTGCGCAGTTTGCTACTGCCATTCCGCAGGATGCGACTCTCATCGTGGATACGACGGCTTCACTTCAGGTGCTTGCTGCAGAAATGCAATCAGCCGCGCTGAACCAGTCTCCGGCCCGGCTAGCTCGGATCACGATGTATGGTCAAGGACGTTGTGTTGTGATTTTGCTCGAAGGACTTGGTCGCGCCAGTCGCGTCGATGACCTCACTGCATTCTTGTTTGAGCGCTGCCGGTTTGTGCCGGGATTGCGCGTGGCTATAGCAGGGGAAACTTCTGAGCCAACGCGCATTTTCGTGGGAGACAACTGCCGTTCCCTGACTATGCCAATGTCCGATGCCATCGTTTCGCGATCGGCGTCACTGGCGGGCCTGCAATTGGAACGTTGGCTCATCGATGGGCTTCCAAGTGACGCGGTGCTTTGCGCCGGGATCACTGATGCCGAAGACCTCGGTATGGCATGGACTTGTGCCAGCCTTGGCTCAACTACCGTGCTTGAAGTAGCAGATGACGGTGGTTGGAACATTCGGATTCTGAACCCGGTCGCGCAGGCCATCGACACTGACGCGATGCGGTGGGGATCCCTTGAAACAGGTGGAGCCTTAGTCGGCCGCATCTCGTTTGAAAGTCGAACAATCACTATTGCAGGCCTCGTTGACGCTCCCGCTGACAGCGTGCGAGAGGCTGCCCGCTTTGTTCTCGGAACTGACGGACTCGTTCAGGGTTTGCGCGCTGCGAACGAGGCTTCTTTGGGGTATCTCACTTTCATCGGAACTTGGCATAGCCATCCGAAAGGTGGTGTGCATTCGGGTATCGACCGCAAGACCCTACGCGGTATTGCAGAGGATGCGGGTGGTCTTCCCGCCGTGTCATTGGTATGGACTCCGACAGGTCTCACCTGTGCGGTGGATCGCTGGTAGGGACAGACAAATAGCAATTTGTTGGTATAAAACGAGAGGGATGTATGGCTGACTATTTCGAGATTGACTTTCTTGGTGTCGAAACGGCAAAGAGTGGCGACGCAATTGCGCTGCGTTATTCCGTGAATGGCACTGCCGGCGTACACGTTGTTGATGGAGGGTATCTGGATACGGGGGATCAGATCGTTGAACATCTGAAAACCTACTATGGAACAACCGTCATCGACAATGTGATCCTCACGCACCCTGATCGTGACCATGCAAACGGGTTGAGGAAGGTTCTGGAGCAGTGCACGGTTCGCAATCTCTGGATCAACAGGCCGTGGATTTACGCGGATCGCTTAATTGACCATTTTGAAAACTATGAATCAGTCGAGGCACTGCGACGCAAGTTGCGCTCCATCTACGATGCTACAGCGATGCTTGAGGATATCGCCGTTGCCAAGGGAATTCCAATTCATGCACCTCTTCAAGGACAGAGTATTGGGCCATTCCTGGTGATGGCACCTACACTTGACCGCTACTGTGAGTTGATTGTGGATTCAGATAGAACACCAGAAGCTGTGGAAGAAAATATCTTTGATGGCGTTCTGGGTAGCATATTCCACGTAGTGGAAGCGGCGACTGCTTACATTAAGTCCTTTTGGGGTGATGAGTATTTTCCGCCCGCCCCTACCAGTCGCGAGAACGAAATGAGCGTCGTACAGACAGCGGTCCTAAATGGCCATCGCGTCCTGTTGACTGGCGATGCAGGACGTGAAGCGCTACAAGAAGTCATTGACTATGCGCCATTTGCTGGACTCATGCTACCAGGCATTCGGTATTTTCAAGTACCTCATCACGGCGGGCGCCATAATGTTTCAACTGAGATTCTGGATCAGTTGCTTGGTCCACGGCTGGATAAGATGCCTGATCAGCACGCATGGAATGCCATATGCAGTTCAGCCAAGGCCGATGAGGATCATCCACGAAAGTCAGTAATTCGTGCTGTGTTGCATCGTGGCGGACACTGGGCGGCAACCGAAAGCAAAAATATTCGCTTTGGTGCTGGTATTAAACGCGATGGCTGGGTATCAATTCCTCAAGCAGATTACCCCGAAGATCAAGAGGGATGAGTGTGACGTACTGTTCACAGTTTCCTGCTGCCAATGGCGTGCCCGTTGGGTTCGCGAGCACTGCCCCACACCTCCTGTTTTCGGTGTACCGATTTTCATTATTTATGGCTACTCCTTTTGCCTAGGATTATGGGGCGAGTGTGTATCCTTGACTCGCGGCGATTCAGTAGGCGGCAACGGGAACAGGCGATGGCACTGCCAAATTGAAGCTATCCGCTTCAGGTTTCGCCACAGAAATTCTGCAGGTAAGCCACTCTGTTGTGCAGCTTGTTCCACAGCCATCACTACATTTTGAACCGGCGCCTCTTGAAGGAGATGTACGATATTGGAAACATTTTCTTTAGGTACATCACCGGTCGTCAGAATACTAAGCAAAGTTTCTGGTGTGAGTGTTTTTCGGTAGCTTACGCTGCATGTCTGCGCTGCCATCCAAAGCCACTTTCTGGGCTTCAAGGGGGCCATGGTAATCGGGTTTAGACCCAGCACATGTGGAAGATCTAATGGGCCAAAGCCTTCCCCTGCGTGGGCCATGAGTTGGGCCTGCGAAATCGTTAAGCCTAAAGTCGAGCAACGTTCTACAATAGTTTTGAAGTCAGCTGGTTTCATCGTTTAAGTAATGCATACGAAAAGAGAAGTACAAAACATCAAAAAATCTCACCGTTACAGTAAACGTCAAGATGACCTTCCGACTAAGGAATTGGGATTTGAAGTGATCGTAAACTGAGTCGTGGCGCTCACTCGGGCATGTGATTATTCTCATCAAAGCAGATAGTGATTTACATGGGGAAATGGATATCACTAATCATACCTACACCATCGCGTCAGCGCTATGTAACAAGACCGACTTTCACGTTCCAGGCCGTACCGAGGACCGGATCGGAACGCGTGACGCTGCAGCGGTAAGCCTCCAGTGTCAATTCATTCCGCCGGACCACTACTTTTTCAGTTCATGTTAGGTGGCCAGTTGTGCGTTTCACCCTGGCAGTCACGGCACCACGCATACAAGGCGTCATACATCACCAGGCCATGCCGCAGCATGTCATGGTCATCGGAAAACACCTTCGACAAGCCCAACGAGAGTGCGTATAGCCCGGCCGACTGCGGACTCAGATCCAACCTCGCGGTGTCGGCGCCGCGCACGATAACGGCAAGTTTCTGCAGAGCGGGATCGGTCAGCTTGTACTTTTCCAGAAACGCGTCGAAACTACACAACTCGCCGACATGGGTTAACTCCACGTCCGGTACGTCATATGGGATCGCTCCCGTTTCCGCAGCTAGGCGTAGTACCTCACCGGCGGGCACGTACAAGAACTCCGCCTCTTGGTCGACAAAGCGCTCGATTAGCCACGGACAGGCTATGCGATCGATTTTAGGGTGTTCTCGGGTGATCCATTGCATGATGCTCTCCTCATGCGCGGGCGGCATCGAAACGTGCAGCCACGTTGTCCCAATTGATGATTGTGAACAAGTTGTTCAGATATTCGGCGCGGCGGTTCTGATATTTCAGGTAGTAGGCGTGTTCGAACACATCCAGCAGCAACAACGGCTGGACGCCCCAGGCGGTGAGCTTTTGATGGTTCTCACACTGCAAAATCATCAGCTTTTTTGTGCCTGGGTGGTATGCCAGCATGCCCCAGCCCGATGCCTCTACCGCCGTGCTCGCCGCGATCAGGTGCGCCTTGAATTTGTCGTAGGAACCGAATTCGGTATTGATCGCCTTGGCCAGCATCCCAGCCGGCTGGCCACCCTTGCCGGACAAATTCGACCAGTAGATTGTGTGCAACAGATGACTGGATAACTGGAAGGCCAGTTCCTTCTCATAGTGTTTTACCAGGCTGAAATCACCGCTCTCGCGCGCCTTGGCCAATGCCTCTTCGGCCTTGTTGGCCGCCGCAACCGCCGGCTTGTGGTGAAAATTGTAGTGCAGTTCGACGGTCTTAGCGTCGATCACCGGTTCTAGCGCATCATAGGAAAACGGTAGCGGCCCCACCGCATACTTTCCGCTGGCATCGGTCAACTGGTCCATGGTATGGCTCCCTTCTTTGGCAGTTGCGTTGGGCAACTGTGCGGCAACGATTCCGGCGCCTACGGCGGCGGATGCTTGCATGAATTGGCGGCGTGATGATGACATTGCGGACTCCTTTGCGTTGCATTAGTCGGTGACCGGCGCAAACTGGCGCGCGGTCCCCTTCAATCACTGATGTCGCGTATCCATCAGCGCTCCGTTGAGCAGGTTGTAGGTCAGCTCGGTGACTTTTCCGCCGTTGGCGACCAGTACTTGAGCGACAGGCTTGTGCTGCTTGATGCCCGGTGTTACTGAATAGACCGTTCCAGGCTGTGCTTTTTGCGCTTTAGCGATCAGATCCGCCAGGCTTACCCGCGTTAATGACAGCAAAGTTAATTGCTCCGACGAGCGCGCGATATGCGGCGCATCCTTGAACACTTCAACTTCGGGCTTCCATTGGCTTTGTTCGGGGCTGCCAGAGAGTTCTTGCAGGATGTTCTCGTCAGGCGCAGCGCCCAGGCCCTTGCCAGCCGAGTACACTGACAGCGACAACTTGCCGGCGTCATCGAACTCGAACTTGGCCGACAGCGCCACGCCGCCATCCTTGTTCGCCTGACGTACCCCATCCAACAGCGTCAGCTTGCCCTTGCCCAAGGCGGCAAGCAGATTTTCCTGTGGTTCGGCGTGCAGTGCCCCCATGCTCATGGCAAGCAACGCGACCAAGCCCAATTTCCGACAATATTGATGTGACATTGTGTTTCTCCTCAAAAATGAGTACTACATGAATCGGCCACGCTCAGGCTGACAGGACCAACAAGAACCGCGAGCCCTAGCGAGCAGACTATAAATTTGTGCATCCAGGCCCCTCGGCGCCGCTTACGCCGGGGCGATGAGCCGCGCTAGGGTTCCAAAGTACATCTCGCGACCACTCCGAGATAATTGAACTTCGCCGCCTGCCATACGCACTTCGTAGCATTCACGTTTCCCGACAGGTTTAATCCAGCTCAGGCACATGCTGTGTGCCATGACTTGCCAGCGGCCCTGTACGTCGCGGCCCATTTCAGCACCGGTCAAGCTGCCGTCGCGCTGGAATTGGTAGGTGTAATGCGTACCGTCGCTCAACGCATGGCCGGCAAACATGGCGCGTAACGCACCTTCACCAACGACGCGGTGTGTAGCGGACGGCCTGGCGGTGGCACTTGCAGAGAAGGCCATTACCAGTCCGAGGCAGATAGCTTTCCGTTTCATTCGGTTAGTGATGCAGCAATGGATAAATCAGCAGACCCGCCACGGCAGCGGTGGCCACCACGACGGGCTCCGGCAACTTTTTGAACTTCCACAACAGCACCATGGCGGCCACGGCGATCAAGGCAGTCGGGATGTCAATGATTGAGCGTTTGGCGATGACGATCACCGAGCCGGTGATGGCGCCGATGGCGGCGGCGGTGATACCGTCCACGAAGGCCAGCACACCTGGCAACTTGCCGTATTTTTTAAAGTACGGTGCTGGAATCACGGTAAACAGATAGCAGGGGATGAAGGTGGCCAGGGCCGCCACAGCGGCGCCTGGGAAACCGGCGATCAGGTAGCCGATAAAGCCGACGGTGATGACGACGGGCCCTGGGGTGATCATGGCGACGGCGACGGCGTCCACAAACTGCCTGTCGGTCAGCCAATGGTGCTCGGTGACCACACCGCCATACAGGAACGGCACAATGGCAAGGCCTGAACCGAACACAAAGGCACCCGCTTCGGCAAAGAAGATGCCGATTTGCGTCAACTGCGACACATCCACCACGCCCCATATGCCCGGTGCCGCTGGCAGCTGTGCCATGCCGATCGCCTGCAAGCCGCCGCCTTTCATGAGACCCTTTGGCGGGGCGCGCACCAGCCACACCAGCACGCCGGCCGCGATAAACAGCCAAGCCACCTCGGATTCGGTGACGATGGTCACGCCGGCGAGCAACAGGTAGATGGCCCACAGCAATTTATCCTTGCCGATGCTTTTGATCGTCAGCTTCCTGGCGCTGATGGCAATGATGCCGATCACTGCCGCACCCACACCATAAAACACGGCCTGCATCCAGGATAGGCCGCCAAAGCGCATGTACGCCCAGCCCAGCGCGACGACCATGAAAAACGATGGCAGTACGAACGCCAGGCCGGCCAGGGTGGCGCCGAGCAGCCGGTAATGGACGTAGCCCATATAGATCCCCAGCTGCGCGGCAAGCGGGCCTGGCGCGATCTGCGCCAGCGCCAGGCCTTCCTTGTAGTCGGCCTCCGTAATCCAGCCGCGCTGCTCGACCAAGTCGCGGTGCATATAGCCCACCAGCGCAATTGGTCCGCCGAAGCCCAGGCTGCCCAGGCGCAACATGTACACGATCATCTGCCATAGCGTGTAGCTGGCACGAACTGGTTGGGCGTCAATTATCTTCATGGAGGATCCTTTAGGCCGGCAATGCGGGAGCCTGCGGTTCAGAGGAAAAGTGCTGATACAGGGCATCGAGTACCAGGCTGATCTCTTGCAGCAACTGGTCGTCGTCCTTGGCGCGTTGGCGCGCGCCACTGAGCATGGCCTCGAAGCCGCTCGCCTCCGGCACAAAGGTGCCGCCGACATCCAGCGTGTGCACCATGGCACCGAGACGCAGAAGGCCAGTATCGTGACCCAGCCCAAAACTGGCCAGCAGCACTTCAAATGTCACGCGGTCGCCGACGTGGGTGAAACTGGCTTGGTCAAAATCAAAACCCAGTGCATCTGGCGGGCAGTCCGCTGGCTTGTCCAGCCATATAAAGTGGGCTTGCGGATCGATAAAACGTTGAATCAGCCATGCGCTGGCCACGCGGTCGACCCACAGGTGGCGCCGGGTGGCCCAAAGGCGCCCCTGGAACGCAGCGGCATCGAGCAGCACGATCTGCGCGTTGGTGGCTTCAGGTTCTCCGGGCGAGAGCAAGGCTTCGGCCACGTGGACAAAGTCCATCCAGGCTGCCTGCGTGAGCGCGCTGGCTTGTGAGGGAAAATAATCGGTGGCGCACAGGGCATCGTACTCGCGCCGCAACTTGCGCAAAGCACGGTTGATGTCCGCCGGTGCAAGTCCATCCAGCGTGTGGCGCATGCGCGTGAGTGCCTCGACAAACTGGGTCATTTCGGCGCTGCGGTCAAACAGGCTGCAATATGCTTCGTTATCGCTTTTGGACTGGGCCTGGACTGTCAATAGCCAGGCGCTACCGCCTTCACGCAAGGTTTCCGCTGCCAGTTCGCTCAACTGTTGCTGTTGTGCAGCGCGGTCGGGCAGCAGGTAGGCGCCGTCGCGCAATGCACCGCAACCCAGGTTTTTCAAAGCACGCCAAATGCGCATTCTGGCGGTCGCGCTATCGGTCGGCAGGCTCACAACGAGCAGCAGCCAATTTTGAGGAATGGTTTTCATGATCGCAGCATATATCATGGTAATGATATTTACAAGAAATGTAGACTTCATTACTAAATATTGAGTCGATATTACTTTACTGGCACAAATCTGGCCAACGCCGACCTTGTCTTCAGTTTAACTATCATGCGGCCCGCACCGGTCCGCATGTGAGGGCCGCAAAGCCAGCGTGTGCCAGATCGTGCATACTGGCAGACAAGGCAGAACGACACACCACGAAAGCATGGCATGACTTCTTCATCGTCTTCAACCAGTCACAGCACGCATCAAGGTGTCGTGTATGCCTTGCTGGCGGCAGCCCTGTTTGGCGCCAGCACGCCCTTTGCCAAAACGCTGGTAGGGCAGGTCGCTCCCGTGACTCTGGCTGGCATGCTGTACCTGGGCAGCGGACTGGGCTTGCTGGCTTGCTTCGTGGTGCGCGCCGTGCTCACCCGCAACAGTCAGGACAAGCCGGCAACATTAACGGGCGCGGATCTGCCCTGGCTTGCGGGGGCGATCGCCTTCGGCGGCATTGCCGGGCCCGTCCTGCTGATGTTTGGCCTGACGCTCACGCCCGCATCTTCGGCTTCGTTACTGCTCAATATCGAGGGCGTACTCACAGCGATGCTTGCCTGGTTCGTCTTCAAGGAAAATTTCGACCGCCGCATTTTCATCGGCATGCTGCTGATCGTCGCCGCCGGCATCCTGCTGTCGTGGGAACAAGTGCCCAAGCTTGGCGTGCCTTGGGGGGCGATCGCCATAGTCGGCGCCTGTCTGTGCTGGGGCATTGACAACAACCTGACGCGCAAGGTGTCGGCCAGCGATGCCTTGCAAATTGCAGGCCTGAAGGGACTGGTGGCCGGTTCCGTCAACCTGGCCATCGCCCTGGCCCTGGGTTACACCTTGCCCGGCGTCAGCATCTCCCTGAGCGCGGGATTGGTCGGTTTTTGCGGATATGGATTGAGTCTTGTCATGTTCGTGCTGGCTTTGCGGTATCTGGGGACGGCCCGCACAGGCGCTTATTTCTCGGCGGCGCCATTTGTCGGCGCGGTCATCTCGCTGTTCATGCTGGGCGATATTCCCGGGCCGTTGTTCTGGCTAGCCGCAGCATTGATGGCCACCGGTATTTGGCTGCATTTGACGGAAAAGCATGAGCACGATCATGAGCATGAGCCGATGTTCCACACGCACGCGCACAGCCACGATGCCCATCACCAGCACACGCATGACGACAGTTGGGATGGCAAGGAACCGCATGTGCATGCGCATCAACATGTGCCGTTGCGCCATGCGCATCCCCATTACCCTGATATTCACCATCGGCACGACCATTTATGAATCCGTCCAAAAAGCCCAATCAGCCGATAAAGCATCATTATCTGCCGCAGTTTTATCTACGCGGTTTTTCGCCCAATCAGTGCGCGATCTTTCAGATTTATAAGAAGAAATCACTTGTTGTTCCAGGCACGGTTGACAGTGTGGGCTATCTTCGAAACTTTCATACAAACGACATCGAGGGCGTGAAGGATCCGCAATTTCTTGAAAAATCCTTGGCTGGTCTTGAGGGCTACCAGAATACTGTGCTGAAAGAAGTGCAACTCCATGGCATAAGGGCACCAGAGACGAGGCGAGATTTGGTCGATTTTTTAGCGTTGATGCGCATGCGTATTCCCGCGATGAAAGACCATGTCGATAGCTCAAAACAAGCGGTACTGATGGTTCAACTACGGGAACTCGAACGTAGGGGGCAACTTCCTTCACGACCTACGGGTTATGAAAAAGCATTGATCGCAAAAAACATCGTTGTAGAGATTACGAATGCTGAGTGCCTGCGCGTCATGCTTAAATCAGCTTTCGACAAAGATATCCTGAAGATTTTCTATCAAATGCGCATGACCTTGTACCAAGCGCCTTTTGGTGAGTCCTTTGTTACGTCGGATCAACCTGTGGCGCTCTACCATGCGGACCTGCAGTATCGCCATCGCGGTGCTGGCCCTTCCACTATGGGCATACAAGTGTCATTGCCCCTGACCAGTCGGCTTCTGATACAGTTGGACAATTGCCCAGGATCGCATGCCGAATTGCAGGCGACATCAGACGAAGTGCGCGAGTTTAATCGTCGTACAGTGGTGATGGCGGAAAAATATATTTTTACTGGCGATGATCCAGTACGAATAGCGGAGCTGGCAGAACAGTATCGGTCTTGGACTGCAGGTTTTAGGCATCAGATCGAGAATAGGGCTGATGGCCCTTACCAAACTCATAAATTCATTCCAGTGGCCCCCGCATCGTAGAGAATACGAGGTGCCTCGCGACTTGATAATTTACCGCAATAGACACATCAACAGGTTTGGTGATTAGTGGCTCAGAACAGCCCTGGCTGCTTGTCCTTTGAACGAATAGGCAAAGTGGCGTCGAACCAGTTTTGGTCAAAGCGCAACAGCCACCGAAACGAAGTCGGTGCAGCCCTTGCAAAACGGCTACGCGATGCTTTGCCGTCTGAGTCCAGAAATTCCAAGCACCTTCTTCGGTGTGTTTGAGGTGTTACCTCCGGAGCATGTCGTGCTTGCTGAGATGGTGCGCAGTCCATCGTCGCTTGCCAGAGGCAATGCTGATGAAATGCTTGCCAGGAGCCGAATAGCCAATCAACTAGGAGCAAGTTGTGGATGGCCGAGCGCGCCGGTGCCGGATGAATAAAGCTGCGCTGCAAGATGGCGATACCCTGCGGCGAGAGCGCCGGAGTGAAGTCAGGATGCCCGCTCAGGAACTGGTAACGATGTACGAATTCGCTGGAAAATGGTATGCGCCGTAGCTTGCCCGTCGCCGTCAGCAGGCCGTGATCACCGAGTGCGTTGAGCAAGGTCGCGTGTAGGGTGTCCGCATCGATACTTTGCCGGGTATCCTCCAGCACATCCATGCCCAGCGCGGTCAGGCGATTCAAGGCATGGTGGTGCGCTGCCCAATCGACGTGCGCCTTGAGGGTGTCCGCTTCGGTTTGCTCCGGTAGCAGGAAGCGCTTGTGACGTTCGAGAGGTGCCAGTATACAGCTCGCCAGAGGCGTGGCGTGGATGGGACAGACGAATGCCGTGGGCAGATGGTGCGCACGTCGCCAGAATGCAGTCGCATGGCAACGCAGGTCACTCTCGACACAACGCAGACACATCCTCCATCTGCCGGCCGAACCGTTCGACAACGTCGACAAGCCATAGCCTGCGGTGATGATCGGTGCTGGAGCCGAGCCGCTATTCCATGGGCGGCTGCCCAGCCGCTCAAAAAAGCCGCTCAGTGTCATATTAGCGAGAACACGTGCAGGATCGCCAAAGCAATCTTGGGTAACGTCACAAAACCGTTTCAGGTTGACGGGGAAGTCGGACACTCGCGTGTTGCGTGAATGGCCAAACAGACTCTGGCAGGCATCGATGTCATTTCTTGCCGCGTTGGCCAGCCGTATCCTTGCGACGACGCTATAAAGCGTTTCGTCGGATCGTGCAATCGGCAAGCAATGGATATCCATCTGGGTTCTCTTTACACGGATCGTATGGCCGAGCGTCAGGCACCCAGTTGTGTATCGCCAGCGCGGCCGCCAATGGGGCCCCGGCGTGCGGTGCGCAGGCGATAAGCCCGGCCTGCCTTGTAGAATTCGCGTTCGGGACAAGGGCCTTGCCAATTCTTGGCAAGGCCGCGCGATTTCAGGACTGACTTGATGACCTGAATTGAGCCTCCTCCGCAAGGAACAAAGTCGGAAAAATATTCCATGATGACCCTGAACTTATTGACTTCGAGCTTGGATAGCGCAATGATTTTGTGTTCGGTCGTGTGCGGATCATGAAGACATTGCAAGGTCCACAGGATGCGCCTGGCATAAAAATGCCAGAGGCTTTCCTCATTGGCGCTGATCGCTGCGGCAGTCAACGGAAATCCCGGCCCTGCAGGCCAAGAGGATTTAGACTTGGATTTTGATGCTTGCAACAATCGATTCTTGGTAACTCGCACGGGCCTGGCATTTTCCCCATATAACTCGACCGCGCTTGCCTTGACAGCTTCCGACAACTGGGCATCGCGCACAAGACGCTGTTCGCGAACTTTGAGTGCCCTAGCGGCATCTTTTTTTTGCTTTGCAGCCGCGCTGGCCAAGCGGCGTTCAATCACTTCGCTGGCATTTGGCAGTAATTTGACAACCCGTTTCATGCTGCCGAAATGATGGCGCCATAACTGTGCGATATCGTAATGATCGCGCTGCGCCAGATTAACCAGTTCATCGAGCAGCTCTTCTTCCGGTCGTTTTTCCCTTATGGATTCGACGTTGCCATTGGGCGAGCGCGGGGCTGCACCTGTAATATGAGGAAGATCACCAAGTTCGGGCTTGGCATACAGGATGGCGTCGGCGCGGCTGAGAAAGAGTGCGGCATCGCGGAAAAGAAAGTAGGCGGCCATCAGGTGCCGCGTTAGCGGCGCCTCCACCGCAGAGTGGGCACAGAGAATATTGAGCCAATGTTCTGTTTTTCCGGATTTGTAAGCCGGATCGATCTTGGCGAACAATTCGGCGCCGAAATGCGCTTCGATTTTCCCCAATAGCATACTGTGATTGACGCGCTTGTCTCCCCACTGGCATCCAATTTCAATGGCACGTACTTTGTAGATATCGATCAATTGTTCGATACTCAGTTTGCTTGGCTTCGCAGCTAGGAGCACTTGTGCAAAGCGTGCGAATTCAACTTCTACCGCACACGCTGGCTGCAGATCTGGCCGTATTTGGTCGGTAAGGGTGCAACCGCACTCGCATCCCATCCATGCGGACAGGATCAATTGATTTGGCTCAGCGAACGGGCATCCGCACGACGGGCAGCGATCGAGCAATCGGATGGCATGTTTCCAGCACGCGGTGACGCCTGGGATCTGGTGCGCACGATGGATGTATGGACAGCCGTGATCGCGTTCATCGTCGATCAGGCAGTGGGTGCAGATATAGGTCAGCCTGTTGTCGCCCTTGATACGTCGCGGCAGTTTGATCAAGGGTGGACCTGGGATTCGATCCGGATGCCTTGTGGCGGACTTGGGGCCGAAGAACTGCTGGAATAGTGGTAACAGGGTGCTGTCATTCTGTATTTTGACCAGATTGTGACTAGGCAAACCAGGTAATTTTTCGGCCAGCTTGTCAAGGTTGGGCTGGACTAGCCCTGTCAAACTGAACGGAGCTTTGTCGAACAACTGCTTGTACGTCACCTGGATCGTTGGCCGGCCACGGCGAATATGGTAACGGCTTACTCGTGAGCCAATTGTCTCATCGGGAAAGCCAAGAGGAAAAAAAGGCAGAATACTTGATGCGCGTGCAGTGGTCTTGACGGGCATGCTTACGCTCCTGATGAGGATGGATTGATCTGTGAATTGTTGGCTTGGAGTTGTTCCAGGCCGCTGATCAGATGTTCTTGCAAGCCTTGATTGCGCATATCCTCCGGCTCAAGACTGGCCTTTTTCATGGCGTTTTCCGCTTTTTGATTGGCTTTTCTGGTGCGATTGCGTTGTGCGGTTTCTTTCGACTGCTGCGCCACAGGTTTGCGCACTTTAGGCGGTGATGATGCTTTCGGTGGCGTTTCCGGCACTGCTGCCGGCGCTGCTGCCGATGCGTCTTGGGGGGACGGGTGCAATCCCCAACGCACCGCATAACTGCGCCAAGGAATATCGTCGAATTGCTGAAGAAGAATAGGGTTTTTGTCGCGAAAGCCAGCGATCAACGCTCTGTCCTTGGCGCTGAAGTCCGGACCGTTGAAGGCTTGCTCCATATGGACTTCGGTGACATAAGCGCAGCCTTCGTCGAGCGCCAAGCGCTGCGAACTAGCGCGGATGCGGCCCGCATAATCGCGGATGCCACCGCAATATTTGAACAGGATCGCACCGTCCTTGTCGATAATCGGCGACGGTTCCGGCATTACGTTGTAGCGCCACAGCGCCGGTGCCAGCACGTCGGTAAAGTCATAGTCAAATGACTCCATCGGATGCATTTCTATGTTGCCGCCCGAGCCGACCCGGCGCATATCTTGTGAAAATGAATCGAGAGCGTCCATACCGAGGGGGTTACCCATCAATACCAGAGGAACGCCGAAGTTGAGCAAGCGCAGGAAAAACGTCGCGGCGAGGCCTCCTCGCACGCCACCGGCGAAATTGCGACCTTGTAATTCATCAATGACCAACACGCCGACGCCGTGGTTGAGCAGGATGATGCCGATATGGACTGCGAGCTTTTCATTGCTCAGGCCAGCGATGTCACGGGCGCGAGCATAATTGGTGCCGATGGCAGCGTCGAGCGCAGTCAATATCTGGAGCAGCAGGCCGCCGAGAGAGCCGTCGTGGCTCATTGCCACGTACAGCCATGGAGCTTGAATCATGTGGTTCCAGTCGGCGCTTTTGGACGGGCCGTGCTCTATGCGCTGAGGAATGAGGCTCAGTGCACGCAAAATCTCGTAGCTTTTGCCGAGCCCCGTGATACCACTCGCGCGCAATCCTTTTGCGTAGCTGGGTAACCAAGGCAAATTATTGAGTTCCCGACCGGCGCAGCGGGCAAGCGCCATCATTTGTTGCCGCGACGAGACCAAGGCCGGATTGTGCGATGTGTAGCCGCGACGTATCACCCGGAACAGGCGGCTTGTCGTATCAATGGCTGTCAGCGTTGGCTCAAACATTTGATCTTGCAACCGATCGAGTAGATCAAGGCGCGTCTGCATGTCGAGGTTCTTGATGTCCAGGCCGTCCAACGGCCAATTCGACAGGCGTTGTTCAAGGTTTTGCGTCGACAAATGCACTTCAAGCGGTTCCAGAAAAGGATTGGGGAAGGGCGGTGAGGCGGTGGTTTGGGCGGATGAGAACATCAAAACTTCCTTTCACTATTAAAGCGGGATAGGCGATGCTTTCTGATATCGGTCAAGGTCGACAAAGCCGGTGGCGCCGGTTCGGCTGGTACTGGCACTGGCACTGGCATTGGCGGCGATGCTGTGGCCGGTGGCTGTGCCGAGGGTGGTGAGGGTGCAATAGGTTCGGTTGCGCGCCGCACGGCATCGTCGAGCTGGTCGCGTTTTTCTTGTGCCTGTGCAGCGCGAACATTGCCCGCCTTATTGCTCTGTGCAGTCTTCTTCCCGAGGCTTTCTTGCGCCAGTTTTTTCCTATCCCTGGCATCGGCTTCAGTTTCTTGCCTGAGTGCCTGCTGATCGATCTCATCCTGGTCGCGGCGCGATGTTGTCGCCTGAACGTACAAGCGATCCGCGTCATTGAGCCCGCACAGGTCAGCTATACCACCCTCGTGAAGCAGTATGGCGTCATCCTTGATGTTGGGGATAATGTGCGTTCCGTTTTTATCCATCAATAAAATGTGAGACAGGTCGTCCGGATCTGCCCGCACTTCGATGTGGATGTTGCCGCTTGCTATCGCATCGCGAATCAGGCCGGATTCGGCCAGATACTGGTGATTGAACCGTGCGCCATGTAGTAATTCAACAGCGTTGCCGGTATTGGGCCTATGCAACACAAGTCCCCTGCGCTGAACACTCGCGGTGAAGCGCGGTAACAAATGCGAGCGTAGATAGGTTGGGTCAACCGGTTTTCCGGCAACATAGCCATTCAGTTTTGCCCATCGATAGATGGCAATGCGGGTACGTGGAACGATTTCCCCTTGTGCTGCATATTCCCTGCGCATTTCGCTCGGCACCATATGCAGGGGAAGATCCTGTTTGGTATTGGCCCAGTGTATCCAGAGCAAGAGCAGGCGCGTATAGGAAAAGCGTGAGATCAAGGCTTTGGTAATCGCTGGCCGCTCGCCGCGCCTCGATGGGCGCCCTTTTGTAGTGCCAGTGATGTGATGGTCGAAATTGCGGTGTCGCGAATGGTGTCCCGACTCCGATGGACTGTTGCGGTCCGCTCTGCCGCTGGCAATAAATTCGATGCGCGACGCCAGGTCGTCTACCATGGTCGTGATGCCGCCCTTGCTGCGCAATTCCCCGTTATCGCTGAGGTATTTGGTGAAAAACAGCGAGGGAAAATCTTCAGGCGACAGATCGAGGTCATAGCGTTCAAGCATGGAAGTTTTGTCCGTCGCGGCCCTCAAAATCGCCATCTTGGCGTCGTCCGTGCCCAATCCTCCCATGCCGATATGCCAGCCAAGATACAGTCCGAGCCACGCATCGCGCACGAACAGGCCCCGGCCTACGCCGATCGGTTGTCGCGGGTCACCACATGCGACGAAATTGACGTCTACCGGGGACGCATCAAGCGATCCGACCTGCCCGATCGCGACGATGCCGTCGCGCACCGTGCCGGCCAGGTAACGATAATCACGGGCCCATTTCCCCTCACCCATTAACCTGCGCGCGGCGCCGGTGGCGTCCGGCGCTTTAGGTCCGTGATAGCGAAAATTGTCTTCAGTCGGTCGTAAGTGGGCATCCAACAGTACTGGTGTCAGCAGGCCTTGTTGAAGAACATGGCCGGTGCTGTAATACGTCCCGGTCATGGACAGGAAGGCTTGCCTCACGGTTGTGCCGGGACGGACGAACGAAATATAGCCATCTTGAATGTTCAGCACGTCCTGATCGGTCAGGATAAGTCCAGCTTTCTCCGTGTCGCCGGCTTTGACGGCCGTGTTTTTGCGGCCCAGCTTGACCTGGTTTTTTCCCCGGCGCGGAACCGCAGGTGCGCCGGATCGACCAACATTATTGGGTATCAAGGCATTTTTGATGCATCCAAAAGCATAATATCGATGCAATGCATCAAATACCTGTCCCGCGCTGACGCCAGCCTCCCTTGCCCGCGCGCGCACCAGAGAATCGAGGCAGGCCAGGTTCGGTGGCCGTATACCGGCGCCGGCAGGAATGAGTGGTGCGATCAAAGTCCATTTGCGGTCCCGCCGAAGTTCAAGCGTTGATCGGTGCCGGTCTTCCGGCGCGACAGCCGGGTCGTCGCAAGGAGGCCACAGGCGGCGAAAATCTTCATCGTCAAGGTGCCAGTGGTTCGGCAAGACCAACGTTGTCGGTTTAATAGCATCCGTTTCAAGCCAGAATTTCAACTGGGATAGCTTTCTTAAAAAAAATCCCTTGGCGTAATAGCTTTTCTGCTTCTTGCCCGGCATGTCCCGGCCGATACTCGGAATCGGGATGAGTGTGACTTGATCCAGGTACGAAGCCACTTCCAGCACGCGATGCAGGCCAGGAAGAGGCGAATTGTCCGAAGTCCCGGCAAGCACCAGGCCCGGCTCGATGGTCGTTTCCGTCATGGCCATGTATCTCCGAAAAAGTGCCGGCGCAAGTCGTCTCGCATGACCCGCCCACCTGGCCGGATTGGGTAGGAGGTCAGAATACGTCGCGATGGGTCGATGTCGATGCTCTGTGTCCATGCACAGTGCTGGAATAATAGCCAGGCCTCGGCGGTCGTGAGGCGTAGCGTACGGGCCGCATGGAGCACTGCTTCGTTGATCGGCAGATCAAGGCTGGCGTTGAGGTAGTGCGCGAACTCGCCGGCCCAGGTAATGAGATGCGGTGCGCAATACAATGTCGACGCGTCCAACCAGACTTCAAGCTGTCCGGCCATGAGTTTCGGTATCAGGGCGGAACTGGAAACGAAATAGGGACAATCGATAGCGGCGGTATAGCGCCTTTCCAACTCCAGCCGTTCAAGCGTGCGCCAGTCGACCTCCTGAGTGGGGTCAACGATCGGTTTCGACGAGAAAGCTGCCAGCCTATCTCCCCCTGGCAGCGGTGCTGTGGCCAGCAGGTCAAGGCTCGCGACATAGGGAATGCCCGTACCGATTTCGTAGCCATGATCGATACCGGCTTCACGGGCGATATCGAGCAAGCCCCGAGACCACGGTCTTTGGATGGGAGTCGTGCCCGGCGTTCCATCGAGCGGATGGGGATGGGCGATTGGCCATAGCGGAAATTGTTCGCGCAGGTCCCGCACACCTAGCCATAACAGCAGCAATGCGGTGTGGTATTCGCCACGTGAGTAATAATAGGCGCCACGGCGCAAAGGCGGCATGGAGGTGGCCACCTGATTCGAATAGGGCGAAGGGTTGTTGCGCCGCAGGATCAACCAAGGCAAATAGCCGCTGCCATGCCCCATGCCATGGCCCAACCTGATGCGCTGGCACAACTTCTTGTGCGTCATGCCTTTTTGTAGTCGAGGCTTGGGTGTTGGCTCGGCCGGAACGGCAATCAAGTCTGATGGGGCATCGAAACGCCCCGAACTGGTCAATTGTTGCGTAGTTCCCGACATGGACCGCTCCATCTCCAGAATATGTTTTTCCGCACGCAATGACGCACCGAAGCATTCATGTCGTCCTGCAAACGGAAAAGCTCAAATTTTGGAGGTAAATAGCTCACATTATGGACGTCGGTCAATACACGACTATCGAGTGCGACTATTTACGTGATGCTTTGGCAGAGCAGGATTAATAGCGCGAGGCACAGTGGCCAACCGTCTCGTCCTGATCTGATGCCAAGCCACCAGCTTGGCATTACCGTATTATTTCGACCACATCGGTTCTGTCTGGTTCTCCTTTGCGCTTGAGAGGGCGCAAAGGTTTGAAAGGTGGGTGCGACAACATGACAGGCATGCGCAATGCCATTCGTATCAATTCCACTTGGGCCGGGTGCAATGCACCGATCTGGCGCCGAAGTTCATTGAACATCCTGTACAGCTCATCTGGCGCCTCATTGGGCAACATAATTTTTCGTTGGGACTCGTCCAGCGCTTCAAGCAAGCGCTTCTTCCAATGCTCGTCAAGCTGCAAACGCTGCACCAGGCGCTCGATGAAATCGATGGATGGCGGCCCCTTGGTGCCCAGCTCAATAGCTGAGATATAACTTTGTTCGTAGCCAAGTTGGGAGGCGAATTCAGCCTGCCGTAGCTCGCAAAATATGCGCAATTCCCGAAATACTGTTGAGAATGGGCTCATATACCAACTTTAGAAGTAAATAAAACTATTAATAGGAGTATTATGGACACGTTTTTTCCTTTGTCAATAAAAATATGACCCTGCCCCAGAAAGCACGGCACGTAGCCACCCTTACGGAAACCCTCAACTACTTATATGATTCAAGTTGTTATTAAAACGACCTGATCGCCCATTCAAGTTTCTATTACGCTGTTCAAGTTTCTATTCCGACGTAACACGGGCAGCGCTTGACCTTGGCGGCAGACAGGTCTAATATTAATGACTCAAAAGTAAGTTACTTGGAAAGATACATGCAAGCCCCGATTGATACCAAGCCCCGCTGGGAGCGGCGCAAGGATGCCCGCCCCCAGGAATTGCTCGCCGCCGCCCTCGACCTGTTCGTCGAACGGGGTTTCGCGTCGACGCGCCTGGAAGATGTGGCCAAGCGGGCGGGTGTGTCGAAGGGCACCTTGTACCTGTACTTCGAGAACAAACAGGAACTGTTCAAGGCCGTGGTGCGCGACAATATCGTGCAGTCGATCGGCGAGGCGGAAAACAGCATGGCCGCCTCGGAAGACAGCAGCGCCGACCTGCTGCGCAAGGTGATGATGCAATGGTGGGAAGAGTTCGGCGCCACCAAACTGGCCGGCTTGACCAAGCTGATGATGGCCGAGGCGAACAATTTCCCGGAACTGGCGCAGTTTTACAACGAAGAAGTCGTCACGCGCGGCCATGCGCTGGTCGTCAGCCTGCTCGAGCGGGGCATGCAGCGCGGCGAATTCCGCCAGGTCGATCCCGTGCTGGTCAGCACCATCCTCGGCGCGCCCGTCACCATGCTCATGATGTGGACGCATTCCTTCCTGCCATGCGAGGTCAAGAACATCGACCCGCTCGCCTACATGGATGCCTTTATCGACATGAGCTTGCGCAGCCTGCAGGTGGAGGCGCCCGGGAAAAGCTGACGTGCGGAGTCCGCTTCCACCGTTCAGTTGCCCCTTTTCCAAGGTTCGCCCCCTCAAATCTGCAGATCGTCGCAAATTTCCTCCATTCCCCGTCTTTATGGTTAACATGTGCTTTCAGCCAGTTCAACGATAAAATGGCGGATTATTACTTCACTTACCGAGTCCAAAGATGAATATCGAACAAGCCCGCTTCAATATGATCGAACAGCAAATCCGTCCGTGGGACGTACTGGATCTCGACGTGCTGGAGCTGTTGAACGTGGTCAAGCGTGAAGATTTCGTGCCGGCCGCCTATAAAAACCTGGCCTTCGTCGATACCGAAATTCCACTGGGCGGCGGCGAATGCATGTTCACGCCGAAGCTGGAAGCGCGCATTTTGCAAGACGTAGCCGTCAAGAAGCATGAGAATGTGCTGGAAATCGGCACCGGCAGCGGCTACATGGCCGCCTTGCTGGCGCACAAGGCGCGTCATGTGACGAGCGTGGAAATCGTTCCCCAATTGAAAACCCTGGCCGAGCAGAACCTGGCCGCCAATGGCGTGACCAACGTGACCGTGGAACTGGGCGACGGCGCCCAGGGCTGGAGCAAGGGTGCGCCGTACGACGTGATCGTCGTTTCCGGCGCCCTGTCCGTGTTGCCGGAAGCGCTGTTGCAACAAGTAAAAGTGGGCGGCCGCATCCTGGCCATCATCGGCGAGGCACCGATCATGTCCGCGCATTTGATCACGCGCAGCTCGGACAAGGCCTACGACACGCGCAAGCTGTTTGAAACCAATGTCACGCCCTTGCAGGCAGTGGCGCCGTCGCACTTCCAGTTCTAAGCGACGGAGACGCGATGGAGCATTTGAGCGCACCGCAGCTGGCCGCCTGGCTGGCTGACACTTCCCGCCCGCGTCCGCTCTTGCTGGATGTGCGCGAGCAGTGGGAGTTTGAGCTGTGCCACCTCGACGGCGCCACCCTGATGCAGATGAATTCGATTCCGGCACGCATCGACGACCTCGATGAGGATGCCGAAATCGTCTGCATCTGCCACCACGGCGCGCGCAGCATGCAAGTGGCGGCTTTCCTGGAACGCCATGGTTTTGGCAAGATCAGTAATTTGACGGGCGGCGTTCACGCCTGGGCGCTGCAAGTCGACAGCAGCATGCCTAAATACTAAGTTATTTTGCAGTAGATGCACTTCCAGGCATGCTTTCCCGCATGCCTGCGGAGACCTGTACCCCGCTTACCCGGCGGGTAGCAGGCAAGCGGTAGCAGATTTTTGATTCCATCAACTTTTGACGACTCCAACGGAGAAATGCAATGCGGAAACCCCTTATCGCCGTACTGATGAGCAGCGCCTTTGTCTCGCTGACATGTTCGCTGCAAGCGCAGGCGGCCGATCTCATCCAGGTGTACCAGCAGGCGCTGGCCAATGACGCGCAGTACGCCAGTGCGCGCGCGGCCCTGTCGGCCGGGATGGAGCGGGTTCCGCAGGGGCTGGCAGGCTTGTTGCCGCAAGTGTCCGCCTCGGGCAGCAATACGCGCAACAGCATCGAGCCGATCACCAGCACGATCTCCATGCCGACCGTCAAGGTGCACACGAATACCTACAACCTGACCCTGGCGCAGCCGCTGTTCCGCTGGGATCGCTGGGAAAGCTATCAGCAAAGCAAGCTGGCACAGGCAATTGCTGAAGCGCAATTTGCACAAGTGCAACAAGATCTGATCACGCGCGTGGCGCAGGCGTATTTCGACGTGCTCAGCGCGCAAGACAACCTGGGCGCCACGCAGGCGCAAAAAGTCGCCACGACGGAGCAGCTGGCATCGGCCAAGCGCAACTTCGAGGTTGGCACGCAAACGATTACCGACACGCACGAAGCGCAAGCGGCGTACGACCTGGTGGTGGCGCAGGAATTTGCCGCCATCAACGACCTGGCCAACAAGCGCAGCGCCCTGCAAACCATCATCGGCGAAGCGCCAACGAGCCTGGCGCCGATGCGCACGGGCGTGGTCCTCAGCGCGCCGGAACCGGCCGCCATCGATCCGTGGGTGAGCTCGGCGGAAGAGCAGAACTACGGCGTCGTCACGGCCCAGTTCAACGTGGAATCGGCCAAGCGCGACATCGGCCGCAACCGCGCCGGCCACTATCCGACCCTGGACCTGATCGCCAACGCTGGCCACACCTATACGACGGGCGGCGGCAACGGCAATTCCAACAACAACGCCATCGGCGTGCAATGGAGCATCCCGATCTTCAGCGGCTTTGCCGTTACCAGCAAGGTGCGCGAATCGATTGCGCTGGAAAACAAGGCCCGCAACGACCTGGAAACGGCACGCCGCGCGGCATCGCAAGGCGCGCGCCAGGCTTTCCTCGGCGTCAACAGTGGCTTGGCGCAAGTGAAGGCGCTGGAAGCGGCGGAAGTGTCGAGCAAATCGGCGCTGGAATCGAACCAGCTCGGCTACCAGGTGGGCGTGCGCATCAATATCGACGTGCTGAATGCACAGAAACAACTGTTCTCGACGCAGAAAGACCTGTCGAAAGCCCGCTACGACACCATCATGAACGGCTTGCGCCTGAAGGCCGCGGCCGGCACCCTGAAGGAAACGGACTTGATGCCCGTCAACGCCTTGCTCGACAAGTAAGCGCGTTCTTGCTCTACATGAAAACCAGCACCGGCAGCGGTGCTGGTTTTTTTTCGTCCGGGGCTCTTGTTACGCGGCGCGGCTGTTGGCGAACTGTGTCAGCACGACCCCGGCCACCACCAGGCCCGCTCCGGCCCAGTGCAGCGGAGAAATATGCTTGACGGCAAATCTCAGCAAACCATAGCGGTCGATGGCCAATGCGGCCAGCATCTGCCCGCCGATGACGGCCGCCATGAAGGGCCCGGCCCCCATGCGCGGCGCCAGCATCAGCGCGGCCGTAATATAAAACACGCCGGCCGCGCCGCCCAGCCAGGACCAGCCCGGCCCGCGCATGGCGAGGCTGACATCGGGCGCCGGCACCCGCCAGACCAGCATCACGAGCGACGCGAGCACGGCGCTGACGGCCAGCGAGGCGAGGGTGGCCCACAGCGGGTGGCCCAGATTGCGGCCCAGCGCGGCGTTCGCGCCCGCCTGGAAGGGGACGACGGCGCCGGCCAGCATGGCCAGCGGGGCAAACAAGGTGATCCATCCGTTCATGTGCGACTCCATGCGTGTTGAGTTGATGGCGTCATCGTATTATGCTGTCGTGATTAAATCCAATTCGTAGTTTGTCACCAAACTATGCACCAAATGAATAATCTGCGGTCAGTCGATTTGAACTTGCTGGTGATCCTGGATGCGCTGCTCAGTGAGCGCCATCTGTCGCGCGCGGCCGAGCGCCTGCACATGAGCCAGCCCGCCGTCAGCCATGCGCTGGCGCGCCTGCGCCACTTGCTCGACGATCCGCTGTTGCTGCGCGGCAAGGGCGGCTTCCAGCCGACGGCGCGTGCCCTGGAACTGGCGCGGCCGCTGGCCGACGCCCTGCAAAGCGTGCGTTCCGTGCTCGGCGGCGCCGTCTTCGAGGCGGCCACGGCGCAGCGCGTGTTTCGCCTGGCCATGTCGGATTACGGGGCGGCGCTGATCCTGCCCGCATTGCTGCGGCGCTTGCGCGTGGAAGCGCCCGGCATCGATCTGGCCGTCAGCTATGCGAGCCGCCCGGCCGTGATCGCTGGCGTGCAGGATGGCGAGATCGACCTGGCGCTGGGCGTGTTCCCGCAACTGCCCGAGCAGTTACATAGAGAAACTTTATTTGAGGAAACCTTCATATGCGCGCTGGACCCGGCCAGCCTGGCGCCGGGCGAGCCCTTGAGCTTGCAGGCCTATCTGGCGCGCTCGCACGTGCTAGTGGCGTCCGGCGAAGGGGGCATGGCCGCCGAAGTCGACGCGGCATTGGCCCAGCTGGGCCAGGCGCGCCGCATCGCCGTGCGCGTGCCGTACTGGACGGTCGCACCCGAGCTGTTGATGGGGACGGACATGATTTTGACGGTGGCGCGGCGCGCCTTGCAGGGCGCTGCGGCGCAGGGGCTGGCGCTATGCTGCGCGCCGTTCGCCATCGCGCCGTTTGCGTTTGAAGTGATACGGCACCGCCGCACGGACGGCGATGCCGGCATCGCCTGGCTGCGCGCGGCCATTGCAACGGCCGCCGAAGCAGGCTGAAGCTTTACAGCCCGCCGCCCTGGCCGTCGAATTTGCGTTCGATCAATTCGATCTTGTAGCCGTCCGGGTCGGTGATGAAGGCGATGACCGTGTTGCCGCCCTTGACGGGGCCCGGTTCGCGCGTGACGTTGCCGCCATTCGCGCGTGCCGCATCGCAGGCGGCGACGATATCGTCGGCCGAGATGGCAATGTGGCCGTATGCCGTACCCAGCTCGTAGCTGGTGGTGCCATAGTTATACGTCAGTTCCAGTTCCGCATGGTCCGGGTTTGAACCGTAGCCGACGAAGGCCAGCGTGTACTGGTATTCCGGATTGTCGCTGGTGCGCAGCAGCTTCATGCCCAGGACGTTCGTGTAAAAATCGATGGAGCGCTGCAGGTCGCCGACCCGCAACATGGTGTGCAAAATACGCATCGTAAATCCTTGAGGGTGATAGGGGAATGGCAGGATTTTATGCGTTTTGCGGCTTTCGTGCCGAGACCGCCCCTGCCGCCCGGTGATGCGACGGCAGCGGGCGGTGACCTTGGTCCCTCTGGAATTACTCCAGATGGGCGTCCAGGGTGATTTCCGTGGCCAGCAATTTGGACACGGGGCAGCCGAGCTTGGCGCGCAGGGCCGCGTCCTGGAACGCTTCGTCGCTGGCGCCGGGAATGGTGGCCACCAGGGTCAGGTGGACGGCCGTGATGGCATAGCTGCCATCGATTTTTTCCAGGCTGACATCAGCTGTGGTTTTCAGGGCCGTGGCGCGCAAGCCAGCCTCGCCCAGCTGGCCGGACAGGGCCATGGTGAAGCAGGCCGCATGGGCCGCGCCGATCAGTTCTTCCGGATTGCTGCCGGGACCGTCTTCGAAGCGCGTGTTGAAACCATAGGCCACATTGTCGAGCGCACCGCTTTCGGTGGAGATGAATCCTTTGCCATCCTTAAGGCCGCCACTCCAGACGGCTGATCCTGTTTTTTTCATGATGTACTCCTTGCGTGGTTCGAGCGCCCATCATGCACGTCCCGCCCTGGCGCTTCCGTTCGTTGCGCCACACAGGGGGGCATGCGCGGCGGGGCATCGCCGCTCACGGCGCCGGCGTCACGCGCCAGACGACATTGCCCACGTCGTCCGCCACCAGCAGCGCGCCGGCCTTGTCGACGGCCACGCCGACGGGGCGCCCATGCGCATGGCCAGCCCTGTCGAGGAAGCCGGCGACGACGTCCTGCGGAGGACCGCTGGGCACGCCATCGGCAAACGGAACAAAGATGACTTTATAGCCGCTGTAGGGCTTGCGGTTCCATGAACCGTGCTGGCCGATGAAGGCGCCGCCCCGGTAGCGTTCGGGCAGCAAGCTGCCGTCATAAAACGCCAGGCCCAGCGAGGCCGTGTGCGCACCGAGCGCATAGTCGGGGGCAACAGCCGTGGCGACCAGTTCGGGACGGGGCGGCTGGATCCGCGCATCGACATGCTGGCCGAAGTAACTGTAGGGCCAGCCGTAAAACGCGCCATCCTTGACGGAGGTCATGTAGTCGGGTACGAGGTCGTCGCCCAGTTCGTCGCGCTCATTGACGGCCGTCCACAGGGCGCCCGTCCCGGGTTGCCAGGCCATTCCCACGGGATTGCGCAAGCCCGTCGCATACACGCGCGCCTTGCCCGTGGCGCGGGTGAATTGCCAGATGGCGGCGCGGCCCTGTTCGGCCGCCATGCCGTTTTCGCCCGCATTGCTGTTCGACCCGACGGCAACATAGAGAAACTTGCCGTCGGGGCTGGCGACGACGTTCTTGGTCCAGTGATGATTGATGGGGCCTCCCGGCAAATCCATTACCTTGGTGCCGGCGGCCGTGATGGCGGTCTGACCTGTTTCGTAGGGAAAGCGCACGAGGGCGTCCGCGTTGGCGATGTACAGATCGTTGCCGACCAGGGCCATGCCGAATGGCGAGTGCAAGCCTTGCAGGAAGATGCTGCGCGTTTGCGCCGCGCCGTTGCTATCGATGCCGCGCAGCAGGGTGATGCGGTTGGCGCTGAGCGTGGCGGCGCCCGCTTTTTTCATCTGCATCTGCATGATGGCGCCCTTGATGCCCTTGCTGTCGTCCGGTTTCGGCGGGGCATTCGTTTCCGCCACGAGCACGTCGCCGTTCGGCAAGACGTACAGCCAGCGTGGATGGTCGAGCCCGCGCGCATAGGCGCGGATGGCCAGCCCCGCCGCGACAGCCGGGCGCTCTCCGGCCGTCCAGCGCTGCACGGGCGCCACGTTGACGGTGGGAATCAGTTGCTTGTCCGGCGCGGGCAGCGCGGGCTGCGGGCCGAAACCTACGGGCATGGCGGGCGCCTGGGCGTGGGCGAGATGAGTGCCGCAGACAGCGGCCAGCAGGAATGAACTGACGTAACGGTGCATGGCGTACTCCATAACATGCGCAGTGCGCGTAGCGGGGCGTGACAGTTGGAGTCAGCGCGCCTTTTTTGGTTCCAGTTGCGGGTCGGGGCGGGCCTGCTGCGGCGCGGTGGGCTTGACCTTTTCCACGCCGGGCTGGGCGCGGCGGTCCGTATCGACCAGGCCTTGCTCCAGGTCGCTGGCCGCCTGCCGCATGATCTTGCGCGGGCGCACGTTTTGCGCGTCGGGCGCCTCATCGCGCTCGTGCGGCAGGCGGTCGATACCGTCATTTTTCACCTTTTCATCTGTGTTGATCTTGCGTTCGCTATGTTGGGCAACCATATGGCCTCCTGAAGGAAAGAATGACGTCCCGCCAGTGTCCCGCCGCCGGCGGGACCACGCAAGCGGATTTGCCCGGCAATGGAGCGCTGGCGCACGCATGGACGATTCTTTTTCTGCGCTACACTGCGTGCAACACAGAGAACGCCCCTTGCAGGCATGCGGCAAGCGCACTATACTGTTCATATATACAGTATTATGCGATGGCGGCATGCGACGCGACAGCCAGGGGGCGGCTTGCCACCGAATTCACTACCGAGATTTTTATGCCCGTCGATAACTACGCCGACCAGCGAGCCGAACAGCCAGCCGCGACCTTGCCAGCCCCGGGCGAGCGCTTCAACCTGGGCGCCAAGACCATCGCCCTGGTCGTGCGCCAGAATACGGATGGCATTGCCGAACCCGTTAAAAGCATCGTCGATTTCCTGCAAGTGCTGGGCCACACGGTGGTCTTCGAGGCGGAGACGGCCGCGCATCTGAACCTGGCGTTTCCCGGCGTGCACGCCATGTCGCCCGCCGAAATCGGCGCCGCCGCCGATTGCGCCATCGTCATGGGCGGCGACGGCACCATGCTCGGTATCGCGCGCCAGCTGGCGCCATTCGATGTTCCTTTGATCGGTATCAATCAAGGGCGGCTGGGCTTCATGACGGATATCCCGCTCGAGCGCATGCTGCCTGTCCTGGCGCAAATCCTTGGCGGCCGCTTCAAGGCCGAACGCCGCACTTTGCTCGAAGGCAGCGTGCTGCGCGACGGCGAGTCGATTCACGTGGGCATGGCCGTCAACGATGTCGTCGTCTCGCGCGGCGGCGGCGCCGGCATGGCCGAACTGCGCGTCGAGGTCGACGGCCACTTCATGTACAACCAGCGCTCAGACGGCCTGATCATCGCCACGCCCACCGGCTCGACCGCGTATGCGCTGTCGGCCGGCGGCCCGCTGCTGCACCCGACCCTGGGCGGCATCGTGCTCGTGCCGATCGCCCCGCATGCGCTGTCGAACCGCCCCATCGTCCTGCCCGATTCCAGCCAGATCGTCGTGGAAATCGTGCGCGGGCGCGATATCAGCGTCAACTTCGACATGCAGACCTTTGCCAGCCTGGTCCAGCAAGACCGCATCCTCATTCGCCGTTCGCCGCACACGATTACCTTCCTGCATCCGGAGGGGTGGAGCTACTACAACACCCTGCGTGAAAAACTGCACTGGAATGAGTACCCGTCGGGCGAGGGCAAGCTCAGCTAATAGTTTCTCCACGTCAACCCGCGGTGCGCCGCCTAACCACTGAAGCCATGCTCCATACACTGTCCATTCGCGATTTTGTCATTGTCGATACCATTGAACTGGAATTTTCCGCCGGCTTCAGCGTGCTGACGGGCGAGACGGGGGCCGGCAAGTCCATCCTCATTGATGCGCTGACCCTGGCGCTGGGCGGGCGCGGCGACGCCAGCGTGGTGCGCGAAGGCGCGGCCAAGGCCGACATCACGGCCGATTTCTCCGTCAGCGAGGTGGCGCAAGCCTGGCTGGTGGCCAATGAATTCGCCAACGACGATGGCGGCGCCCTGCTGCGCCGCGTGATCGACAATGCGGGCCGCTCGAAGGCGTACATCAACGGCATTCCCGCCACGGCGGCGCAATTGCGCGAGCTGGGCGACATGCTGGTCGACATCCACGGCCAGCACGCGCACCAGTCCTTGCTGAAGAGCGAAGCGCAGCGCGCCTTGCTCGACGGCCAGGCGACGGCGCGCGAAGCGGGGTCGGAACAGGACGCGCGGCAAGTGGCGGCCCTGCACAAGCGCTGGCGCGCCCTCGTGCGCCAGAGAGAAGAGTTTGAAACGAATGCCGCCAACGTGCTGTACGAGCGCGAACGCCTGGAGTGGCAAGTCGGCGAACTGGAAAAACTGGCCGCCAAGCCGGGCGAATGGACGGAGATCACGAACGAGCACAGCCGCCTGTCGCACGCGGCCAGCCTGCTGGAAGGGGCGCAGGAAGCCTTGTCCCTCATTTCCGAGTCGGAAGACCACCCCATCGTGTCGCAATTGTCAGCCCTGAACCAGAAGCTGGGCAAGCTCGTCTCCGTCGATGCGGAACTGCAGCCGATCGTCGACCTGATCGAATCGTCGCGCATCCAGCTGCAGGAATCCGTGTACGCGCTGAACAATTACCTGGACCGCGTGGAGCTCGACCCGGAGCGTTTGCACCAGCTCGACGCGCGCATGGAAGCCATGCACAGCACGGCCCGCAAATTCCGCGTCACGCCCGAAGAGTTGCCTGAAGAACATGCCAAGCTGTCGGAAAAGCTGCAGCACCTGGCCGACGCTTCCGATATCGAGGGCTTGCTGCGCCAGGAAGCGAAGATCGAAGCCGAGTACCGCGCCGTGGCCGAACGATTGTCCGCCACGCGCCGCGCCGCCGCCCTGGAGCTGGGGCAGGCCGTCACGCGCGCCATGCAGGACCTGAGCATGACGGGCGGCAGCTTCGAGATCGCCCTGCACCCGTGCGTACCGGCCGCGCATGGCCTCGAACAAGTGGAATTCCTCGTCGCCGGCCACGCGGGCACGGCGCCCCGTTCGCTGGCGAAAGTGGCGTCCGGCGGCGAACTGGCGCGCATCGCGCTGGCCATTTCCGTCATCACCTCGCACGCCACCACCACGCCGACCCTGATCTTCGACGAGGTCGACAGCGGCATCGGCGGCGCCGTCGCCGAAGTCGTGGGACGGCTATTAAAACGCCTGGGGCAGGGACGGCAGGTGCTGTGCGTGACCCACTTGCCGCAGGTGGCCAGCCAGGCCAATCAGCATTTCCAGGTGGCAAAAAGTACCCTGGACAACGGCAAGACGGCGTCGCGCATCGACATGCTCGACGCCAAGGCCCGCGTGGAAGAAGTGGCGCGCATGCTGGGCGGCCTGGAAATCACGGCCACCACGCGCAAGCATGCGCGCGAGTTGCTGGCTATCTAGTACACCTAACCAAACCTACTGCGCGTCGCGATTTGCGGCCTGCGATGCTCACTGCCTCGGCGGCCCCGTGCTTCGCACAGCTGCGCTTCTCAGGCCAACGGGGGCGCCGAGCCTCGCTGCCGCTCGCTACGGTTTTGTTAGGCGTTGTTAGCGTAAACCGGTCTGGTGAGAATGGCAGTTAGCCTTATGCCGTTCCTTTCCATCTTTCCCGATGTTGACGCAATGTAACTATAATGGTCGACTAATCCCTCCAACGCCTTCGAAGAACCTTCATGTCATTTCAAACTGAACCGCCGTACACGCATGGCAGCATCGACCGCAGCGCCGTGGTGCTGGTCAACCTGGGCACGCCCGATGCGCCCACGTCGTCGGCCGTGCGGCGCTACCTGAAACAATTCCTGTCGGATCCGCGCGTGGTGGAAATTCCCCGCCTGGTCTGGTGGTTCATCCTGAACCTGATCATTTTGCCGTTCCGCTCGGGCCAGTCGGCCAAAAAATACGCGTCGATCTGGACGCGCGACGGCTCGCCCCTGAAAGTGCATACGCAAAAGCAGGCGAAATTGCTGGCCGGCGCCCTGGCCGAGCGGGGCCATGACGGTGTGACGGTGGCCATGGCCATGCGCTACGGTTCGCCTTCCTTGCCCGAGGTGCTGGCCCAGCTGAAAAGCGAAGGCTGCGAGCGCATCGCCATCCTGCCCGCGTATCCGCAATATTCGGGTACGACGACGGGTTCCATCTACGACGCCGTATTCGCCCATTACGCCACCGTGCGCAATGTGCCGGAATTGCGTTTTATCAAGCAATATCACGAGCACGACACGTATATCGACGCCTTGCGCGATTCCGTGCTCAACCACTGGGAAGCGCATGGCCGTCCGGAAAAACTGGTGATGAGTTTCCATGGCGTGCCGAAGCGTACTTTGCTGCTGGGCGACCCCTACCATTGCCAGTGCCTGAAAACGGCGCGCTTGCTGGCGGAAAAGTTGAAATTAACTAAAGAGCAATATGTGGTGACCTTCCAGTCGCGCTTCGGCAAGGCCGAATGGCTGCAGCCGTACACGGCGCCCACCCTGGTGGCGCTGGCGCAACAGGGCATCAAGCGTGTCGACCTGCTGTGTCCCGGCTTTACCAGCGATTGCCTGGAAACCCTGGAAGAGATCGCCATGGAAGCGAAGCATGATTTCGAAACGGCCGGCGGCCAGCAGTTTCACTATATCGCTTGCCTGAATGAAACGCCGGCCTGGATCGCCGGCATGGCGGAAATTGCCGAGCAGCACATGATCGGCTGGCCGACGATGAAGACGGCGCCGCAGCGCGAAGCGGACAAGAAAGCGGGCGCGCAGGCGCGCGCGGCGGCCCTGGCCCTGGGGGCGGCGAATTGAAGAGAATTGTTTTTTAGTCATAAAAGCCGCGCTTGCGCGGCTTTGTCATGTCTGGCGCGGCCAACAGACTATCCATATAGCAACGCTGCCAGTGGCGACGGCTGCGGCGGGGCTGGTAGAATGCCCGCTTTGTCGTGGGAAGCCTGGAAAATCAAGGGGGCGCGCACGGATCGCGGCCCGAAATGGGAAGTGCTTTGTAATAAGCTGTAACATGGAACGATGTTATCCCTGGTTTGACCATGAATACCCCTTGAAACAATAGGATATAGCCCCATCTGCCCGTTAGTGTTGTAAAGATAGTTAGACTAACTCATTTAAGTCATTGATTGTAGGAGCTTTTCAGATGCAAGATCAGGAAAACCAAGCTGTACCTAATCCGCAAGCGGACGCCGCGGCGACTGCCCCATCGACTCCCGCAGAGCCTACTTTGGAAGAGCAGCTGGCGAGTACCGAAGCGCGTCTTGCAGAGATGCACGATGCCTTCATGCGCGCCAAGGCCGATGGCGAAAATATCCGCCGCCGCGCGCAGGAAGATGTTGCTAAAGCGCATAAATTCGCAGTGGAAAGCTTTGCCGAAGCCATGGTGCCGGTGAAAGACAGCCTGGAAACGGCGCTGACGGTGGAAGCACCGACCATCGAATCGCTGAAAGAAGGCGTCGAGATGACCCTGAAGCAACTGAACGCCGCGTTCGAGCGCAATCGCCTGGTGGAAGTGCTGCCAGTGCAGGGCGAGAAGCTCGATCCGATGAAACACCAGGCTGTTGCCGTGGTGCCAGCGGAACAGGAAGCCAATACCATCGTGTCAGTCTTGCAAAAGGGCTATATGATTGCGGACCGCCTGTTGCGTCCGGCCATTGTCACCACCGCGCAAGCAAAATAATCAGAGCGCGGCATCAAGCAAGCCTTGAAACCATGCCGCTTTGCCACATATAAGAACCATCTGAAATCTAGCAAATAAAAGGAAAAAATCATGGGTAGAATTATCGGTATCGATCTGGGAACCACGAATTCCTGCGTTTCCATCATGGAAAACGGTCAACCAAAGGTAATCGAAAACGCTGAAGGCGCACGCACGACGCCGTCGATTATTGCTTATCAAGAAGATGGCGAGATCCTCGTCGGCGCGCCGGCGAAACGCCAGGCCGTGACCAACCCGAAAAACACGCTGTACGCAGTGAAGCGTTTGATCGGTCGCAAGTTCGACGAAAAAGAAGTACAAAAAGACATCGGCCTGATGCCTTACCAAATCATGAAAGCCGACAACGGCGATGCATGGATCGGCGTGCGCGACAAAAAACTGGCGCCGCCGCAAATTTCGGCTGAAGTCCTGCGCAAGATGAAGAAAACGGCAGAAGACTACCTCGGCGAAGAAGTCACCGAAGCCGTCATCACCGTGCCTGCCTACTTCAATGACTCGCAGCGCCAGGCTACCAAGGATGCCGGCCGTATCGCCGGCCTGGACGTCAAGCGCATCATCAACGAGCCAACCGCGGCAGCGCTGGCATTCGGCCTGGACAAGACCGAAAAAGGCGACCGTAAAATCGCCGTGTATGACTTGGGTGGCGGTACGTTCGACGTGTCGATCATCGAAATCGCGGATGTTGATGGTGAGAAACAATTTGAAGTGCTGTCGACCAACGGCGACACCTTCCTGGGCGGCGAAGACTTCGACCAGCGCGTCATCGATTACATCATCGACGAGTTCAAGAAGATCAACGGCATCGACCTGAAAAAAGATCCGATCGCCCTGCAGCGCATCAAGGCTTCGGCCGAGCGCGCGAAGATCGAGTTGTCGTCGTCGCAACAAACCGAGATCAACGAGCCGTACATCGCCATGGCGAATGGCGCACCGGTCCACTTGAACCTGAAGATGACCCGCGCCAAGCTGGAATCGCTGGTGGAAGAGCTGATCACGGCCACGATGGAACCATGCCGCACCGCTATCAAAGATGCTGGCGTGAAAGTGTCGGACATCGATGACATCATCCTGGTCGGCGGCATGACCCGTATGCCGAAGGTGCAGGAAAAAGTGAAGGAATTCTTCGGCAAGGATCCACGCAAGGACGTGAACCCGGACGAAGCCGTCGCCGTGGGCGCAGCCATTCAAGGTTCGGTCCTGTCGGGCGAACGCAAGGACTTGCTGTTGCTGGACGTCACTCCTCTGTCCCTGGGTATCGAAACCCTGGGCGGTGTGATGACCAAGATGATCCACAAAAACACGACGATTCCGACCAAGTTCAGCCAGGTTTTCTCGACGGCCGACGACAACCAGCCTGCGGTGACCATCAAGGTCTTCCAGGGTGAGCGCGAAATCGCCGCCGGCAACAAGGGCCTGGGCGAATTCAATCTGGAAGGCATCCCGCCAGCAGCACGCGGCACGCCACAGATCGAAGTGACCTTCGACATCGACGCCAACGGCATCTTGCACGTCGGCGCCAAAGACAAGGCCACCGGCAAGGAAAACAAGATCACGATCAAGGCCAATTCCGGCTTGACCGAGGCTGAAATCCAGAAGATGGTGAAAGACGCCGAGTTGAACGCGGAAGAAGACAAGAAGGTCAAAGAATTGGCCGAGTCGCGCAACCAGGCCGATGCTCTGGTACACTCGACCCGGAAATCCTTGACCGAATACGGCGACAAGCTGGACGCGGGCGAGAAAGAGAAGATCGAAGCGGCGATCACCGACCTGGAAGCAAGCATCAAGGCCGGCGACAAGGCTGAGATCGACGCCAAGGTGGAAGCACTGTCGAGCGCATCGCAGAAACTGGGCGAAAAAATGTATGCCGACATGCAAGCGCAGCAAGCTGCCGGCGGCGCGGAAGGTGCTCAGCAAGCCGCTGGCGCATCGGATGCAGGCGCCAAGCAGGACGACGTTGTCGACGCTGACTTCAAGGAAGTCAAAGACAGCAAGTAATTGTCTTGCGCTCCCATGAACTGGGGGCAGCCGGGCTGAACGCTACATCGCGGGATTAGCCGCGAAGACCGGCCGAGCCGAGTCGCTGCGCCTAGCGCGGCACTCGACTCGGCTTTTTCGTGTAATTTTTACATCAGTAGATAGACTGCAAGGTGCCGACAACATGGCAAAGCGTGATTTTTACGAGACACTCGGTGTCGCAAAAAATGCTTCGGAAGAAGAGATCAAAAAGTCTTACCGTAAACTGGCGATGAAATACCATCCGGACCGCAATCCGGATAGCAAGGAATCGGAAGAAAAGTTTAAGGAAGTCAAAGAAGCCTACGAGATGCTGACCAATCCGGAAAAGCGCGATGCGTATGACCGCTATGGTCACGCCGGCGTGGACCCGAACATGGGCGGCGGTGGCGGCTTCGGCGGCGGTGCTGGCGGCTTTGCCGACAGCTTCGGCGATATCTTCGGCGACATCTTTGGCGGCGGCGGTGGACGCAGCCGCAATGCGGGGCCACAGGTGTACCGTGGCGCCGACTTGCGCTACAACCTGGAAATTACACTGGAGCAAGCTGCTCACGGCTTCGACACGACGATTCGCGTGCCGAGCTGGGACAAGTGCGACACTTGCCACGGCAGCGGCGCCAAGCCGGGCACGTCGCCGACCACCTGCGGTACTTGCGGTGGCCACGGCCAGGTGCGCATGCAGCAAGGTTTCTTCAGCATCCAGCAAACCTGCCCGAAATGCCATGGCAGCGGCAAGGTCATCACCGACCCGTGCACGCCGTGCGGCGGCGCCGGTCGCATCAAGCGCAACAAGACCCTGGAAGTGAAAATTCCAGTCGGTATCGATAACGGCATGCGTATCCGTTCGTCCGGCAACGGCGAACCGGGCACGAATGGCGGTCCGTCGGGCGACCTGTATGTGGAAATCCACATCAAGCCGCACGCCGTGTTCCAGCGCGAAGGCGACGACCTGCATTGCGAAATGCCGATCTCGTTCGCCAAGGCGGCCCTGGGCGGCGAAATCGAAGTGCCGACCCTGAACGGCAAAGTGTCGTTCACGATCCCGGAAGGCACCCAGTCGGGCAAGACCTTCCGCCTGAAAGGCAAGGGAATCAAGGGCGTGCGCTCCGGTTATGCGGGCGACCTGTTCTGCCACGTGGCCATCGAAACACCCGTGAAACTGACGGAAAAACAGAAAGACCTGCTGCGCGACTTTGAAAAGTCGACGACCGAGGGCGGTGCCAAGCACAGTCCGCAAAGCAAGACCTGGAAAGACAAGGTCAAGGATTTTTTTGAGTAAGCACACGTAATACCATGCGCCGGGATGCTTCAACATCCCGGCGTTTTTTTCACTACGACTGAGAAATGTGCGCACATCGCCGGCCTATGGGCGCGATCTGCCGTCAATGCAGTCGTACTTACACAATGGGAGCGATATGACCGAACCGAAAAATGGCCCGGCCCTGGCGGAACTGCTGCAGCGTAACCGCCGCTGGGCCGACTCGATGGTGGCAAAAGACCCGAACTTCTTCAAGAACCTGGAAGCGCAGACATCGCCCGAATACCTGTGGATCGGCTGCTCCGACAGCCGCGTTCCCGCCAACGAACTGCTGGGCATGGCGCCTGGCGACGTGTTTGTGCACCGCAATATCGCCAATGTGGTCGTGCATTCCGACCTCAATTGCCTGTCCGTCCTGCAATTTGCCGTGGACGTGCTGAAAGTCAAACATGTCATCATCGTCGGTCATTATGGCTGCAAAGGCGTGCATGCGGCCATGACGGGCACGCGCATCGGCCTGGTCGACAACTGGCTGCGCCATGTGCAGGACGTGGGCCAGAAGCACGAACGCTACCTGGGCGACGTACTGACGAGCCGCCAGCGCGGCGACCGCCTGTGCGAACTGAATGTGGTGGAACAAGTCTTGAACGTGTGCCAGACCACCGTCGTGCAAGATGCATGGGAACGGGGCCAGGAACTCAGCGTCCATGGCTGGGTCTACGGCTTGAAGGATGGCTTGCTGAACGACCTGGAAGTGACGGTCACGGCCGGCCACGAGCTGGCGCCGCGCATGGCGACGCGCCTGGCGCGCTACGAAGCAATCGCGTAAGCGACGCCGGCGCCGCGTCTATGGCGCGGCGCCGTCGAGGCGGGCCAGGTAATCGGCCGCCTCCCGCACGCCTTCCTGCGCCGCCCGGCGCAGCCAGGTTTTTGCCTGAGGAATGTCTTGCGGCGTGCCCCGGCCTTCGGCCAGCGCCACGCCATAGTGATAGCGCGCCAGCCGCGCATAGGCGGCATCATCATTCACATGGGCGCCGCGCCGCATCAGCGCCGTCGCCTGCGCCAGATCCTTAGTCACGCCGATGCCCGTTTCATACAGCTGGGCCAGCCAAATCATCGAATACACATCATTCCAGCGCCGGATGCAGTCTTCAAAGATGGCGACGGCCGCTGCATGGTCGCCCGTCTTGTCGGCCGCATAGCCGTACAGGCATTTGATGCGCTTGTCGCTGTGTACATAGGCTTTGTAGCTGAGATCGCCTTCATCCTGGCTCTCCTGGGCATGGGAGGGCGCAGCGAGCAGCAGAGCGAGCAAGAGGGCGAGAGTGGGCATGGCTTTCCTGGTCAACGATTGACGATTGGTAGATAAGCAAGTTGCGTGCTAGCGCCATTTCCGGGCAAAACCGTTACTGCTGTGCCATTGTGCGACAGCCGCTGTTGCAGCGTGGCGCAACGCGCCGTGCATATCCATAGAGAAATACCTCGTTTGCAGGACGGGCTGGCCTGCGTCACCATCGAACGGCCGCCGTCGCGCGGCCGCCTGGAGCGCGTCACCTTGAAACGCTGGGGCATGCAGCGATCGCTATTTCAAGATCTTGCGCGCCGCGGCGATGATGTGCCGCGACAGTTGCTCCATGCGCGGCGACTGCACCTTCCACGTGTGCCAGTACAGGGCCACATCGGCCGGGGTCTTGGGCGTGAGCATTTCCACCAGCTCGCCATCCGTGTTCGCCTTCAGCAGCAACTCCGGCACCATGCCGTAGCCGAGGCCGTAGCGGATGGCGTTGAAGTGCGAGGTGGCGCCCGGCACGTAATGGCAGGGGTAGGCGCCTTCCGGCAGCCCCAGCGCCTCCTGCAAGAACGACGACTGCAGGGTGTCCTTGCGCGTGTAGGCGACGACGGGCGCCGTGCGCGCCGCCTTGCGCGTCAGCCCGTGCGCGAACCACTGCTGGCGGAACGCGGGCGTGGCCACCAGCCAGTAGCGCATCACGCCCAGCGGCTCGGCCGTGCACCCGCGCATGGGTTTGGCTTCCGTGCTGATGCAGCCGATCGCCATGCCCGTCTCCAGCAAAGTATAGGTGTGGTCCTGGTCTTCCACGGTCAGGTCCAGCAGCACGCGCTCGCGTATCAGCACCTCGGACAGGGCGGGGAAGAACCAGGTGCCCATCGAATCGGCGTTCAGCGCCAGCACCAGGGTCAGCGGGGCATCCTGCTGCACCGCCAGTTCCGCCTGCAAGTCCGCTTCCAGCAGCTTGGCCCGCTTCAGATACTGCATCAGGCGCTGGCCCATGCGCGTGGCGCGCGCGGGACGGCTGCGTACGACCAAGGCATTGCCCAGCTGGCTTTCCAGCGCCCGCACGCGCTGGGAAATGGCGGGAGACGTCAGGTGCAACCGCAGCGCGGCCTGTTCGAAGCTGCCCGTTTCGACGACGGCGCGGAACGCTTCCGTGTGCTTGGGATTGAGATCCATGGCCACTGCCTTACATAAGAAAAATTTATCAATACTAAATAATACTTACTTTTGATAAGGATGGGCGTGTTGCGGTGCACAATACCTCTTTGATGGAGTGCCGCGCGCCTGCGCGCCGCCTCCTGGCAGCAAAGGAAGCACCACATGGAAGCCCAAACGCAAACCCCTCCCACCCGCAAGCCGCAGTCTAAGCTGGCGCGCAAGCTGAAATTCGGCCTGGGATTGACCCTGGGCCTGGGCTTGTCCGCTGCCCTGGCGGGCGGCTGGTGGCTGCGCCAGGCGTGGCAGGACTTGCCGGCCGTCGAGCACCTGGCCCAGTACAAGCCCGCGCTGCCGCTGCGTATTTTCTCCAGCGAAGGCGAGCTGCTGGCCGAGTACGGCGAAGAGCGCCGCGAATTTCTGCCCTTGAAGGACATCCCCCTGCGCATGCGCCAGGCCTTGCTGGCCATCGAGGATGCGCGCTTCTACGAGCATGGCGCCGTGGACTTTTATGGCTTGACGCGCGCAACGCTGGCCAACGTCGTCACGGGCCACCACGCGCAGGGCGCCAGCACCATCACCATGCAGGTGGCGCGCGACTTTTTTCTGTCGCGCGAAAAGACCGTGCAGCGCAAGCTGACGGAGATGCTGCTCGCCTACAAGCTGGAACAGCACTATGGCAAGGACAAGCTGCTGGAACTGTATATGAACCAGATTTATCTGGGCGAACGCTCCTACGGTTTTTCCGCCGCCTCGAACATTTATTTTGACAAGCCGCTGGCGGAAGTGAGCATCGCCGAAGCGGCCATGCTGGCCGGCTTGCCAAAGGCGCCTTCGGCCTACAACCCCGTCGCCAATCCCCAGCGCGCCACCGTGCGCCAGCATTACATCCTGCAGCGCATGCGCGAACTCGGTTACATCACGCCGGCCGAATACACGGCCGCCGTGGCGGAAAAGCTGGCCCTGAACAAGGACCGCAACAGCTCCGTGCATGCGGCCGCGTATGCGGTCGAGGAAGCGCGCCAGCTGATTTTGCAAAGCTATCCGGAAGGCGCCTACAGCATGGGCCTGGACGTGACCACCACCATCCGCATGGCGCCGCAGCGCGCGGCCGACAAGTCGCTGCGCGATGGCTTGCTGAACGCGCAGGCGCGGCGCGGCTATCGCGGCCCGGAAGCCCGCCTGGCCGCCTCCGCAGACAGCGTGGCGCGCCAGCTGGCCGCCTACCCGGACAGCGGAGAGTTGCGCGCCGCCTTGGTACGCAAGGTGGAGAGTGCCGGTGCGCGCCAGGTCAAGGCGCAGCTGCGCAATGGCGACGAGATCGTGCTGGCGGCATCGGACGCGCGCCTGGGCGGCAAGCTGCCGCTCGACGGCAAGCGCGCCATCGTCGAGGGCAGCGTCATCCGAGTGGTGCACGATGCGGCCAAAAAGCGCTGGCTGGTGAGCCAGCTGCCCGAGATGGAAGGCGCGCTCATTTCCGTCGAGGCGCACAGCGGCGAAATCGTCGCCATGGCGGGCGGCTTCGATTTTTACCGCAACCACTACAACCACGCCATGCAAGCCTACCGTCAGCCCGGCTCCAGCTTCAAGCCTTTCGTGTATTCGGCGGCGCTGGAAAAAGGATACTTCCCCGGCACGGCCGTGGACGATACGCAGCGCCTGTTGCTGCCGCAGGAAACGGGTGCGCAACCGTGGCGTCCGCGCAATTACGGCAACAACTATGAAGGCTTCATCAGCGTGCGGCGCGGCCTGGTGCGCTCGAAAAACCTCGTGGCCGTCAGCCTGATGCAGGCCGCCGGCCCCGGTTACGTGCAGCACTACGCCACGCGCTTCGGCTTCGAGGGCGCGCGCAATCCTGTCTCTCTGCCGCTGGCGCTGGGCGCGGGCGCCGTCACGCCGCTGCAGCTGGCGCAGTCGTATGCCGTGTTCGCCAACGGCGGCGTGCAGATGCCGCCAAAGCTGATCAAGGAAGTGCGCAGCCGCGGCGGCGCGGTGTTGTTCAGCGACGCGGCGCCGCGCGCCAAAGGCGTACCGGCGCCGGGCACGCAGGTCATTTCCACGCGCAACGCCTACGTCATGGACAGCATGCTGCGCGACGTCGTCAAGAGCGGCACGGGACGCGGCGCGCTGGCGCTCGGGCGCGGCGACGCGGCCGGCAAGACGGGCACCTCGAACAATGCGTATGACGCCTGGTTCGCCGGCTATTCCTCGGGCCTCGTTTCCGTCGTCTGGCTCGGCTACGACCAGCCGAGAAGCCTGGGCAACGCCACCGGGGGGACGCTGGCGCTGCCCGTCTGGCGCGACTACATGCAGGTGGCCGTGCAGGGGCGCCGCGAACAGGTGCTGGCCGAACCGCCTGGCCTGGCCCTGCTCGATGGCGACTACGTCTACGCCGAATACCTGGCCGGCGACTGCCTGAAGGATAACTTCGCTTTTATCCACAGCAGCGTCGGCTGCGGCAGCGGTGCTGCCGATACGCGCATGGCGCACGGTGAAACTGGCGCCGGCGGCTCCAGCGCGGGCATGAGCGAGGCCCGCACCCTGAGCGAAGCGCGCGAGCGCGAACAAATTCTCAAATCATTTTCGGAAGAGTAAGACCATGCTGTTATATACGATTTACCTGGTGGCGATTGTCGCCGAAGCGATGTCCGGCGCCATCATGGGCATGCGGCGCGGCATGGATTTGTTCGGCATCTGCATGATCGGCACCGTCACGGCGCTCGGTGGCGGCACCGTGCGCGACGTGCTGCTGGGGCACTATCCGCTGGGCTGGATCGCGCATCCCGAATACCTGCTGTTTACCATCGGCGCGGCCATCGTGACGGCCTTTGTCGCGCGCTATCTGCACCATCTGCGCGCCATCTTCCTGCTGGTCGATGGCCTGGGCCTGGTGGCGTTTTGCGTGATCGGCTGCGACATCGCCATGTCGGCCAAGATGCACCCGGCCATCGTCGTGCTGGCGGGGATGATCACGGGTGTCTTCGGCGGCCTGCTGCGCGACATCCTGTGCAACCAGATTCCTCTCGTGCTGCAGCGCGAAGTGTATGCCACCGTGGCCTTGTTTACGGGCAGCCTGTATGTCGGCTTGCTGTACTTCAAGGTCGACAGCTCGGTGGCGCAGCTGTCGTCCATCGGCGCGGGCTTTTTGTTCCGCTTCCTGGCCCTGCACTTCGAGTGGCGCCTGCCGAATTTCAACGGCGACAGGATCCGGGGATTCGAATAGCGGCGGCGCCATGCCGGATGACGCACCGGCGCGGCACCGGGCAAATCGTTAAATACCGCCCATGCAGATGTATTTGATGACCAGGTAATCGTCGATCCCGTACGACGATCCCTCCCTGCCCAGGCCCGACTGCTTGACGCCGCCGAACGGCGCCACCTCCGTCGAGATCAGGCCCGTGTTCACGCCGACCATGCCGGATTCCAGGCCTTCGGCGACTTTCCAGATGCGGCCGATGTCGCGCGAATAGAAATAGGCCGCCAGGCCGAATTCCGTGTCGTTTGCCAGCGCCACCGCTTCCTCGTCCGTGTGGAAGCGGAACAGGGGCGCCAGCGGTCCGAATGTCTCTTCGCTGGCGACCAGCATGTCGCTCGTCACATCGGCGATCACGGTGGGCTGGAAGAAGCTGTGACCCAGGGCATGGCGTTTGCCGCCCAGCAGCAGGCGCCCACCCTTGGCCAGCGCGTCGGCCACGTGCTGCTCCACCTTTTTCACGGCCTTTTCCTCGATCAGCGGGCCTTGCGTGACGCCCTCGTCGACGCCATTGCCCACCTTGAGTCTTTGTACGGCTGCCACCAGCTTTTGCGCGAACGCCTCGTACACGCCATCCTGCACGTACAAGCGGTTGGCGCACACGCAGGTCTGGCCCGCGTTGCGGTATTTTGATGCGATGGCGCCTTCCACTGCCGCATCGAGGTCGGCGTCGTCAAAGACGATGAACGGCGCATTGCCTCCCAGTTCCAGCGACAGCTTCTTGATCGTCGGCGCGCATTGGCGCATCAGCATGCGGCCCACTTCCGTCGATCCCGTGAAACTGAGCTTGCGCACGAGGGGATTGGATGTCATTTCGTCGCCGATCTCCTGCGAGGAACCCGTGATGACATTGAACACGCCCGCAGGCACACCCGCGCGTTCGGCCAGCACGGCCAGCGCCAGGGCTGAAAACGGCGTCATGCCGGCCGGCTTGACGAGCATCGGGCAGCCGGCCGCCAGCGCCGGCCCTGCCTTGCGCGTGATCATCGCAGCGGGGAAGTTCCATGGCGTGATGGCGGCGCACACGCCGATCGGCTCCTTGGTCACGACGATACGCCGGTCCGGCCACGGCGACTGCAGGGTGTCGCCCGCGACGCGCTTGCCCTCTTCGGCGAACCATTCGATGAAGGATGCCGCGTACTGCACTTCGCCCCTGGCTTCAGGCAGGGGCTTGCCCTGTTCCGTCGTCATGATCAGCGCCAGGTCGTCCGCGTTTTCCAGTATCAGGTCGTTCCAGCGGCGCAGCACCGTGGCGCGCTCTTTCGCGCTCTTCTTGCGCCAGGCGGGCCAGGCGGCGTTGGCCGCGGCGATGGCGCTTCTTGTTTCCTGCGTGCCCATCACGGGCACGTGGCCGATCACTTCGCCCGTGGCGGGATTGCGGACCGCGGCGCGCTTGCCGTCATCGGCATCGAGCCATCGTCCGTTCAGATAGCATTGCTGGCGCAGCAGCGCCGGGTCGTTCAGTGCGAGCATGGCAGGCTTTCAGCAAGGGTTGCGTGATACTCCATGGTAGTCCTTTTTGCCTGGCGCACGATTGCGCCTCATGTGCGGCGGCGCACCGTCAAAGAATATTTGACCATCTTTAACCCTGTTTCGTCTCGCTTGCCGTTTCATGGTCATCATCCCAGCCAACCGGAGCCGAAGCGATGTTCACCGTCCTCAAGACCACCCTGATACTGACTTTGCTGCTGTCGGCAGCCAGCCACGCCGCCGGCACGGCGCCGCGCAAGACCCTGGCGCCGTTCGCCAGCGAGCAGGCCTTGAGCAGCTACCTGCAGCAGCTGCAGGCGCGCCAGGCGGCACTGCAGAGGGAACAGCAGAAACTGCAGCGCGCCACGGCGCAGTACACGGCGATGGCGCCTGCGCCGCCGCCAGCACCAGCGCCGATGGCGGCGAAAGCCGCGCCGGCAGCATCGGCAGAGGCGGCCGAATCGGTCACCAACGTGCAGACGGCGGGCGTGGACGAAGGCGGCATCGTCAAGCTGCATGGCAAGCACCTGGTGATGCTCAGGCGCGGCAAGCTGTTTACGGTGCAGGTGGGGGACAAGGCCCTGCAGCCCGTCGCGGCGCTCGATGCGTTCGCGCCGGGCAGCGATCCGTCGGGCAGCTGGTATGACGAGATGCTGATCGATGGCGACACGGTGGTGGTGATCGGCTACAGCTACAGCCGGGGCGGCACGGAGATCGGCCTGTTCGACGTCAACGCGGAAGGCAAGCTGGCCTACCGCTCCACGTATCACTTGCGCTCCAACGATTACTACTCCTCGCGCAACTACGCCAGCCGTCTGATCGGCAGCAAACTGGTGTTCTACTCGCCCCTGTCGCTGAACTTGCGCCGGGGCGACCCGTTTGGCGGCTTTCCCGCGCTGCGCCGCTGGCGCCCCGACGCCGTGCCGTCCGACTTCAAGCGCATCGCCCCTGCCACGCGCATCTACCGCACCGATGACGAGCCCGAACCGGGCTTTGGTCTGGCCCTGCATACTGTCACCGTGTGCGACCTGGCGCAGCGCGACATGCGCTGCGAAGCGACCGCCGTGATGGGGCCGCAGGGGCGCGTATTTTATGTGTCGGGCGAATCCGTTTTCGTGTGGACCACGCGCCGTGGCAGCGACTCGGGCGTGTTCCGCATTCCCCTCGACGGCTCGGCGCCCAGCGCCCTGAAGGTGGCCGGTGCGCCCGTCGACCAGTTCTCGTTCATGGAAAGCCCCGATGGCCACCTGAACGTCCTGCTGCGCGCCGAGGGCCAGGGCGACGCCATGTGGGATGGCGCGCGGGGGCGTGGCGACATGGCCCTGCTGCGCGTGCCATTGGCGTCGTTTTCCGATGGCCGCGACAGTGCGCCCGCCGGCAGCTACACGCCGCTGCCCGGCGGCGGCTACGGTCTGCAGAACCGCTATGTGGGAGCGTATTTGCTGTACGGCAATCCCGGCAATGCGGGACGCCGCAAGGCGGACCAGGCCTGGCCGCGCCAGCCCCTGTATGCGGTGCGCTGGGCCGATGCGGGCAGCGTGCAAGCCCTGTCCCTGCCGCACGGCGTGGAGCGCATCGAGGCGCTGGGTAATGACGCCATGGTGATCGGCGCGCAGGGCAAGGATCTGCATTTCAGCACCATCGGCCTGGGGGCGCAGGCGGCGGTCGCCACGCGCTACATCCGCGCCGACGCGGCGCAGGGCGAGTCGCGCAGCCACGGCTTTTTCTACAAGCCGCACACGGCAAGCGAGGGCGTGATCGGCCTGCCGATCCTGGGCGCGGACGAGCGGCCTGGCCTCAACAAGTCAGGAGCAGCCGTCCTGTATCTGCGCAACAGCGGTTTGACATTGACGGAACTGGGCGCGCTGGCGGCGCGGCCAGGCCAGGCGCCGGACGACGGCTGCCGCGCGTCCTGCGTGGACTGGTACGGCAATGCGCGTCCCCTGTTCCTGCAGGGCCGCGTCTTCGCCCTGCTCGGCTATGAACTGGTGGAAGGGGTGCTCAAGGATGGACAGATCCGAGAAGTGCGCCGCATCAGCTATGCGCCCGTTGCGTCCACTGTACGCTGAAGGCGCAGGGAAATTGCCGCTGCCGCGTAGTTCGGCTACACTGGTCCGCATGCCCGATACCTTACTGACCGCGATGGATGAAGACCTGATGCTGCGCTACAGCGCCGGCGACCTGCCGTCGTTTCGCGAGCTGTACCGGCGCCATAGCCAGGGCCTGTACCGCTTCGTCGCCTGGCGTTCGCCGCGCCGCGCGTGGGTGGACGAGATCGTGCAGGATGCGTGGGCCAGCCTGCATGCGGCGCGCGCCGGCTACCAGCCGCAGGCGGCGTTTCGCACCTATCTGTACCAGATCGCGCGCAACCGCCTGATCGACCTCCTGCGCCAGCGGGAAGGACAGGACCACGGCGACGCAGGCGAACTGGCGGACGAGGGCGCCTCGCCGCCGCAGTCGCTGGAGCAGAAACAGCAGCACGCGCGGCTGCATGCGGCCATCGCCGCACTGCCGGCGGAACAGAAGGAAGCGCTGGTGCTGCAGCAGTTCAGCGGCATGAGCATCCTCGAGATCGCCGCGGTGACGGGGGCGGAAGCGGAAACCGTCAAGAGCCGGCTGCGCTACGCCATGCAGAAATTGCGCGCGGGCTTGGACAGCGCCGCTGGCGCGGGAGGACAGGCATGAATACCCACGATCGAGATCACGACGAACCGAATGACGAGGAATTGACCGCGCTGCTGGCCAGCCTGCCGCAGCCGGCGCCTTCCAGCGCGCTCGATGCGGCCATCCTGGCCGACGCGGAAAAAGCCTTGCACCAGCTGGCAGCGGCCAACGACTGCGCCGATGGCGTGCTGCGCACTCTGCCGGCCAAGAAATCACCGGACTATCTGCAGCGCTGGCGCGTTCCGCTGGGGCTGGCCGCTGCCGTGCTGCTGACGGTAAACCTGATCGGCGTGGACTGGTTCGGCTCGAAGCCGGCGCAGTTTCCCGTAGTCGGGGAACCGGTCACGCAGGAGGTGATGCGGGAATCCGCACCGGCCGCTGCACCTGCGACTGAGTCCGCGCCGCCGCCGCCGGCACCGCGCGCCATGGCCAAGGCGGCACCGAGGCCGCCGGTGCAGGCCGAGCCGGTAGCAGCCGTGCCGTCAGCACCCCCGCTGGCGGCGACCGTACCCGTGGCTCCTC
>NZ_NEGZ01000044.1 GCF_002127585.1 Janthinobacterium sp. GW458P
AGGCGGGCGGCCTGCCGGCCAAGCGCCTGACCAAGCTGACCATCGCGCCGACGATCTCGGCCGGTCCCGGCCTGTGGTCGCGTCCTGAACTGCGCGCTTTCGTGACCTATGGCAAATGGAACGATGCGGCCACCGCCTCGGTCAACGCGTCGAACAACTCCGGTCCCGTGTACAACAACAATACCAGCGGCACGTCGTACGGTTTCCAGGTGGAAACCTGGTTCTAAACACCGACCCGAACCTGCTGCGCGGCGCGCTGTGCGGCCTGCGATGCTCACCGGCTCGGCGCCCCGCGTTCTAGCAAGGCTGCGCTTGCCGGACGCACATGAGTGCCGCGCGCGACGGTTTTGTTCAGTGTTGATGTTTGTAAATGCAGATCAACCTGGCGCATCCTTCGCGGATGCGTTTTTGGCGCCGTCCCGTGATATAAATGCAATGTAGTCATGTCATGGATCGCGGCGCCGTCTTTACACCAAGATGATGCCCGTTTGCAAGCGGGTCTGAGCACAAGAGCGCCGGCACAGGCGCACTATTACCTTTTTCGGCCCCGTATGCCGAAGCCCCCTAAAAGCTTGATCAAAAAAGGAATGTGGAGATGAAACTGAAATTCAAGATTACCCAACTGGCCGCATTGACCACCCTGGCGTTTGCCGGCAGCGCGTTTGCGACCGACGTGGAAGTGTTGCACTACTGGACCTCCGGCGGCGAAGCGAAGTCCGTGGGCCAGTTGCAGCAAATCGTGAAGGAAAGCGGCTTCGGCTGGAAAGACTTCGCCGTGGCCGGCGGCGCTGGCGAAAACGCCGCGACCGCGCTGAAGACCCGCGTCATTTCCGGCAATCCGCCAACGGCCGCCCAGATCAAGGGCCCGTCGATCCAGGAATGGGGCGCCGAAGGCGTGCTGGCCAATATCGATGATGCCGCCATTCCAGGAAAATGGGATGCCGTGCTGCCGAAAGTCGTCGCCGACATCATGAAGTACAAGGGCCACTACGTCGCCGCCCCCGTCAACGTCCACCGCGTCAACTGGATGTGGGTCAACCCTGAAGTGCTGAAAAAAGCCGGCGTGGCCACCACCCCGACCACCTGGGATGCGTTCTTCGACGCGGCCGAGAAGATCAAGAAATCGGGCGGCATCGCCATCGCCCACGGCGGCCAGCCTTGGCAGGACGCCACCGTGTTTGAATCGGTCGCGCTGGGCGTGGGCGGCACGGAATTCTACAAGAAGGCCATCCTCAAGCTGGACCAGAAGGAATTGACCGGTCCGACCATGCTCAAGGTGTTCGACACCCTGGGCAAGGTGAAGACCTACATCGACAAGGATGCGGCCGGCCGCGACTGGAACCTGGCCACCGCCATGGTCATCAACAACAAGGCCGGCTTCCAGTTCATGGGCGACTGGGCCAAGGGCGAGTTCACCGCCGCCGGCAAGGTGCCGGGCAAGGACTACCTGTGCGTGGCCGCGCCGGGCACGGACAAGGCCTACACCTTCAACATCGATTCGTTTGCCATGTTCACGCAAAAGGATGCGAATGCGAAGAAAGGGCAGATCGCCCTGGCCAACGCCATCATGAATCCGAAGTTCCAGTCGATCTTCAACCTGAACAAGGGTTCCATCCCCGTGCGTTCCGGCGTATCGAAGGACAAGTTCGACGCTTGCGCCCTGAAATCGATGGAAGACATGGACGCCACCAACAAGAACGGCGGCCTGGTGCCATCGTTTGCGCACGGCATGGCGCTGCCATCGGCCACGCAAGGCGCCGTGACCGACGTCATCGCCAAGTTCATGAATACCAACATGAGCTCGAAAGACGCGGTTGCCGCCCTGGCCAAAGCGGCAAAAGTGAAGTAATCACGACAGCGCCGGCACTCCCGCCGGCGCGTTCTGCATCGCATGCATCGCAGGCGCGCGCCCTGGCTGTCGCCCAGGGGCGCGCCACACGCAGTTTTACTTCTACGGCTGTCCTATGTCCATACGCAAGCAATTCGACCGATGGATACCGCAGATGGTGCTGGGCCCCACGCTCATCGCCAGCCTGGTATTCGTCTATGGTTTTATCTTTTTGACCGGTTGGCTGTCGCTGACCGAATCGCGGCTGATGCCGAACTACGAGTTCGCCGGCCTGGTGCAATACGTCGAGCTGTTCGACAACGAGCGCTGGTGGACCTCGCTCAAGAACCTCGGCATCTTCGGCGTCCTGTTCATCGCTTGCAGCATCGCCATCGGCCTGTTCCTGGCCATCCTGCTGGACCAGAAAATCCGCGCCGAAGGCGCGCTGCGCGCCATCTACCTGTATCCGATGGCGCTGTCCTTCATCGTCACCGGCACGGCCTGGAAATGGATGCTCAACCCCAGTCTGGGCCTGGAAAAAGTCATGCACGACTGGGGCTGGACCTCGTTCACCTTCGACTGGCTGGTGAACTCCGACATGGCCATCTACACGGTGGTGATCGCCGGCGTCTGGCAGTCGTCCGGCTTCGTCATGGCCCTGTTCCTGGCCGGCCTGCGCGGCATCGATGATGAAATCATCAAGGCGGCGCAAGTCGATGGCGCGTCCCTGCCGACGATCTACTGGCGCATCGTGATTCCCGCCATGCGTCCCGTGTTCTTCAGCGTGCTGCTGATCCTGGCGCACATCGCCATCAAGAGCTTCGACCTGGTCATCGCATTGACGGCTGGCGGACCTGGCAACTCGTCGTCCGTGCCGGCCATCTTCATGTACCAGTTTTCCTTCACCCGCGGCCAGCTGGGCCTGGGCTCGGCATCGGCAATGATGATGCTGGCCACCATCGTGGCCGTGCTCGTGCCGCTGATGTACCTGGAAACGCGCAGCGCAAAGGCGATGAGATGACACACACTCCTACACGTAACAACAAACTCACCCTGGGGCGGGTGGTGCTGTACCTGCTGCTGATCCTGTTCGCGGTGTACTACATCGTGCCCCTGTACGTGACCTTGTCGACGTCGTTCAAGTCGCTCGACGAGATTCGCAGCGGCAACCTGCTGGCACTGCCGCACGTGTGGCAGTTCGATTCCTGGGCCAAGGCCTGGTCCTCGGCCTGCACGGGCGTCACCTGCGACGGCATGCAGCCGTTCTTCTGGAACTCGATCAAGATGGTGATTCCCGCCGTGCTGATCTCGACCTTCCTGGGCGCCTTCAACGGCTATGTGTTCGCGCACTGGCGCTTCCGCGGCTCGGAAATCCTGTTCGCCGCCTTGCTGGTGGGCTGTTTCATCCCGTTCCAGGTGGTGATCCTGCCGATGGCGCGTTTGCTGGGCGAATTCGGCCTGGCCAACACCACCACGGGCCTGGTCTTCGTCCACGTGGTGTACGGCACGGCGTTCACGACCTTGTTCTTCCGCAACTACTATATCGGCGTGCCGGAAGAGCTGATCAAGGCGGCGCGCATCGACGGCGCCGGCTTTTTCCTGATCTTCCGCAAGATCGTGCTGCCGATTTCGGGTCCGATTTTCGTCGTCTGCATCATCTGGCAGTTCACGCAGATCTGGAACGACTTCCTGTTCGGGATTGTGTTTGCCAGCGGCGATTCGCAGCCGATCACGGTGGGCTTGAACAACCTGGTCAACACGTCCACGGGCGTGAAGGAATACAACGTCAACATGGCCGCCGCGGTGATTGCCGCGCTGCCGACCCTGCTGGTCTACCTGGTCGCAGGCCGTTATTTTGTGCGCGGCCTGACCGCAGGCGCAGTCAAAGGTTAAGGAAAGAATATGTCCAGTTTATCGATACGCAGCATCCGCAAGGTGTACACGAATGGCGTCGAAGTCCTCAAGGGCATCGACATCGAAATCAAGGATGGCCAGTTCCTGATCCTCGTCGGCGGCTCCGGCTCCGGCAAATCGACCTTGCTCAACATGGTGGCCGGCCTGGAAAGCGTCACCTCGGGCGAAATCCTCATCGACGGCAAGGTCGTCAACGACCTGCCGCCGAAGGACCGCGACATCGCCATGGTGTTCCAGTCGTATGCGCTGTACCCGTCGATGACGGTACGCGAAAACATCGCGTTTGGCCTGAACGTGAAAAAAGTGCCGAAGGCGGAGCAGGAAGAAATCGTCGCCCGCGTGGCCGAAACGCTGCAGATCACGCACTTGCTGGAGCGCCGCCCGGCGCAGCTGTCGGGCGGCCAGCGCCAGCGCGTGGCCATGGGCCGCGCCATCTCGCGCAAGCCCTCGCTGTTCCTGTTCGACGAACCGCTGTCGAACCTGGACGCCAAGCTGCGCGTGGAAATGCGCGCCGAGATCAAGCTGCTGCACCAGCGCCTGAAGGCGACCATCGTCTACGTCACGCATGACCAGATCGAGGCGATGACGATGGGCGATCTGATCGCCGTCATGAAGGATGGGGTGGTGCAGCAACTGGGCACGCCACAGGAAATCTACGACAATCCGGCCAACCTGTTCGTGGCCGGCTTCATTGGCTCGCCATCGATGAACTTCATCACCGTCAAGCCTGTCATCGAGAGCAACGAGGTGTTTGTCGCCATCGAGAACGCGGGCAAGAGCCTGCGCCTGGCCCTGCCGTTCGCGGCCGACAAGCTGCGCAGCTATGCGGGCCGCGACGTGATCCTGGGCGTGCGTCCCGAGCAGATCACGGACATGAGCAGCGCGCACGGCGACGTGGGCCAGGAACTGGGCTGTTTGATCGACCTGGTCGAGCCAACCGGCCCCGACACCTTGCTGACGACGCGCCTGAACGGCGCCGCCGTCACTTGCCGCACGCACCCGCGCGAAGCCGTGCTGCCGGGGCAGACCATGCAGTTGTCGTTCAACCTGTCGAAGGCGGCCCTGTTCGACCCGGCCAACGGCGAACGCATCGCGTAAGCGCTGCTGCCCCAGAGAAAGCGGCCCGCTTGTCCAGTGACAGGCGGGCCGTTGTCGTTTGCGCCGCGCTTAGTGCGCCAGCGATTTTCTGTACGCGATGGCGTAGCTCAGCTTGCCTTTGTCCTGCGTCAATTCTTCCAGCGTTGCGCGGTCGACCTTGTCCAGCGCGCCCAGCTCCGCCGCGCGCTTGCCGCCGCTGACGATGTCGCCGGGCCGCAGCGCCGCCATTGCCTGCGCCGCTTGCAAGATGGCGTTGGCGTACGCCGCGCGGTCCAGCAGGTCGGTGTGCGCCAGGTCCGGCGCCGGCTTGCCGCGCAGCCAGTCGGCCCAGTAAAACTCGAGAAATTCCGTGGCGTGCCCGGGCGGCTCATAGCCCACGTCGCGCGTGAAGTAGACGAGCGAGCGGTAGGGGTCGTCGCCCAGGAATTTGAGGCCGATGGCGGACGGCAGCTGCTGCGGCGTGATGGCCTGGTTGCGGCCGTTCTTCAGCCACACCTTGTTTTGCGCGCGCATGCGGGTCCAGAAGGCCGCCTCGTCCAGGGCGCTGAAATTGTCGCTGACCTTGACCCAGACTTTCAGCTGCGCGTTGCGCCCGCCGTCGGCATCGCGGAAGGTGGAAAACGTGTGATGGCCGTCCGTCAGGTACACGGTGCCGCGCGGGCCGATGACGACGGTCTTCATGTCGTCGGGACGGCTGCCGACGGCCGCCTTGCAGCGGTAGCCGGCCGGTGGCGCGCTCAGGGTGGCGCCGGCCACGCTGGCCGTGCCGGACAGGACGTCGCCCTGGCCATTGGCTTCGCACAGGTCGGCGAATTTCTTCGGTTTGGCGATGTCGGCGATGTGCTTTTCTTCGGCCGCATAGCGCCCCAGCTTGTAGTACACCTGGTCGTAGCCGATGGCCGGCTGGGTGGGATGCAGTTCATCGAGGCTCACCTGCAGGATGCGCGGCTGGGCGGCGCTGCCTACCACGGTGGCCATCAGCGCCTGCTGGCGCGCGCTGAGGGCGGGCGCGACGGCGGCATCCCGCGCCCAGGCCATGCTGGCAAAAGACAGGGCCAGCGCGGCGGCGACCCGTGGAAATGCGGCGTGCATGCGACCTCCGAAATGAGCGGTATGGCATGCAGCATAGCGCGGCACGCGATTTTGCACAGTCCCGCAGGCGCATGCACTGCGCTATATCAAGGCAGTTTCTTAAAACCACGTCTCCACTTGCAGGCCGAACGAGGTGCCGCTGGTGCCGTTGCCGTACACGGGACCGGACTCGTTGGCCTTGTTGACGGCGGCCGTGGCGGCGTCGTTCCATTTGCCGTAGGTGACGAAGGCGCGCAGCTCCGGGCGCGACCAGTAGCCCTTGCCCGCCGTCAGGGTGGGCGCGAAGGTCAGCTTGGTCAGGCGCTGCGCGGCGCCGCCCGTGGGCGAGGTCACGCGGTCCGTGCCCAGCTCGAACTGCAGCTTGAAGTTGTCGTTGACGGCATACACGGGGCGCACGCCCAGGCTGGTCCAGGTCGAGCTGCCGCCCGAGACGTCGGACTTGTCGCGCTGTACGATGGCCACCATTTCCGCGCTCCACTCGGGCGTCGGCTGTATCCACAGCGAATTGAAGATGCGCAAGCGAGTCACGTCGCTGCCGTTGCGGATCGAGCCCGTGGTGCCCATGCGGTCGCAGCACTGGCCGCCGGCGCCCGTGCCAGGCCCCACGCCGTACTGGATGCCGAAGGTATTGGCGCCGCCCCATACTTTATCCTGCTTGTGCAGCACGGTGGCCTGCCAGCCGCTGTGCGAGGTGCTGTCCTTCTTGTCGGGCGTGATGAGGGTGGTCAGCACTTCCAGCGTGCCGTCCTGGTTGACGGGGATGCCCTGGTAGACGAGGTTTTGCCGGATGGCCGAGTTGCCGGGCTTGTCGTTATCCTTGAAGAAACCATAGCTGATGCGGCCCGGTCCCAGCTTGTACTGGTCGATGCCGCCGCCCGTGCCGTTCATATTGATATATTGCAAGTCGAGCATGTGGATGTCGGGACGCATGTAGTAGCGCTTGCCGATCCAGGCCGTGCCGCCGTTGAGCGTGGGTATGTTTTTCGCTTCCACGTACATCTTCGACATGCTCAGGTCCGAATCGCTGACGGCGGAGCTGGGCGTGTAGGCGGCCACCATGACGTGGCCGACGAAGCTGACGCCATTGGGCGACTTGGCCATTTCCTTCTGGTATTCGAATTCGCCATACGTGTCGCATTCGTTGCCGAGCCGGTAGCGCATGGTGTTGCCGCCCAGGCCGTAGCAGCTTTGCGGACCGCGGCTGTCCGTGCTCGAGCCGAGGCCGGCGCGGAAGTAGCCGTGGTATTCGCCTTCGGCATCGCTGGCGTGGGCGGCGCCGCCGGCGAGCAGCACGGTGCAGGCCAGGGCCAGCGAAGTCTTGATCGGGTGTTGCATACAATCTCCTTGTCGTTATTGAAATGCGTGCTTGGGCACGTCGTGCCGGATCGCTGCCGATCCAGTCGGGGCGGCCGCCTGGGCGGGAAGGCTCAGGCGGCCAGATTCTGTTTCGATGAAATCAGGTTGCCGGGCTGGCGCCGCGTGCGCGCCACGCCCTGCGCGTCGAACAGGTGGAAGGCGCTGCTGGCGGCCGAGACCGTGAACGGCTGGCCCAGCGGCACGCGGTTGTTGCCGTCGCCGCGTATCACCAGTTCCTGGCCGTTGTCCAGGGTCAGGTAGATGAAATTGGCCTCGCCCAGGTGTTCCACCAGGCTGACGACGCCCTGGAAGCGGGCGCTGCCGCCGCCGTTCTCCAGGATGTGTTCGGCCCGCAGGCCCGCCGTGACGGCATCGCCCGCCCGCAGGCCCGCCGGATCGACGAGGGCCGTGATTTCCTGGCCGCTGGCCAGGGCCACGCGCACGCCATCTTCCTCGGCGGCAATGACTTTTCCCTCGAAAAAATTCATCATGGGCGCGCCGATGAAGCCCGCCACGAAGCGGTTGGCCGGCTGCTGGTACAGTTCCAGCGGCGTGCCCGCCTGCTGGATATGCCCGCCATGCATGACGACGATCTTGTCGCCCAGGGTCATTGCCTCGACCTGGTCGTGCGTCACATACACGATGGTGGCGTTCAGCTGGCGGTGCAGCTTGGCAATTTCCAGCCGCGTCTGCACGCGCAGGGCAGCGTCGAGGTTCGACAGCGGCTCGTCGAACAGAAACAGCTGCGGTTCGCGCACGATGGCGCGGCCGATGGCCACCCTCTGGCGCTGGCCGCCCGACAGTTCGCGCGGCAGGCGTTCGAGCAGGTGGTCGATCTTCAGGATGGCGGCCGCGTGGCGCACGCGCCGGGCGATGTCGTCCTTGCCGGCGCCGGCGATCTTCAGGCCGAAGGCCATGTTGCGGAACACGCTCATGTGCGGATACAGCGCATAGCTCTGGAAGACCATGGCGATGCCCCGTTCGGCTGGCGCCAGGTCGTTGACGACCTTGCCGCTGATCGACAGCGTGCCGTGCGAAATGCTTTCCAGGCCGCACAGCATGCGCAGCAAGGTCGATTTGCCGCAGCCGGAAGGGCCGACCAGCACGACGAATTCGCCGTCGCGGATGTCGAGGTCGATGCCGGCCAGCACGTTGTTGTGGCCGTCGTAGGATTTGCTCAGTTGTTGCAGGCTTACATGTGCCATGGTGCACCTATTATTTGACCGCGCCGGACGTCAGGCCGCGGATCAGTTGACGAGAGAAAATGACGTACATGACGAGCACGGGAATGACGGCCAGCGACAGCGCCGCCAGCACGGAGTTCCAGTCCGTCACGTATTGCCCGATGAATTGCTGCACGCCCAGGGTGACGGTCTTGGTGCGGTCCGACGGCGCCAGGATCAGCGGGAACCACAGGTCGTTCCAGGCGGGAATCATGGTGAACACGGCCACCGTGGCGATGGCGGGACGGATCAGGGGCAGGATCACCTGGAAGAAGATGGCGAATTCGCCCACGCCGTCGCAGCGCGCCGCATCCTTCAGTTCGCGCGGCACCTGGCGCACGAATTCGGACAGGATCATCACGGCCAGCGGCAAGCCCTGCGCCGTGTACACGAGCACCAGCGCCGTCAGGGTGTTGATCAGGTCCAGGCGCACCACCAGTTCCAGGATGGACACCGTGCCCAGGCGGATGGGAATCATGATGCCCAGCGCCAGGTACAGGGTCAGCAGGCGGTTGCCCGTGAACGTGTATTCGGACAGTGCCCAGGCCGCCATGGCGCCGAACAGCACGATCAGCAGCAGCGACAGCAGGGTGACGAACAGGCTGTTGCCGAAATACAGCAGGAAGTCCGAATTGGCCAGCACCTTGTGAAAGCCCACGAGGGAAAAGGTGGCGGGCGTGGGCAGGGCCAGCGGATTGTCGAAGATGGCGGCCCGCGTCTTGACCGAGTTGATCAGGATCAAGACGATGGGGAACAGGGCGATGATGGTGTAGCCGGCCAGGATCACGTGCACGGCGGCGCGGCCCAGGGGGCGGGTGGAAACGTTGCGCATGGCGGCCCTTACAGTTCGTAGCGTGTCAGCTTGCGCTGCACGAAAAAGAAATACACGCCCACGCCCACGAGGATGACGAGGAACATCATGGTGGCCACGGCCGCGCCCATGGTGGGGCTGCCCAGCTGGGCCTGGTAACCGAAGAAGGTGCGGTAAAAGAAGGTGCCGAGGATGTCGGTGGCGTAGTTCGGCCCCGCCAGCGCGCCTTTCACGGAGTACACGAGGTCGAAGGCATTGAAGTTGGCGACAAAGGTCAGGATGGTCACCAGTCCCAGGGTGGGCCAGATCAGCGGCAGCTTGATTTGCCAGAAGATGCGCATGGCGCTGGCCCCTTCCGCGTGGGCCGCCTCGATGATTTCCTCGGGCACGGCCAGCAGGGCCGCATAGATCAGCATCATGGGGATGCCGATGTATTGCCAAACAGAAATGAGCGCGATGGTCAGCAGGGCCGTCGACTCCTGGCCCAGCCATGGCGCGAAATAGCTGCCGATGCCCACGCCATCCATCAGCGACTGGCCCACGCCCCACAGCGGCGACAGGATCAGCTGCCAGATGAAGCCGATGATCACCACGGACAATAGGGTGGGCAGGAAGATCAGGGTGCGATAGCTGCGCTCGCCCTTCAAACCCTTGAGGCTGAAGAGGGTGGCCAGCAGCAGGCCGATGGGATTCTGCAGCAGCATATGGATGAGGAAAAACTTGCAGTTGTTCCACATTGCATTCCAGAAACTTTGCGACCATTGCGGGTCGAACAGGATGGTGGCGTAGTTGGCCAGGCCGGCAAAATGGTGGCGGCCGCCCTCATCGCTCGTGTACAGGCCCAGGCGCAGGGTGTCGGCCAGGGGCAGGGCGCTGAACAGCGAGTAGATGATCAGCGCCGGGGCCAGGAACACGGCCACGTGCCACGGGAAAGCTTTCTTCACGGCGAAACTCCAGACGAATAAAAACACCGGCGGCGGGGCCGCCGGCAAAACCGCGCCACCGGGCCGCTGCATCGCACTGCTCAGGCCGGTTGCGGGGGGAGGATGGGGGGATTACTGCTGCGGCTTGTACCACTTGGCAAAGCCGGCCTGGATCTGGCGCGCCGCGTCTTTCGGCGCCAGCTTGCCGTTGAGGACCTGGGCGTTGACGTTCCACAGCTCGTTTTCCATGCTCGGTTCGCCCCGGTTGAGGATTTGCGCGTTCAGGCGAATGGTCGAGGCGCAGCTGGCGCGCCAGCCGTTCATCTGCTTGGCCAGCGGATCCTTGATGGAAATCAAATGGTTCGACAGCGAGAAGAAGCCCGTCACCTTGTTGGTGTAGATGTCGGCGAATTCCTGGGAACCGAGCCAGGCCAGGAATTTGTAGGCGTCTTCCTTGTTCTTCGACTTCTTGTTGACGCTCATGCCGATGTCCGTGTGGTCGGAGATATAGCACTTGTCGCCGGCCTTGCGCACGGGCGGGTTGAAGGCGCCCAGTTCCAGTTCCGGATCCTGCTTGAAATAGGCGATGTCCCAGGAGCCGGACGGATAGATGGCGGCCTTGCCCAGCGCGAACTGGTTCTGGCTGTCGCCATAGGTTTGTGCGCTGGCGCCCTTGGACAGATAGCTGCCCAGCCGGGCTTCATATTCCCAGGCGGCAACAAATTGCGGATCGGTAAACTTGGCCTTGCCGGCGATCAGTGCCTTGCGGCCATCCTCGCCCTTCCAGTAATTGGCGCCGATGCTGGTAAACACCACCTGGTTCGCTTCCCACTGGTCGGCCGTGCCCAGCGCCAGCGGCGCATACTTGCCGCTCCGCTTGACCGTCTCCAGCACCTTGAAGAATTCCTCTTCCGTGGCGGGCGGCTGCAGTTTCAATTCGCGGAAGATTTTCTTGTTGTACAGGAAACCATGCATGACGGAAGCGATCGGCATGCAGAAGGTGTCCTTGCCATCGTCCGTCTGCCACGCCACCTTGGCCGAGGCGGGAAAATTGTCCATGCCGGCCTTGCCGTCGAGCTTTTCCAGCTGGCCCCGCTTGTACAGGGCCAGCGAGACGTCGAACGGGCGGCAGGCCAGCAAGTCGCCGGCCGTGCCGCCGCTCAGGCGCGCGTTCAGCGTGGAATCGTATTCGGTGGGGGCGGTGGGCGAAAACTTGATCTCGATGCCCGGATGCTTTTTCTGGAAAGCGGGGATGAGCACCGTTTCCCACAGGGTCTTGTCGTCCACGCGCCAGCTTTCGATGGTGAGCGTGCCCGCTTGCGCCGTGCCGCTGGCCAGCAGCAGGGCCAGCAATGTGTTGCGCGCGGCCACGCCGCCTTGTGCATGCAATCGCATGATGTCTCCTTGTTGGTGTTGGTCTTGTTTGGCTGCCTGTTACGCTGCAGTTGGCGGACAGTAGCATCGGGGGAAATGTGACGCCAGCTCCCGGCATTGCGCTGACGATCGTTTCTTATCTTGTTGATTTCAAAGGATAATATTGAAATGCGCAGGTGCGCTTGCTTACCTTTCCTTACCGTCGGCCGCTGCCGTGGCGCGCCGCGCGGGGCGTCGGGCGGGCGGGACGGCCCGGGCGTCGTGCAAGATGGCGCAACAAAAGCTCACGTTTCTTTACAAATCAGGGGACTAAATTACCAACCCGCTGTTTTGTAGTTGGGCTATAGTTTGTCGCGACAAGAACAAGGGGACAGTATTGAAGACGCCACCGCGCAGCACCGCCGACCGCCATGCCGGGGCCGCCCGCCGTCGCGGCGTGGCCGCGCTGGCGCTGCTATCGCTGATGTGGACCGGCGCGGCCGTGCCGGCCGAGCCGCTGCAGGTGCTGCACTGGTGGACCTCGACCGGCGAGCGCCGCGCGGCCGACGTGCTGGTGGCGCGCCTGGCGCAGGAAGGCGTCGAGTGGCGCGACGCGGGCATCGCGGGCGGCGCCGGCGTCGGCGCTGGCAAGGTGCTGAAGAGCCGCGTACTGGCCGGCAATTCGCCGGAAGTCATGCAGCTGATCGGCTACACCCTGGGCGAGTGGAGCGACCTGGGCCTGCTGCTGCAGCTCGACAGCGTCGCCGCCAGCAATAACTGGCGCGCAGCCATGTATCCCGCCGTGTGGGGCCTGCTGCAGAATCGCGGCCATACGATGGGCGTGCCGGCCGGCATCCACCGCATCAATACGCTGTTTTACAACCGCAAGATTTTCCAGCGCCTGGGCCTGGCCGTGCCGCGCAGCTGGAGCGACTTCGAGCGCGTGGCCGGTCAACTGCGCCAGGCCGGCGTCACGCCGCTGGCGCAAAGCAGCGAAGCGTGGCAGGTGGCCACGCTGTTCGAGACGCTGGTGCTGGCCGAATCGGGACCCGCCTACTACCGCGCCCTGTTTGTCGAGAAGAAGGCCGAGGCGTATGCCGACCCCCGCCTGCGGCACGCCTTGCAGCGTTTGAGGTCGCTCAAGCAATGGATGGCGGCGCCGCTGCGCGAACAGAGCTGGCCCGAGATGGCGCGCCAGGTGGGCGATGGCGAGGCGGCCATGTACATCATGGGCGACTGGGCGAAGGGCGAGCTGAACGCCTGGGGCCGCGCCACGGACGAGGTGTTCGGCTGCGTCGCCGCGCCCGACACGGGCGAGTACCACCTGTACAGCATCGATACCCTGGCCATGTTCGCGTCCGACTACACGCACCAGGGCGCGCAGGAAAAGCTGGCGCAGGTGGTCGCTTCGCCGTCCGTGCAGCTCGAGTACAGCCAGGTGAAGGGCTCGATTCCCGCCCTGCGCCAGGCCGACCTGTCGCGCCTGGACAGCTGTGCGCGCGCGTCGGCGCAGGCGTTCGCGCGCGGCGCGGCCTTCCAGGCGCCCAGCCTGGTGCACCGCATGGCCACCGATGAAACCAGCAAGGATGCCATCATCGCCGAGGTGCACCGCTATTTCCTCAATGACAAGATCAGCGCGGCCGACGCCCAGCGCCGCATCGCCAGCATGTTGCAGGCGTTGAATAAAAAAGGACGAGACCATGTCGCGCAAAATCCTGGTCGTTGACGACGATCAAAAGACCCGCATGTTGTTGAAGGCCTACCTGGAAAAGAACCAGTACGAGGTGGGCCTGGCGCACGATGGCGCCGCCTTTCTGGCCGAATTCCACCGCCATGTCGACAGCCTGTCGCTGGTGATCCTCGACGTGATGCTGCCCGACACGGACGGCTTTGCCCTGTGCAAGGTGGTGCGCGCCCGCTCGAACGTGCCCATCATCATGCTGACGGCCAGTTCCGACGAGACGGACAGGGTGGTGGGGCTGGAGCTGGGCGCCGACGACTACATCGCCAAGCCCTACAGCCCGCGTGAATTGCTGGCGCGCATCAAGGCCATCCACCGCCGCACGGGCATCGACGCGGCGGCGCCGCCACGCTACTACCGCTTCGTGGGCTTTACGCTCGATACGCTGGAGCGCACGGTCACGGACGCGGACGGCGAGGCGCTGCAGCTGACGGGCCTCGATTTCCAGCTGCTGCGCTATTTTGTCGAGCATCCGGGCGACATCCTCGACCGCAGCGTGCTGTGCGAACAGACGCGGGGGCGCGACGCGGGGCCGCTCGACCGTTCGCTCGACGTGCAGGTGAGCCGGCTGCGCCTGCGCCTGAAGGACGATGGCAAGCAGCCCATGCTGATCAAGACGGTGCGCGGCGCCGGCTATGTGTTTTCGGCCGACGTGAGCAGTGCGCATGTCTGAGCGCGCGCAACGGCTGCCGGGGCGTTTGCTGCCGCAATCGCTGCTGGGGCGCCTGTCCGTCGTGATGGTGGCCGGCGTGCTGGCCACGCAGCTGGCGGGCAACCTGATCTGGGCCGCGCAGCTGCGCCGCGACTCGGCCGTCGAAGCGCGCATGGCCTCGCAGCACCTGGCCCGCAGCGCCAGCAGCACCATCCGCTTTTTTCTCAGCCTGCCCGCCAATTACCGGCCCATCCTGATCCAGCAATTCCGCGAGATGGGCGGCACGCGCTTCTTTGTCAACGTCAACCAGGGGCCGCTGGCCATCCGCGAAATCGCGCCCCACGCGCTGGCCGATACGGTCGTGGCGACCGTGGGCGCGGCGCTGAAGGATGATTTGCCGCAACTGGCCGGCTACCGCGTGGGCTTCGCCTGGCCGGCCGACCTGGTGGTGGCCGACAGCGGCGCGCGCATCGGCGACTTGCCGGAAAACTGGGTCCAGCATATCCTGCTGCTCAAGCCGAATCCGGCCCCCGTGCTGGTGATCCAGGCCGAGCTGGAGCCGGGCAACTGGCTGTACCTGGCGGCGCTGATGCCGAATCCGTATTTCTTGCAAAGCAGCAACCCGTGGACCCTGGACCGGGTGCTGCTGCAGGCGCTGTCGCTGGCGGCCGTGCTGCTGCTGTCCATCCTCGTCGTGCGCTGGACCACGCGGCCGCTGGCGGCCCTGTCGGACGCGGCCGAGGCGTTTGGCCGCGGCGAGACGCCGCCGCCCCTGCCGCAGACGGGCAGCCGCGAGTTCGTGCAGACGGCGCGCGCGTTTGGCGCCATGCGCGAGCGCATCCAGCGCTACCTGGAAGACCGCGAACGCCTGTTCGTGTCGATTTCGCACGACTTGCGCACGCCCATCACGCGCTTGAAATTGCGCACGGAACTGCTCGACGACGATGTGCAGCGCAATGAATTCCACGATGACCTCGACGAGCTGGACATGATGGTCAAGGGGGCGCTGCAATGCGTGAAGGATAGCGATATCCATGAAAACGCCACCGAGGTGCGGCTCGACGCCTTGCTGCAGCGCATGGTGCGCGGCACCCAGCTGGCCGGCCACGACGTGCATTACGTGGAGACGGGCCTGAGCGTGAAGGCCAAGCCGCTGGCGCTCAAGCGCGCCATCGGTAATTTACTGGACAATGCCTTGTTTTACGGCAAGACTGCCCATCTGTCCGCCTGCCGCGAAGGCGAGCACATCGTCATCCGCATCCGCGACGACGGCCCCGGCGTGGCCGAAGAGGCGTTCGCCAGCCTGTTCCAGCCGTATGTGCGCCTGGAGCATGGCCGCGAGCAGAATGCGCACGGCATGGGACTGGGGCTCGGCATCGCGCGCAGCATCGTGCAGGCCCACGGCGGCGAGCTGAGCCTGGCCAACCACCGCGACGGCGGCCTGGAAGCGACCATCCGCCTGCCGGCGCAGTAAGGCGCCGGCGGCAGCGTCAGGCCAGCAGCGCGCTGGGCACGCGCGGCGACGACATCAGCTCGCGGAACGCGGCCCAGTGTGCTTCGCGCGTGGCGCCCTGGCGCTCCACATACGCTTTCGCCATGTCCTGGCCCAGGTTGTAATTGATGACGTACGCGCCCATGGCGTCGTAGAACTGCAGGCGCTGCGCCGATTTCTCGGCCGGATACAGGCGCACGTTGACCAGCCATTCCAGCGCTTCTTCGCGGTTCAGGCTGCCTTCCAGGTACTGGCGCGCGATGTCATTGTCGGCGTAGCTCAGTTTGGCCAGCAAGGCATTGAGTTGCGCATAGCGGGGCGCCAGCTCTGGCTCGAGGCCGGCCAGCGGATACAGCACTTGCTGTTCGAAGTCCAGCCGCTCCGCCTCCGTAAAACTCAGTTCGATGCCGTAATTGGCCGTGCCTTCGGCGATCAAGGATTGCGGCGAGTACAGCGGGTAGACGCAGTATTCCATCCAGCCCTTGCCGCGCACCAGGTCGCGCTCGAGCAGCACGTTGTAGACGTGGTGGCCCGGATACGCTTCGTGGCAGCCGAGGTCGACGGCGCGATCGATATACACGGGCAAGTCCGTATTGATCTGGATCACGCTCTGGTAGTTACCCTTGTACCAGTTGTAGCCGCTCCAGGGTTTATCTGTGACAAATTCCAGCACGAAATCTTCGCCTTCGGGCAGGGCGATGTACTGCAAGGTGCGCTCGCGGCCCGCGCGGATGGCCGCATCCATGACGGCGCGCAGCTTGTCGGCTGGAATGACGAACTGCGCGCGGAAAGCGTTAACCCGGTCGCTCACCGTGCCGTCGCCAGGCAGCAGGGCGTCGATCTGCGCCACCAGTTCTGCGTAATATGCGCGGCTGTGGTGGGGCGAGACGGCGTCGTACAGGCGCGCGCTTTGCGTATCGAAATCGAGGCGTGCGCCTTGCAGCATGTCCGCCTTGGCCAGCACGGCCTGCAACTGCTTGCGCAGGTTGAGGGCGCGCAGGCAAGGTTCGTCGGCCAGCAGGGCCAGCGCCTTGTCTGTCGCGGCTTTGATGTCGCTCAAACTTAAATGCTGTTCTACCGCTTCCTGTTGCCATGCGGGCGGGCCGTAATACGCGTCCACGTACGAGGCATCGTGCTGGCCCATGGCCAGGACCAGCTTGACGTAGCGTTCGGCCACGTCGGCGAGGGAGGGGGAGTGGCTGTCGTCGTTCGTCATGGTGGCCTTGGTTTTCGCGGTTGGGCAGGCGCTTATTGTATAGCGCAATGGCATGCGCGTGAGGCGTGTACGCGTCACATCATTTCTTTACAGTAATTGGGAAAATACATCTTGATATAGTTCAGTGAACCCGACATTCAAGGCCTGCTTGAGCGGGTTTGGTAGCAAGATGGCGTGGTCCTCCTTTTACGTATCAGCGTGCTTTCCCCCTTGATTTTTCTTCGTTTATGGACGAATATGATGGTCGAGATCCGCCATTACCTGACGTCATCGGGCAGGGATTTGTATACGGAATGGCTGAAGCGCCAGCGCGACAACACGGCCAGGGTGGCCATCGTGCGCCGCGTGCTGCGTATGATTGCCGGCAATTTTGGCGACCATAAATTTTGCCATGATGGCGTGTGGGAATTGCGCATCGACGCGGGGCCTGGTTACCGCGTGTATTACGCCATCGCCGGCGAACAGATCATTTTATTGCTGTGCGGCGGAGACAAGCGCACGCAGCCGAAAGATATCGAATACGCCTGTGCCTGCTGGCACGACTGGAAGGAGATAGGACATGAAAGAGGAACTAAGCAAACCACCGAGAGACCGCTCGCATGACGAGGCGATGGCCGAACTGTACCGCGACGATCCCGATCTGGCCCTCGAATTGATCAACCATATCCTCGTCGATGGCGATCACGGCGAACTGCTGGCCGTGCTGCGCCAGCTGACGCGCGCCTTTGGCGGCGTGCCGGCCGTGGCGCAGGCGGCCAAGCTCAATCCCACCCAGCTGTACCGCACCCTGTCGCCCGAGGGCAATCCCTCGCTCGCCACCTTGACGGCCATCCTCGATGCCATGGGCTTGCGCCTGGCCGTGGAACCCAGGCAGCCCGAACGTCCATTTCCCGCGCCGGCCGCCTGAGTCCACGGCGTGGGCTTAAAACTCCACGGGCCGCGCCTCGCGCATCGCCTGCGTCATGGCCAGGCCGATGCGCGTCGCTTCCGTCGCGTCGTGCAGGGTCAATGACAAGGTGCGCCGGCCCAGCGCCGCATCCGTGAATTCCTGCGCCTCGATCAAAAAGGCGTCGGCGAAGCGGGCATAGAAGTCCGGCGTGCATTCGTTGCGCACGCCGTGCGCATCGGAAATTTCCACCCTGTTCAGGCGCGGATTGCTGCCCACGGCCAGGCGGCCGCCCGTGCCGAACACTTCCGTCAGGGTTTCATGGCCATGCGCCATGGTGCGCGACGCCATGAAGCTGGCCATGCTGCCGTCGCTGAACTCGACCGTCGCCAGGCCGTTGTCGACGTCGCCGAACGCCTGCAAGCCCGTGTGGATGGCGTTGGTGCCGCTCGCATACACGCGTCTGGGCACGGGATTGCCCAGCAGCCAGCGCGCCAGGTCGATATCGTGCACGCTGCAATCGAGGAAGATGCCGCCGCTGGTGGGGGCAAAGCGCATGAAGGCGCCGCTGGGGTCGTTCTGGTCGCAGGTTTGCGAACGCACCAGATACGGCTTGCCGATCAGCCCTAGTGCGATCTTTTGCTGCGCGTCATGGTAGCTGGCGTCGAAACGCCGCACGAAGCCGATCATGACGGTCAGCTGCGGGTGGCGCGCCGCTTCGGCTTCCACCTTCAGGCAATCGGCCAGATCCAGCGACAGCGGTTTTTCGCAAAATACGTGCTTGCCGGCGCGCAAGGCGGCGATGATCTGGTCCGCATGCAGCGAGGTGGGCGTGACGAGAAAGACGGCGTCCAGGCCCGGATGGGCCAGCAGGGCGTCGTAGTCGGCATAGCCGGTGGTGATGCCGAGCTGGCTGGCGGCCCAGTCCAGTTCGGCGGGCACGGGGCTGCAGGCTGCCACGACTTCGGCGTTCGGCACGCGCTGCGCCAGGTTGATGGCGTGGCGCTGGCCCAGCCGGCCCAGGCCGACGATGCCGACTTTTAATGTTGGGGATGACATGGTGTCTCCAGATAGCTTTATTATTGGTTTATACAGTGACCACGCGCTGTTCGCGCCACGACAGGGTGGCCGCCTCGGCCAGTTCCAGGGCCTTCAAGCCATCGTGGACGGTGGTGCGCAGCGGCGTGCCGTGGCTGAGGGCGTCGAAGAAATGCGCCATTTCCTGCGCGTAAGCATGGCGATAACGTTCCAGGAAAAAATCTTCCGGCTTGTCCACGCTGACGTTCACGGCACCATAGGCTGTCACTTCCGTCGGCTTGTGATTGCCTGCTTGCAGCATGCCGGCGCTGCCCAGCACTTCGAAGCGCTGGTCGTAGCCGTAGGCGGCGCGGCGCGAGGCATTGATCTGGCACAAACGTCCCTTGGCCGTGCGGATGGTGACGACGGCCGTATCGAGGTCGCCCGCCGCGCCGATGGCCGGGTCGACGAGGCAGCTGCCCGTGGCGTGCACGCTGACGGCTTCATCGTCGAGTATCCAGCGGAAGATGTCGAAGTCGTGGATCAGCATATCCTTGAAGATGCCGCCCGAGACCTTGATGTAGCTCACGGGCGGCGGGCCTGGATCGCGGCTGGTAACCACCAGCAATTCCGGCGTGCCGATCTCGCCCGCTTCGATGCGTGTCTTGACGGCATTGAAGGTGGGATCGTAGCGGCGCTGGAAGCCCAGCATGCACAGCACCTTGGCTTCCTTGACGGCGGCGGCGCAGGCGCGCGCCCGGTCCAGCGTCAAATCGACGGGTTTTTCGCAAAAGATGGCCTTGCCGGCGGCGGCCGAGCGCAGGATCAGGTCCGCGTGTGTGTCCGTGCTCGAGGCGATGACGACGGCCTTGACGGCCGGGTCGGCCAGCGCCGCTTCCACCGTGGCGCTGCTGCCGCCATGCAGGCCGGCCAAGGCGGCCGCCGCTTCCTGGTTGACGTCGACCACGTACTTGAACTGCACGCCGGGCTGGGCAGCCAGGTTGGCCGCGTGGATTTTGCCGATGCGTCCGGCGCCGAATAACGCTACTTCAATCATCATGTTCTCCTGGGGTGTGGATTTCTTCGATGTCGAGCTCTAGTTTGTATGCCAGCGCGATGAACAGCGCCTGGCACAGGCAGATGGTGCTCGTCAGCGAGCGGAAGGCGAAGGCGCTGCCCTCGGTGACGGTGAGCAGCGCGTCGGCCGCCCGCGCGAGCGGGGCCAGCTTGCTGTCGGTAATCACCAGGACCTTGGCGCCCTTGTCCTGCGCCGCCTTGATGCACTGCTGGGTTTCCTTGCCGTAAGGCGAGAAACTGATGGCGATCGCCACATCGCGTTCGCGCACGCTGCGCATCTGTTCGCGGTGCATGCCGCCCAGTCCGCTAATCAGGTGTACGCGCTTGTCCGTGTGTTCCAGCGCGTAGGCGATGTAGGAGGCGATCGGGAACGAGCGGCGCACGCCGATCACATAGATATTTTCAGCTTTCAGCAGCAGGTTGACGGCCGCTTCCAGCTGGGCGTCGTCGAGGCCGGCCGCCAGGTCGTCGAGGCCGGCGCGGCTGGCGCCGACGAATTCGCGCGTCAGGTCGCCCGCGCTCAGGGCCGCGTCGCGCGTGGAAATGAGCTTGCGGATGCGCTGCTGGTAGTCGGGCGTGGCGCCGGCCTGGTCCGTGTAAGCCTGGCGGAATACATCCTGCATTTCAGAAAAGCCCGTGTAGCCGAAGCGCTGCGCGAAACGCACGATGGCCGACGGCTGCACGTCGCAGGCGGCGGCGATGTCGCTGATGCGTTCGAGCATCAGGCTGGCGCGATGCTTTTCAATGTATTGGGCGATGACTTTCAACTGGCGCGACAGGTTGTCGTACTCGGCGGCAATGTGCTGCATCAGCTGTTCGATGGGGGCGGTGGCTGCCATGTGTTTTCCTTGGTGTACTTGCTGGGCCGCGCTGGCGTATCAATTCCATGCGGCTGGTTCTGGCGAGAATTATAGGAGGGAATCCTAAAAATAGAAACGAATTTCTATTTATATTTATTTTGAAAATTTTATTGCATTTGTCTTTTTTGTGGCCTAAGCTGTGCGCAGTGCATCGGGTCTTGCCGGTTGTCCGGTTCCCCGCTGACACGCTTCAAAAGCTGGCAACTATAAAAATCAATCCTTCAAGGAGACATTCATGCAAAGCAATAAGCGTAAGGGATTTCTGAAGAGCCTGGCCATGCTGGGACTCGGCCTGGGACTGGGTCTGGGCATGAGCGCCAGCCACGCGGCGGGCGAGAAATTCGTGCTGATCAGCCATGCGCCCGATTCCGATTCCTGGTGGAATACGATCAAAAATTCCGTCAAGCAAGCAGGTGAAGACTTCAATGTCACCGTCGACTACCGCAACCCGCCGAATGGCGACCTGGCCGACATGGCGCGCCTGGTCGAGCAATCGGCGGCCCGCAACTATGACGGCGTGATCGTCAGCATCGCCGACTTCAGCGTGCTGCAAAAACCGCTGGGCCTCGTTGCCGCCAAGAAGATTCCGTTTGTCACGATCAACTCCGGCACCCTGGCGCAAAGCGAGCAGCTGGGCGCCGTGATGCACGTGGGCCAGCCTGAATACGAGGCAGGCAAGGGCGCCGGCGAAAAAGCCAAGGCGGCCGGCATCAAGTCCTTCGTCTGCGTCAACCATTACGCGACGAACCCGTCGTCGTTCGAGCGTTGCCGCGGCTTTGCCGAGGCCATCGGCGTCGATTTCAAGGCCGCCACCCTGGATGCGGGCGAAGATCCGACCACCATCGAAAGCAAGCTGAGCGCCTACCTGCGCAACAACCCGAAAACCCAGGCCGTGCTGGCGCTGGGCCCCACCTCGGCCCACGCTTCGCTCAAGGCGCTGGAAAAGATGGGTTTGAAGGGCAAGATGTGGTTCGCCACGTTCGACCTGTCCGATGAAATCTCGAAAGGCATCAAGGATGGCAGCATCCAGTTCGCCATCGACCAGCAGCCCTACCTGCAAGGCTACATCCCCGTTGCCGTACTGGCCATCATGAAGCAGGACAAGACCACGGACCTGGCCAAGGTGCGCGAAAAGCTGGTCAATAACGCCAAGTTCAAGGCGCGCCTGGCCGAATACGGCCTGGCGCCATCGTATGGCCCGCGCCATATCGGTTCCGGTCCGGGTTATGTCACCAAGGACAATATCGGCAAGGTGGAGAAATACGCCGGCCAGTTCCGTTAAGCACCCGCTTTTCAATTCAATCAATACCTTACAACGTCTAACAAAACCGTAGCGAGCGGATGGGAGTTGTGGTTGAGAAGCGGAACTGGACGAATGTACAGTGAGCATCGGAGACCGCAAATCGCGACGCGCAGTAGATTTTGACAGGTGTTCTTAGTTGTTGTCCCCGCGCGCAGGCCTAGCTTGCCGGCGCGCGGGTCCTGCCGCCCTGGAATTGTTGTCGAGGCTGGCAGGTTGCTATAAATCAAGGGAGACATAGCATGAGTACCGTGAAATTCAGCGTGGAACAGGGCGGCATGGCCGCCTCGGGCACGCCGCCGCAAAAGCAGGGCTTTGATGAGCGCGTGGGACAGGTCAGCTGGCTCAAGCGGCTGTTCAGCCGCCCGGAATTCGCCTCGATCTCGGGCGCCATCCTGGTGTTCGCCTTCTTCATCCTGACGGCCGGCGACTCTGGCATGTTCAACCTGGACGGCGTGATCAACTGGGCGCAGGTGGCCGCCTACCTGGGCATCATCGCCATCGGCGCCTGCGTCTTGATGATCGCCGGCGAATTCGACCTGTCGATCGGCTCCATGATCGGCTTTGCCGGCATGATGATCGCCATTCCTTCCGTCTATTTCCACTGGCCCGTGTGGGCCGCCATCCTGTTCGCCTTTGCCGGTTCGATGGCGCTGGGCTGGCTCAACGGCTACCTCGTCATCAAGACGCGCTTGCCTTCGTTCATCGTCACCCTGGCCTTTTTGTTCATCCTGCGCGGCCTGACCCTGGCCCTGTCCATCATGTTCGCCAACCGCACCATCGTCAGCGGCATCGGCGCGCTGGCCGCCGACGACTGGCTGGCCACGACCCTGTTCCATGGCGAAGTGGGCACCTCGCTGTTCGCCTGGATGGCCAAGGCGGGCTGGATCACGGCGCTCGACAATGGCGCGCCGCTGGTCAAGGGCATACCCAAGGTCATCGTCTGGTGGGCCGGCCTGGCGCTCGTGTCCGGCTTCGTCCTGGCCCGCACCCGCATCGGCAACTGGATCTTCGCCGTCGGCGGCGACGCCAACGCGGCCAAGAACGTGGGCGTACCCGTGAAAACCATCAAGGTATCGCTGTTCGTCTTCACCGCCTTCTGCGCCTGCCTGTTTGCTACATTGCAAGTATTTGACGTGGGATCGGCCGCCGCCGACCGCGGCATGCAGAAGGAGTTCGAAGCCATCATCGCGGCCGTCATCGGCGGCGCCCTGCTGACGGGCGGCTACGGTTCCGTCGTCGGCGCCTGCTTCGGCGCGCTGATCTTCGGCGTGGTGCAGATCGGCATTACTTATACGAATATCAATTCCGACTGGTTCCGCGTCTTCCTCGGCGTCATGCTGCTGATCGCGGTACTGTTCAACAACTTTGTCCGTGCCCGTGTCACGGAAGCGAGATAAGCCATGAGCGAATACATCCTTGCGCTGGAAAACATCAGCAAACGTTTCGGCTCCGTCATCGCCCTGCAAAACGTCACCCTGCGTTTGAAACCGGGCGAAGTGCATTGCCTGCTGGGCGACAACGGCGCCGGCAAGTCGACCCTGATCAAGACCCTGGCCGGCGTGCACCGGCCCACCGATGGCCAATACCTGGTCGACGGCCAGCCCGTCAGCTTCAATTCGCCGAAAGAGGCGCTGGACCTGGGCGTGGCCACCGTCTACCAGGACCTGGCGCTGGTGCCTCTGCTGTCCGTGGCGCGCAATTTCTTCATGGGCCGCGAGCCGATCAAGAAAATGTTCGGCGTGCTGCCCGTGATGGATATGGAGTATGCGGCCACCACGGCGCGCGACAAGCTGGCCGAGATGGGCATCATGGTGCGCGACCCGCACCAGGCCGTGGGCACCATGTCGGGCGGCGAGCGGCAATGCCTGGCCATTGCCCGCGCCATCCACTTCGGCGCGCGCGTGCTGATCCTCGACGAACCGACGGCGGCCTTGGGCGTGAAACAATCGTTCAATGTGCTGAAACTGATCTACAAGGCGCGCGAGCGGGGCTTGTCCGTGATCTTTATTACCCACAATGTGCACCATGCCTATCCCGTGGGCGACTCGTTCACTCTGTTGAACCGGGGCAAGTCGCTGGGGACTTATACCAAGGAAACCGTTTCCAAGGATGAAGTACTCGACATGATGGCGGGCGGTGCGGAAATGCAAACGCTGATGGCTGAACTCGACGGTGTCACGATTTAAGGATAACCATGAATAACCCGACACAATTTGCCCAGGGCCGCGCGCTCGACGTGATCTGCCTGGGCCGCCTGGCGGTGGACCTGTACGCGCAGCAGATCGGCAGCCCGCTGGAAGACGCGACGAGTTTCGCCAAATACCTGGGCGGCTCGTCGGCGAACATCGCCTTCGGCACGGCCCGCCTGGGCCTGAAGTCCGCCATGCTGTCGAAAGTGGGCGACGACCACATGGGGCGTTTCTTGACGGATACTTTGGCGCAGGAGGGCTGCGACGTCAGCCATGTCGGCATCGACCGCGACCGCCTGACGGCGCTCGTGATGCTGGGCATCAAGGACAAGAACACCTTCCCGCTGATCTTTTATCGCGAAAATTGCGCCGACATGGCCATCGACGCCGCGTCGGTGGATGCGGCCTTCATTGCCTCGAGCAAGGCGCTGTTGATCACCGGCACGCATTTCTCCACCGCCGCCATGCACGCCGTCAGCACGCAGGCACTCACACTGGCGCGCGCCAATAATGTGCGCACCGTGCTCGATATCGATTACCGGCCCGTGCTGTGGGGCTTGTCGGGCAAGGCGGACGGCGAAACGCGCTTCGTCTCGAACGAAGGCGTCACCCGCCACTTGCAGGCGATCCTGCCGCAGTTCGACCTGATCGTCGGCACGGAAGAGGAATTCATGATCGCCGGCGGCGGCTTTGATATCATGGCGTCCCTGCGCGCCGTGCGGGCCGCCACCCTGGCGACCCTGGTCGTCAAGCGGGGGCCGCTGGGCAGCGCCGTCATCGACAGCGTGGTGCCGGCCAGTCTGGATGACGCCTATAACTACCGCGGCGTGCGGGTGGAGGTGCTCAATGTGCTCGGCGCGGGCGACGCTTTTCTTTCCGGTTTCCTGAAAGGCTGGCTGCGCGGCGAGGATTACGAGGCGTGCTGCCGCTATGCGAACGGCTGCGGCGCGCTCGTCGTGTCGCGCCACGGCTGCGCGCCGGCCATGCCGTCGCCCGTGGAGCTCGATTATTTCCTCGCCAATGCGGCCAAACTGACGCAACCGGACCAGGACGCCACCTTGTCGCGCCTGCACCGCACGACGGTGGCGCGCCCGCAGTGGGACGAACTGTGCGTGTTTGCGTTCGATCACCGCACGCAATTCTTTGAGCTGGCGCAACAAGCGGGCGCGCCCGAATCGCGTATCTGGGCCTTGAAGCAATTGATGGTGCAAGCCGTGGCGCAGACGGAAACGGCCTTGCAGCTGGCCGGCAAGACGGGCGTGCTGATCGATGGCCGCTATGGCGTCGACGCTCTCAACGATGCAACGGGACGGGGCTGGTGGATAGGCCGTCCCGTGGAATTGCCGGGATCAAACCCGCTGCAGTTCGACTGGGGCCGCTCGATCGGCTCGCATCTGCTCAGCTGGCCGAAGGAACACGTGATCAAATGCCTGGTGCAGCTGCACCCGGACGACGCCGTGGAAAACCGCCTGGAGCAGGAAGCGCAGATCAAGGCCCTGTATGACGCGGCGCAAGTGAGCGGTCACGAACTGTTGCTCGAAGTCATACCGTCGGACGCCTTGCCGCAGGGTGACGATACCGTCTTGCGCGCCGTCAAGCGCCTGTACAACCTGGGCATCTATCCGGAATGGTGGAAGCTGGAAAGTATGTCGGCCAAGCAATGGCAAGCCATCGATGCCCTCGTGCACGAGCGCGATCCGCATTGCCGTGGCGTCGTCCTGCTGGGGTTGAACGCCCCCATCGACAAGCTGGCCGCCAGTTTCGAACAGGCCAGCGCCAGCAGCACCTGCAAGGGTTTCATGGTCGGTCGCACCATCTTCCAGGAACCGAGCCGCCGCTGGCTGGCCGGCGAGCTTGACGATGCGGGCCTGATTACCGCCGTACGGGCCAATTTCGAGCTGTTGATTGCCCTGTGGCAGCGCACGCGTAACCGACTGGAGCGTGCGGCATGAGCGCCACCGTTCGTTTGACCATGGCGCAGGCGCTGGTGCGCTATCTGTCGGCATTGCGTACCGAGGAGGGCGCAGCCTTGTTTGGCGGCGCTTTCGCCATCTTTGGCCACGGCAATGTGGCGGGCCTGGGCGAAGCGCTGTACCAGTACCGCGACAGCTTCCCCACGTATCGGGCGCACAATGAGCAGGCGATGGCGCATGCGGCCATCGCCTATGCGAAAGCGCACATGCGCCGGCGCATGATGGCCGTGACCAGTTCCATCGGTCCCGGTGCGACGAATCTGCTGACGGCCGCCGCGCTGGCGCACGTCAACCGCCTGCCGGTCCTGCTCTTGCCCGGCGACGTCTTCGTCTCGCGCGCGCCGGACCCCGTCTTGCAGCAGCTCGAAGACGCCACCGATGGCAGCGTCTCGGTCAACGATGCTTTTAAACCTTTATCGCGCTATTTCGACCGCATCGTGTATCCGGAGCAACTGCTCACTGCCTTGCCGCGGGCGATAGCCGCCTTGACGGACGCGGCCGCCTGCGGCCCCGTTACTTTATCTTTGCCGCAAGACGTGCAGACGATGGCGTATGACTATCCGGAAGAATTCTTTGCGCCGCGTGTCGTGCGTTTTCGCGCCGTGCCGCCCGTCGAGCAGGAACTGGACGATGCCGCGCTGCTGCTGAGAAACGCGAAACAGCCGCTGATCGTGGCCGGCGGCGGCGTGCTGTACGGCAAGGCCAGCGCCGCCCTGCAGGCGTTTGCCGAGCGCCACGGCATTCCCGTGGCGGAAACCCAGGCGGGCAAGAGTTCCCTGCCGTGGGATCATCCATTGCAGCTGGGGGCCATCGGCGTGACCGGTTCGCCCGCCGCCAACAGCCTGGCGGCGCAGGCCGACGTGGTGCTGGCCGTCGGCACGCGCTTGCAGGATTTCACGACGGGCTCCAATTCCCTGTTTGCGCAAGCGCAACTGCTCAGCCTGAACGTCAACGCATTCGATGTGCTGAAGCGCCGTGGCCTGGGCCTGCAGGCGGACGCGACGCTCGGCTTGCAGGGCCTGTCGCAGCGCCTGGAGCGCTGGAACAGCGCGGGCCAGTGGCTGGACCGGGCGCAGCAGGCAGGGAGCGCGTGGCGCGACACCGTGCTGGCGATCACGGGAAAACGGGAAGTGGCCGGCTTGCCGTACGACGGCGAAGTCATCGGCGCCGTGCAGCGTTCTTCACCGGACTCGACCACCCGCGACATCGTCGTCTGCGCGGCGGGCACCCTGCCGGCCGAACTGCATAAACTGTGGAGAACATCGACGCCGGGCGGCTACCACATGGAATACGGCTATTCGTGCATGGGCTATGAGATCGCCGGCGGCCTCGGCGTCAAGATGGCGCAGCCCGACGCCGAGGTCATCGTCATGGTGGGCGACGGCAGCTATCTGATGATGAATTCGGAAATCGCCACTTCCGTCATGCTGGACAAGAAACTCATCGTCGTCGTGCTCGACAACCGCGGCTATGGCTGCATCAACCGCCTGCAGCAGGCCTGCGGCAATGCCTCGTTCAACAATATGTTGCCCGACAGCGCACCGCGCATCGACTTCGCCCTGCATGCGCAGTCGCTGGGCGCCTTGAGCGAGCACGTGGCCAGTATCGCAGAATTGGAGCAAGCCATGCTGCGCGCCCGGGGAGCTTCCCGCACGTATCTGATCTGCATCAATACGGACGCCGCGCGCACGACCGAGGAGGGTGGTTGCTGGTGGGAAGTGGCCGTGCCCGAGGTCTCCACGCAAGCCGGCGTGCAAGCGGCCCGTGCCCGTTATGAAAACGATCGCCTGAAACAAAGGAATTGAGATGACTACATGGAATGTCAGGATCGGCATCAACCCGATCTCGTGGATGAACGACGATTTACCGAGCCTGGGTGGCGAGACGCCCCTGGAAACGGCCTTGAAAGAAGGCGCCGAGATCGGCTACGTGGGTTTCGAACTGGGCAACAAGTTTCCCAAGGATGCCCCGTCCCTGAACGCCGTGCTGGGGAAATATGGCCTGGCGTGTGTCTCCGGCTGGTATTCGGGCCGCCTGGCGCACCGCTCGGTGGAAGAGGAGATCGCGTCTGTTGGTCCGCATTTGCGGCTGCTGGCCGACAGCGGCGCCACCGTCATGGTCTACGGCGAGGTGGCCGACGCCATCCAGGGCGAAGCGCGCCCCCTGTATAAACGTCCGCGTTTCCAGTCCGCCCAGCAATGGCAGGACTACGCGGACAAATTGACGGCGTTTGCCGCCCACCTGCTGGCGCACGGCGTGCGCCTCGCCTACCACCATCACATGGGCGCCTACGTGGAAACCCCCGCTGACGTGGATCAACTGATGGCCTTGACGGGCCCGGAAGTGGGCTTGCTGTTTGATACGGGTCATATCACCTTTGCCGGCGGCGACGCGCTGGCGGTTTTAAACAAGCATATCGACAGGATTTGCCACGTGCATTGCAAGGACGTGCGGCCGAACGTGGTGAAACTGGCCCGCAATGGCCACTGGAGTTTTTTACAGGCCGTCATCAATGGCGCCTTCAGCGTGCCCGGCGACGGCTGCATCGACTTCCCGGCCATCCTGACGCGTTTGTATCTGCATGGCTACGAGGGCTGGCTGGTGGTGGAGGCGGAACAGGACCCGGCCGTGGCGCCCAGCTACCAGTACGCGAAGATGGGCCACGACTACCTGGCAAGCCTGGTCGACGCGATTCCCCGCCTGGGCAGGGAGGCGGCATGAGCCCGCTGCTGGTCAAGGCCCGGGCGGGCTCCGCTATCGTCGAGGTCACGCCGGAATCGGCCGGCTGGACGCACGTGGGCTTTGCCGCCCACCGCCTGGCGCCCGGCGAGGCCCTGAAGCTGGACACGGGCGGCCGCGAGCTGTGCATCGTCGTGCTGACGGGCACCGTCACCGTGCAGGCGGGCGGACAGACCTGGGAAGCCATCGGCAATCGCGCCAGCGTGTTTGAAGAGCGCTCGCCGTATGCCGTGTATGTGCCGCTGGAAACAACGGTCGGCATCACGGCCGTGAGCGCTGCCGAGGTCGCCCTGTGCAGCGCGCCGGCCACGACGCACCGTCCGGCGCGCCTGATCGAGCCGGCCAGCATGGCGCGCTCCGTGCGCGGCCAGGGCGCCAATACGCGCTATGTGTGCGACATCCTGCCGCAGACGGCCGAGGCGGACGGCTTGCTGGTGGTCGAGGTAGTCACGCCGTCCGGTCATTCCTCGAGCTATCCGCCGCACAAGCACGACAGCGACAATGTTCCACAGGAAAGTTCTCTGGAAGAAACCTATTACCACCGCCTCAATCCGGAGCAGGGCTTTGCCTACCAGCGCGTCTACACGGATGACCGTTCCATCGATGAGGCCATGGCCGTGGAAAACCACGATGTGGTGATGGTGCCCAGGGGCTACCACCCCGTCACCGTGCCGTATGGCTACGACGGCTATTACCTGAACGTGATGGCCGGCCCGAAACGCGTGTGGCATTTTAAAAATGACCCGGCCCATGAATGGCTGATGCAGACCAAATAATCAAGGACAAGATATGATGACCCCGACAATCGGCCACTTTATTGGTGGCAACCCCATGACTTCGCGCTCGGAGCGCACGAGCGATGTCTTCAATCCTGCCACGGGCGAGGTGACGGCGAAGGTGGCGCTGGCCACTGCCGCCGAGCTGAACGCGGCCGTGGCCGCTGCCCACGCGGCCTTTCCCGCCTGGTCGCAGACGTCGCCCCTGCGCCGCGCCCGCGTCATGTTCAAGTTCAAGGAATTGCTGGAAGAACATTCCGACCAACTGGCCGCCCTGATTACCGCCGAGCACGGCAAAGTGTTTACGGATGCCAAGGGCGAAGTCACGCGCGGCATCGAAGTGGTGGAATTTGCCTGCGGCATCCCGCAAATGATGAAGGGAGAGTATTCGGAGCAGGTGGCCGGCGGCATCGACGCCTGGTCGATCCGCCAGGCGCTCGGTGTCTGTGTCGGCATCACGCCGTTCAATTTTCCCGTGATGGTGCCGATGTGGATGTTCCCGATGGCCATTGCCTGCGGCAATACCTTTGTATTGAAACCGTCGGAGCGCGATCCGTCCGCCAGCCTGCTGCTGGCGCAGCTGCTCACGGACGCGGGCTTGCCCGACGGCGTCTTCAACGTCGTGCAGGGAGATAAAGAGGCCGTCGACGGCTTGCTGCATCATCCGGACGTGCGCGCCGTCAGCTTTGTCGGTTCCACGCCGATCGCCGAGTATATTTACGCCACCGGCTGCGCGCAGGGCAAGCGCGTGCAGGCCCTGGGCGGCGCGAAAAACCACATGGTGGTCATGCCGGACGCGGATATCGCGCAGACGGTGGACGCCCTGATGGGCGCCGCCTTCGGTTCGGCGGGCGAGCGCTGCATGGCCATTTCCGTCGTCGTGGCGGTCGGCAATGTGGGCGACCAGCTGGTGGAAGCGCTGGTGCCGCGCATCGCGGCCCTGAAAATCACGCAAGGCATGGATTTGAAGGCGGAAATGGGGCCCGTGGTGACGCAGGTGCACAAGGACAAGATCGCCGGCTACATCGCCACGGGCGTCAAGGAAGGCGCCAGCCTGGTGGCCGACGGCCGCGGTTTCGTGCTGCCCGGCTATGAGCGCGGCTTTTTCCTCGGCGGCAGCCTGTTCGACCATGTGACGCCGGAGATGACGATTTATAAGGAAGAAATCTTCGGTCCCGTCCTGTGCATCGTGCGCGTGCCCGATTTCGCCACGGCGCTGGAGCTGGTCAACGCCCATGAATACGGCAATGGCACGGCCATTTATACGCGCGACGGCAATACGGCGCGCGAATACACGCACCGGGTGCAGGTCGGGATGGTGGGGGTGAACGTGCCGATCCCCGTGCCGATGGCCTTCCACAGCTTCGGCGGCTGGAAGCGCAGCCTGTTCGGCGACCACCACGCGCACGGGCCGGAAGCGGTGCGTTTCTACACGAAGCAGAAGGCCGTGACGCAGCGCTGGCCCGCCTCAACGGCGGCGGGCGCCGAGTTTGCCATGCCGACACTCAAGTAAATCCAGCTGGTTCGCTTCTTGCTTACTGCAATGGTTGTGTTCAGCCATTGCAGACCGCCACCATGACGTCCAGCCGTACCCAGCCTTTGCGCATCGTTGTCGTCAATACCATCGTCGAGCACGGCGTGCACGGGGACGCGGCGTGGGCGGCGCAAGTGCAGCGTGGCAATGCCTTGCGCATCGGCTTGCTGGAATCGGGTTTTGACATCGTCGCCTCGCTGCCAGCCGACCTTTACCTCCCCGAGCGCATCGCCCAGCTGCAGCCCGACCTCATCATCATCGACGCGGAATCGGACGCGCGCGACGTGCTCGAACACATCGTCATCGCCACGCGCGACGAGCGCCGTCCCATCGTCCTGTTTACGGAAGACGGCGCCACGGCCAGCATCGACGCAGCCATGGCGGCCGGCGTCTCCGCCTACATCGTGGCCGGCTTGCAGGCCGAACGCATCTTGCCTGTGCTCAACGTGGCGCTGGCGCGCTTCCGCCAGGAAGAAAAACTCCGGGCCGAATTGCACGAATCGCGGCACAAATTGCTGGAACGCAAAGTGATCGAGCGGGCCAAGGGCCTGTTGATGACGCATCACGGCTTGACGGAAGAGCAGGCTTACCAGCGCTTGCGCAGCATGGCCATGAACAAGAAACTCAAGCTGGCCGACATCGCCCAGCGCATCCTCGACGTGGAGGACTTGCTGGGATGAAACGTCCATTTCCTGACACATGCTGGTGCAACGCACCATGGCGGTGCAATGCCAGCCGGACCAGACCGGGCGTGCACGGGCACGTTCCTTGCTGCTGGACGGGGAGAACCGTGCCCATGGCGGCGCGGCAAAACAGTATTTATCAGCAAGGAATGGTATGACTGAGAAAATGGGCGAGAGCGCGCAAGTGGCGCGCACCCTGCAGCCGGAAAAACAGACGATACGCATCGGCTACCTGCCGCTGACCGATTGCGCCTCGCTGGTGATGGCGTCAAGGCTGGGCCTGGATGAAAAATACGGCATCAAGATCGCACTGCGCCGCGAGACGTCATGGGCCGGCGTGCGCGACAAGCTGCACAATGGGGAACTCGATGCGGCCCACGTGCTGTATGGCCTCGTGTATGGCGTGCAGATGGGCATAGGCGGGCAGCAGCGCGACATGGCCGTATTGATGAATCTCAATCACAGCGGCCAGGCCGTGACCCTGTCGGCGGCGCTGGCGCGCGACGGCGCCCATGATGGCCCATCGCTGGCGCGCCACATGCGGGCCGCATCGCGGCCGTTTGCGTTCGCGCATACTTTTCCGACCGGCAATCATGCGATGCTGCTGCAATACTGGCTGGCCGCGCATGGCATTGATCCGCTGCGCGACGCGCACGTGATGACGGTGCCGCCGTCGCAGATGGTGGCGGCCTTGCGCGCGGGCCAGATGGATGGCTTTTGCGCGGGCGAGCCATGGGGCTACAAGGCCATCGTCGAGGGCGTGGGCGTGACGGCCGTCGCCAGCCAGGCGATCTGGCCCGACCATCCGGGCAAGGTGCTGGGTGCCAGCGCGGCCTTTGCGCAGCAGCATCCGAATACCTGCCGGGCCCTGATCGCCGCCGTGCTCGAGGCGGGGCGCTGGATCGACGCCAGCGATGCCAACCGGCTGGAAATGGCCGCCACCCTGGCCGAGCCCGCCTATCTGCATACGCCGCAGGAAATGCTGGCGCCGCGCATCCTCGGCCACTACCAGGATGGCCTGGGCAAGACGTGGAACGATACGCATGGCTTGAAGTTTTACGGCGATGGCGCCGTCAATTTCCCCTATCTGTCCGACGGCATGTGGTTCATGACCCAGCACCGGCGCTGGGGCTTGCTGCGCGATGCGCCTGACTACCTTGGCGTGGCGGGGCAGGTCAACCGCACCGACCTGTACCGCCAGGCGGCCGAAATGACGGCCACGCCCGTGCCGAAGACCCCCATGCGTGCGTCGATCCTGTGCGACGGCGTCGTGTGGGACGGCAGCGCGCCGGAAGCGTACGCGGCATCGTTTGCCATCGGTCACTTTTTTTAATGGGAGATGTCATCATGGCGCAATGTGGCAGCGTAACCCTGGTGGGCGCCGGTCCCGGCGACCCGGACCTGCTGACGATCAAGGCAGTAAAGGCCATCGCGCGGGCCGACGTGGTGCTGATCGACGACCTCGTCAACCCGGCCATCCTTGGCCATGCGGCACCCGGCGTGCGCGTGGTCGAGGTGGGCAAGCGGGGCGGCTGCGCGTCCACGCCGCAAGCGTTCATCGAACGGCTGATGCTGGCCGAAGCGCGCGCCGGCCTGCACGTGGTGCGCCTGAAAGGAGGCGACCCCTACCTGTTCGGGCGCGGCGGCGAAGAGCGTGCCTGCCTGCGCAGCCACGGCGTGGCCGTCGAGGTGATCCCCGGCATCAGCAGCGGGGTGGCCGCGCCAGCCGGCATCGGCGTGCCGCTGACGCACCGCGGCCGGAGCCAGGGCGCCATCTTCGTCACCGGCCACGGCAAGGATAGCGCCTCCGAGCCGAACTGGGCGGCATTGGCGCAAAGCGGCCTGACGCTCGTCATCTACATGGGCGTGGCCAGGGTGGCGGCCATCCAGGCCGGCTTGCTGGCCGGCGGCATGGCGCCCGGCACGCCCGTGGCCGTGGTGCAATCGGCCAGCCTGCCGGCGCAGCGCCAGTTGCTGAGCACTTTGCAGGCGCTGCCCGCCGACTTGCCGGCCAGCGGCCTGGGCAGCCCCAGCATCATCGTCGTGGGCGACGTGGTGCGCTGCGCCGACGCCTGGGGTGAGCATGGTGCTTTGCTGGCCGCCGCCGTCTGAGCCTGTCGGCGCCTAGCGGATCGGCAGCGCCACGGGGCGGATGGGCGCCGCGTCGCCGCCACGGAATTTCAATGAGGCGCCGATGAAGGCAAACTGGTACACCTTGTCGCGCGACAAGGCTTCCAGGTCGACCAGTTCCAGGATGGGCGCGCCCTGCTGCGCCAGCAGATAGGTGTGCACGGGCAGGTAATTGTGCGCCACTTCGGACGGGAACGCCTCGAAACTGAGGTTGTCCGCGCCCACCACCATGGCGCCGCCGTCTTCCACGAGGAATTTCGCCGCATCGAGCGACAGGCCGGGGGGATTGGCCATGTACGCTTGCGCCTGCTCATAGTGCTGCATGCGGCCCGTGCGTATCAGCACCACGTCGCCCTGTTCCAGCGTCACTTTCTGCTGCGCCAGCGCCGCGCGCAGGTCCTGCCGCGTGACCCGGTAATTGTCGGGCAGTTGCGACAAGCCCTTGGCCACGGCCACGTCGATCAGCACGCCGCGCGCGACGATGGGCGGCAATTTCTCCGCGCCCGTCACGGTCCAGCCCCGGTCGCCCAGGTACTGCTCCTCCGTAAAACCGTTCCAGATCTTGCCGTTCAGGCCGAAATGGTTCAGGGCGTCGATATGCGTGCCCATGTGCGCATACATGGAGACGGCCGAGCCCGTGTAGCTGACGTGGCGGTTCATCTGTTCGCCCACGTTCATTGAGTCGGCCACCACGTTGCCTTTCGGCGTATGCGTCATCCACATCTGGTAGGGCGGGTCGCCTGCCGCCTGCCAGCTGGGCATGCCGATATAGAAATCGACGGCCAGATCGTAGCTCTTGCCGCCGTCGATGCGGGCCAGGATGGCGGCGCGCGAGGCCGGCGTCATCAGGTTCAGGCGGCCGATCTCGTCCTTCGGGCCCCAGGGGCTGACGCCCACTTCGGGCAGGGCGGGCGTGGCCGGGGCGGCCGGGCCGGCCTGTACTGCGCCTGCCAGCAGGGCCAGCAGCAGCGGTGCGGTTTTCAATGGGGTCGGAAAGGTGAACATGGCGTGCTCCTCGTATCAGGTGAAGAAAGAAGCGCCATCATATTGTTTTCCATTTTAATGATAATCAGCGATAAAATAATAAGATATTCAACCAGAAGGAAAGAATGATGGATGTACTGGCGCTCATGCGCGTATTTCGCACGGTGGTCGAGCGCGACAGTTTCAGCAAGGCGGCGCTGGAGCTGAACCAGTCGGCGGCGGCCGTCAGCAAGCAGGTGCGCCAGCTGGAAGAGCGCCTGGGCACCGTGCTGCTGGTGCGCACGACGCGGCGCATGAGCTTGTCGGACGGCGGCCGCGCCTACTATCTGGAATGCTGCCGCCTGCTCGACGAGATCGCCGCGCTGGAACTGGCCACGCGCGGCTGCACCGGCAAGGTGGCGGGGCGGCTGCGCGTGAACGTGCCGCTGTCCTTCGGCCTGAAGGTGCTCTCGCCGCTGCTGCCCGCCTTCATGGCCCGTTACCCGGAGGTGAAGCTGGAGCTGACTCTCGATGACCGCTTGCGCGACGTGGTGGGCGAGGGCTACGACGTGTCGCTGCGCATCCGCGCCGCGCTGGCCGATTCGACCCTGGTGGCGCGCCGCCTGGGCGACGTCGAGCAGATGATCTGCGCCGCGCCGGCCTACCTGGCGCGGCGCGGCACGCCGGTGCGGGCGCCGGACCTGCATGGCCACGATTGCCTGGCCTACCGCCTGGCCGACAGCCCCGGCGTCTGGCAGCTGGCCGGACCCGAAGGGACGAGCAGCATCGTGCTGCCCGTGCGCTTTTCCGCCGACAACAGCCTGCTGCTGGCCGACATGCTGGTGGCCGGCGTGGGCGTGGGCGCGCTGCCTTCGTTCGTCGCCGCGCCGCTGCTGGCCAGCGGCGCCCTGGTGCGCGTGCTGCCCTCGCACGCCATGGCCAGGCGCGGCGTGTTTGCCCTGATGCCCGATGGCCGCCACGTGCAGCAGAAGGTGCGCGCCTTCTGCGACTTCCTGGCCGCGGCGCTGTAGCTGCTTTCCAGGGCAACCATCGCGCGCGCTTTTTTTCGCTGACAGGCGCGTCGGGCAGGGGCTTTGATAGTATCCTCGTACCTGATAGAACCGGAATAAGCGATCGACAATGCACACTTTGAGCAAGGGCGGGACGGGATCAGGCATCGGGATATGGGCGGGCGGGCTGCTGCTGGCGCTGGCGGTCGGCGGCGCGCTGTATGCGGGCGCGGCGCGCACGGTCAATGACGATGCCGAGCAGCGTTTCGACAACCTGACGTCTGGCGCCCAGCATAGCCTGGCCACGCGGGTGAAAAGCTATTCCGACCTGCTGCGCGGTCTCGAAGCCCTGTTCCGCACCTCGGCGCAGCTGTCGCGCCGCCAGTTCCACGATTACGTGGCCGGCCTCGATATCGCGCGCCAGTTTCCCGCCATCGAATCGGTCAACTATGCGGTGGCGCTCTCGCAGGCGCAGCGCGCGGCATATATCGACGGCGTGCGTCGCGATACCAGCCTGGCGCCGCGCGGCTATCCCGATTTCACCATCCGCCCGCCCGGCGAGCGGCCCGAATACACGGTGCTCACTTACCTGGAGCCCGATTCCCTGCTGCGCGAGCGCATGGGCGTCGATATCGGCGCCAACCCGCTGGTGGCGCGGGCCCTGGCCCAGGCGCGCGACAGCGGCGAGGTCGGCGCGTCGGGGCAGGTGATCATGATCAAGGGGCCGCCCGCGCACGTGGGACTGGGCATGCGCCTGCCCGTGTACCGCAACGGCATGCCGCAGGGAAGCGTGGCCGAGCGCCGCGCCGCCTATCAGGGGTCCGTGGGCATCGGCTTCGGCGTGGCGCAGCTGGTGCACAGCGCGCTCGAACGCAGCGCGCTCGAGCCGCTGCACCTGACCCTGTACAGCGCCGCCGACCCGCTGCCGGCCAATGGCCTGCTGCGCATCACGCCGCAGGACCGCCTGCTGTTCAACGATGACAGTGACCTGGCAACGCCGCCGCCGCAGCCGGGCAGCGACGCCGCGTATTTCGACCGCGTGCTGCCCGTGGTGTACCAGGGCGGCCAGTGGAAGGCCCATTTCCGCGTGCGCAAGGCGGAGCTGTACAGCGGTTTTGACCGTTATTTCCCGTGGCTGGCGCTGGCCGTCGGCGTGGCCGGCACTTTGCTCATTTATGGCTATATTTATACCTTGTACCGCTCGCGCCGCAGCGCGGTGGCGCAGCGCACCCTGCTCGACACGGTGCTCGACAGCGTCGACGCCTACGTCTACATGAAGGATGCCGACCTGCGCTACCGTTACGTGAACGCGCGCACGGCAACCATCCTGGGGCGCGCCGTGGAACAGGTGATCGGCCGCCAGGATGGCGATTTGATGGTGGGCGACGCGGCCGCCGCCGCGCGGCGCACGGAGCGCCAGGTGTTCGACAGCGGCGTCAAGTTCGTCGGCGAGGAGCGCTTCGTCGATGCGCAGGGCCAGGTGCACCACCTGTGGAGCGTGAAGGTGCCGTTGGGCCTGCCCGGCCCCGTCACGGGCCTGATCGGCCTGTCCACGGACGTGACGGAGCTGCACCGCCTGAAGGAGCAGGCCGACGCGGCCAGCCAGGCCAAGAGCGACTTCCTGTCGAACATGAGCCATGAAATCCGCACGCCGATGAACAGCATTATCGGCATGGCGCACCTGGCCCTGAAATCGGTGGCCGATGTGCGCCAGCGCGACTATCTGCAAAAGATCTACCATTCGGGCCAGCATTTGCTGGGCCTGATCAACGACATCCTCGACTTTTCCAAGATCGAGGCGGGCAAGCTGGAACTGGAAGTGCTGGACTTCCGCCTCGACACGCTGCTGGCGAACATCGCCAGCCAGCTGGGCGACGCGGCCTCCCTCAAGGGCCTGATTTTGCAATTCGATATCGCCTCCGAACTGCCGCAGCGCTGGCGCGGCGATCCGCTGCGCCTGGAACAGGTCTTGCTGAACCTGACCAGCAACGCCATCAAGTTCTCCGACAATGCCAGCATCTTCGTGCGCGTGCGCCAGTCCGAGGAGCGCGGCAGCCATACCATGCTGCGCTTCGAAGTGCAGGACCGGGGCATCGGCATGAACCAGGAAGAGGTGGGGCAACTGTTCCGCTCCTTCCACCAGGCCGACCCGTCGACCACGCGCAAGTATGGCGGCAGCGGACTGGGGCTGGTGATCAGCAAGCAGCTCGCTGAACTCATGGGCGGCAAGGTGGGCGTGTACAGCCAGCCGGGCCTGGGCAGCACTTTCTGGTTTACGGCGCGCCTGGAAAAATGCGCGCAGGCCAGCGACGACGGCATCGCCGAGGTGGAGCCGGAGGTGCTGGGCGTGATCCGCGGCGCCTCCATCCTGCTGGTGGAAGATAACGTCTTCAGCCAGCAGGTGGGCTGCGAATTGCTGGAAGACGCGGGCGCCACCGTCTGCGTGGCTGGCAATGGCCGTGAGGCGCTGGAGCTGCTGTCGCGCCAGCGCTACGACTGCGTGCTGATGGACGTGCAGATGCCGGAGATGGACGGCTTCGAGACGACGCGCCGCATCCGCGCCGACCCGCAGCTTGCGGGCCTGCTGGTGATCGCCATGACGGCCAATGCGGGCAGCGAAGACCGCGCCCGCTGCCTGGAGGCGGGCATGGATGAATTCGTGACCAAGCCGATCGCGCCGAATCTGCTGTTCCACCTGCTGGCAAAGTGGTTCCGCCTGCGTGGCGGTATTGGCGGCATCGGCGGCGTTGGGCACGCGCCGCCGGCCAGCCTGTCCGCCGCCACGGCGCACGGGACGACGCCTGCCGTGCATGGGGCGCCGGACTCGCGCGATACGGCCATCCTCGACCTGGCCACCCTGGCGCTCACGTTCAGCAATGACGCAGTCAAGATGCGCAAGTACACCCAGCTGTTCCTCGATACGGCGCGCGACGGCATCGCCGAAATGGAGCAGGCCATGGCGCTGGAAGACCTGGGCCGCCTGGCGGACCTGGGCCACCGCAGCAAATCGTCGGCGCTGGCCGTGGGCGCGCACGCTTTCGCCGCGCTGTGCCTGTCGATCGAAGGCTTGCGCCTGGGCGGCGACATGCAGCAGGCGCGCGCCTTGCTGACGGCCCTGGCGCCGGCCCTGGCCCGGGTGGCTGAACAAATTTCACTGGAATTTGCCGCCAGCGACGCCCCCTGACGCAGGGAGCGGCGATAATACGGCTTTGGCGCGCCCGGCCGTTCCGGCGGGCGCGCGGCAACCCATCGGATCAGCATGCAAACAACCGTCACGCCCGGCCTACTCATCCTGCACGGCAACCAGCTGGAACAGCTGCGCGCCGCCGTCTTCCAGTGGCTGCGGCAGCATCCGCTGGCGCCGCTGGAGACGGACATTTTCCTGGTGCAGTCGAACGGCGTGGCCGAATGGCTGAAAATCGCGCTGGCCGAGGAAATGAAAGTGTGCGCCGCCACGCGCATCGCACTGCCGGCCCGCCTGCTGTGGGAAAGCTACCGGGGCATGCTGGGGCGCGAAAGGGTGCCGCGCGTGTCGCCGTTCGATAAATCGCCGCTGACGTGGCGTTTGATGCGCCTGCTGCCGTCCTTGCTGGCCGATCCCGTCTTCGCGCCGCTGCGCTATTTCCTTGCCGATGGCGACGCGGAACGCCGGCTGCAGCTGGCCGAGCGTCTGGCCGACCTGTTCGACCAGTACCAGGTCTACCGCGCCGACTGGCTGGCCGATTGGGCGGCGGGGCGCGACCAGTTGCGCACGGCGCGCGGCGAGTCCATCGTCTTGCAGGAAGACCAGCGCTGGCAGGCGCAGTTGTGGCGCGCCGTGGCTGCCGACGTGGAGCCGTTCGAACGCGACACGGGCCGCGCCGACATCCACGACGCCTTCCTGGCGGCGATTGCCGCCGGCGATGCGCCTGCGGGCAAGCTGCCGCGCAGGGTGGTGCTGTTCGGCGTGTCGGCCTTGCCGTACCAGACCTTGCAGGCGCTGGCCGCGCTGGCGCGCCACACGCAGGTGGTGCTGGCCGTGCCGAATCCATGCCAGTTCTACTGGGGCGACATCATCGAGGGGCGCGACCTGCTGCGCGCGGCCAACAAACGCCAACAGCAGCGCAACGGCACCGACCTGGCCGAGATTCCGCTCGAAGCCCTGCATGCGCACAGCCACCCGCTGCTGGCGAGCTGGGGCCGGCAGGGGCGCGATTTCATCCGCATGCTTGACGAATTCGACGAACACGCGCATGCCGAAGGGCGCGACGACAGCCTGCGCATCGACCTGTTTGGCGAGGAAACGGGCGAGACCCTGCTGCAGCAGGTGCAGGTGGCCATCCGCGAACTGCGCCCGCTGGCCGAGCATGAACAAACGCCGCCCGATGCGGCCGACCGTTCGATCGAATTCCACGTGGCGCACAGCGTGCAGCGCGAAGTGGAAGTGCTGCACGACCAGTTGCTGGCCATGTTCGCCGGGAGCGGCGAGACGGGCTTGCGTCCGCGCGACGTGGTGGTGATGGTGCCCGACATCGACACGTTTACGGCCGCCATCCACGCCGTCTTCGGCCAGTACCGGCGCAATGACGAGCGTTTCATCCCGTTCGAGATCGGCGACGTGAAGGACCGCAGCGTCAATCCGCTGCTCGTCGCGCTTGAGTGGCTGCTGCACCTGCCGCAGCAGCGCTGTCGCCAGAGCGAGGTGCGCGACCTGCTCGACGTGCCGGCGCTGGCGGCCCGCTTCGGCCTGCAGCCGGACGACCTGGCCACCCTGGGGGCGTGGATCGAGGGCGCCGGCGTGCGCTGGGGCCTGGACCAGGAACACCGCGCCGGCCTGGGGCTGGGCGCGGCCGGCGAGCAGAACGCGTGGATCTTCGGCGTGCGGCGCATGCTGCTCGGCTATGCCAGCGGCAGTGGCGCCAGCTTTGGCGGCATCGAGCCGTATGCGGAAGTGGGCGGCCTCGATGCGGCGCTGGCGGGCTCGCTGGCGCAGCTGGTCGAGGCGCTGCTGCACTGGCGCAGCGTGCTGGCCGGCGCGCGCACGCCGGCCGAGTGGGGCGAGCAGGCGCGCGCGCTGCTGGCCGCCTTCTTTGACGCCGACGACGAGGGCGACCGCCTGACCCTGGCGCAGCTGGAAGGCGCCTTGCAGGGCTGGCTGGAAACCTGCGGGCACGCGGGCTTTGTCGAGCAGGTGCCCTTGTCGGTGCTGCGCGTGGCGTGGCTGGGCGCGCTCGACGAACCGACCCTGAATCACCAGTTCGTCTCCGGCGGCGTCACGTTCTGCACCCTGATGCCGATGCGCGCCGTGCCGTTCCGCGTCGTCTGCCTGCTGGGCATGAACGATGGCGACTTCCCGCGCCGCGCGCCCAAGGCCGATTTCGACTTGCTGGCCTTGCCCGGCATGGCCCGCCCGGGCGACCGTTCGCGCCGCGACGACGACCGCTACCTGATGCTCGAAGCCTTGCTGGCCGCGCGCGACAAGCTGTACGTGAGCTGGGTGGGGCGCAATGTGCGCGACAATTCCGAGCAGCCGCCGTCCGTGCTGGTATCGCAGCTGCGCGACTACCTGGCGGCCGGCTGGTCGCTGGACCGCCACCTGGTATCGCTCACTACCGAGCACGCGCTGCAGCCGTTCAGCCGCCGCTATTTCGAGGCGGGCGGCTTGCTGACCTATGCGCGCGAATGGCGCGTGGCGCATGCCGATGCCGATGCGGATGCGGCTGCGCAGGCGGGGGAGCCGGCGCTGGGACCGTACGAACTCGACCCAGGCACGCGTTTGAAACTGGGCGAACTGGCCAGCTTTCTGCGCCAGCCCGTCAAGTACTTTTTCCGCCGCCGCCTCAGCGTGCATTTTGCCGATGCGGCCATGCTGGGCGACGATGAGGAGCCGTTCGGCCTGAACGCGCTCGAGCGCTACCTGCTGGAAGACACCATGCTCGATGACGGCGGCGCCGTGGAAGCACTGGACGACGTGCGCAGCAGCCTGGAAGCGCGCGCGGCACGCCTGGCGCGCGAAGGCGTGCTGCCCATCGGCCTGATCGGCCGGCAGGTGCAGGCGCAGCTGGTCGAGGCGCTGGTGCCCGTGCGCAGCGCATGGCTGTCGTTGCGCGCCTCGTTCCCGCTGGCGGCCGACAAGCGCGCCATCAACCTGGCGTTCGGCGACGTGCAGATCGACGACTGGCTCGACAGACTGTGCAGCAACGGGCGGGACACGGCCTGGCTGATGCAAATTTCCTCGAAGGTGACGGACAAGGGCGGCCTGGCGCGCGGCGACAAGCTGATGCTGATGTGGCTGCGCCAGCTGGCCGCCGCCGCCCTCGGTTTCCCCGTCACCGGCTACCTGGTGGCGCGCGACGCCATCGTCAGCATGGCGCCGCTCGACCCGGCCACGTCGCGCGATGCGCTGGCCACCTTGCTGGCGCTGTGGCGCGAAGGCATGAACCATCCGCTGCCGACGGCTTGCAAGACGGGCCTGGCGCTGGTGCAGCAGGGCGACCCGCGCGCCGTGTATGACGGCGGCTTTGACGTGTCGGGCGAGCGCGATGAGCTGTGCCTGGCGCGCCTGTGGCCCGAGTTTTCCGCCCTGGCCGCGGAGGAAGCATGGGAAGACTGCACGCGCGAGCTGTATGGCCCGCTGGCCGACTGGCTGCAGCAACACATCACGATCGACCCGATCAGCGCGCCCGATGATGGCGCGGGAGAAGAACCATGACGAGCCACCTGCTCAACCCCCTGGCGTTTCCGCTGCACGGCTCGCGCCTGATCGAGGCGTCCGCCGGCACCGGCAAGACCTGGACCATCGCCGCGCTGTACGTGCGGCTCGTGCTGGGTCACGGCGACAACGACAGCCGCTTCAGCCGCCCGCTGCTGCCGGCCGACATCCTCGTGATGACGTTTACCCGCGCCGCCACGCGCGAACTGTCGAACCGCGTGCGCGAGCGCCTGATCGAGGCGGCCGCGTATTTTCGTAATGAGTTCCGCCACGAATCCGGCGGCAGCGACCCGTTTCTCGACGCCTTGCTCGAATCCTATCCGGACGAGAGCGAACGGCAAAAGGCCGCGCACCGGCTGATGCTGGCCGCCGAGACGATGGATGAAGCGGCCATCTTCACCATCGACGCCTGGTGCCAGCGCATGCTGCGCGAGCACGCGTTCGACAGCGGCAGCCTGTTCGACGAAGAACTGGTCAGCGACGAGCAAGCGCTGTTCGAGGATGCGGCCCACGATTACTGGCGCCAGCAAGTCTATCCCTTGCCGCCGCAGGCGCTCGACGTGCTGCTCGATTGCTGGCCCGACGTGGCAGCGTTGAAGAAGGGAACGCGCGAGCTGGCCCGGCGCGCCGGCAGCATGCGCATGGCCGACGAGGAGCCCTTGTCGGCGCTGATCGCGCGCGAACAGCGGGCGCTGGCCGCGCAGCTGGCCACCCTGAAGGCGGGCTGGGTCGAGCGCACGGAGCAGATGGCCGTCTGGATCAACGAGCACCGCGCCGCCAATCCCAAGTGTTTTAACGGCGTCAAGATGAAGCCGGAAAACCTGGCGAAATGGTTCGACGGCTTGCGCCGCTGGGCGCAGGATCCGCTGTTGCTGCTGCCGGCCATCACGGCCAAGGCGTGGGAGCGCCTGACGCCGTTCGGCATCGAGGATGCGTTTGCCAAGAGTTTCACGGCCCAGGTGCCCGAGTGTTTCGAACATACGGAGGCGCTGGGGACGGCCCTGGCGGCCATCACGCCGCTGGCGCACAAGCTGCACCTGCATGCGGCGGCGGCCATCGCGCGGCGCATGGATCAGCTAAAGCGCCAGTCGCGCCAGTTCGGCTTTGCCGACATGCTGCAGCGCCTGCACGACGCGCTGGCCGGAGAAAACGGCGCGGCCCTGCGCCAGCGCATCGTCGACCAGTATCCGCTGGCGATGGTCGATGAATTCCAGGATACGGCCCCGGCACAGTACCAGATCTTCAATTTGCTGTACCGCATAGCAGAGAATGATCCAGCGCAAGGTCTGTTCCTGATCGGCGACCCGAAGCAGTCGATCTACGGCTTTCGCGGCGCCGACATCCAGAGCTACCTGGCGGCGCGGCGCGCCACCACGGGCCGCCACTACCAGCTGGGCACCAATTACCGCTCGACGGCGCCCCTGGTGGCGGCCGTCAACCAGCTGTTCCTGCACGCCGAGCGCGCCGAGGTGCCAGCTGGCGCCTTCCGCTACCGCAAAGGCGATGAAAATCCGCTGCCGTTCGAGGCTGTCGACGCCAAGGGCCGCGACGAGCGGCTGCTGAACGCTGGCGGCCCGCTGCCGGCCCTGCTGGCCGCCTGCGCCAGCGATGAAGGACTGCGCGGCGACAGCTACCGCGAGTATTTCGCGCAGCATTGCGCGGAACATATCGTCGCCATGCTGGGCGATGCGCAAGCCGGTTTCGACGGTCCCGACGGGTTCGTGCGGCTGCAGCCGGCCGATATCGCCATCCTCGTGCGCGACCGCAAGGAGGCGGCGGCCATCCGCCGCGCGCTGGCGCGCCGCCGGGTCGCCAGCGTCTACCTGTCCGACAAGGATTCCGTCATCGACAGCGAGGAAGCGGCCGACGTGCTGCGCTGGCTGGCGGCGCTGGCCAATCCGCTCGACGGCGGCCTGGCGCGCGCCGCGTTTGCCACGCGCACCATCGGCTTGCCGCTGGGCGAGCTGGCGCGGCTGTCCAGCGACGAACTGGAATGGGAACGCCGGGTCGAGCAATTGAAGGCCTTGCACCTGATCTGGCAGCGCCAGGGCGTGCTGGCCATGCTGCGCCGCTTCATCCACGAGCTGCAGCTGCCGGCCATGCTGCTGCAGCAGACGGGCGGCGAGCGGCGGTTGACGAATCTGCTGCACCTGGCTGAACTGCTTCAGTCGGCCAGCCGCCAGCTCGATGGCGAGCAGGCGCTGATACGCTGGCTGGCCGAGCAGATCGCCGGCGAGGGCGAAAACGGCGACGAGCGCGTGCTGCGCCTGGAAAGCGACGCGGAGCTGGTCAAGGTCATCACCGTGCACAAGTCCAAGGGCCTCGAGTATCCGCTGGTGTATCTGCCGTTCGCCGTCACGGCGCGCAAGGTGGACAAGCGCAACCGCAGCTTCTTCGACTATGCGGATGAAAAAGGCGAACGCCGCCTCGACCTGTCGCTGTCCGACGAGGCCATGGCGCTGGTGGAAGAGGCGCGCATCGAGGAAGACCTGCGCCTGCTGTACGTGGCCCTGACGCGCGCGCGCCATTTCCTGTGGCTGGGCGTGGCCGCGCTGGCGGCGCGCAAGGCGGGCGAGAACACCCTGCACGAATCGGCGCTCGGCTACCTGCTGACGGGCGGCGACAAGCTGCCGTTTGAGCAATTGCTGCCGCGCTGGCAGCAGGTGGCGGGCAATTGCGACGCCATCTACGTGGGCTCGCTGGCGCAGCCCGATGCCTGCACGGTGCTCGACCGCGTGGAGCGGCGTCCCGAGCTGCGGCCCGCGCCCGTGTTCGCGGGCGAATTCGAGCGCGACTGGTCGGTGGGCAGCTTTACCTCGCTGACGCGCCAGATCGGCGCCATGGCGGCCGCGCACGTGCCGCAGCGGGCGCTGGAAGAAACCTTGCTGGAAGACGGCGCGGGCGCGCCAGCCGTGTCGCCGCTGCAGACGGGCGACGCGCCCTGGCACCGCTTCCCGCGCGGCTCCGTGCCCGGCAACTTCCTGCACGAGCAGCTCGAGTGGATGGGCAGCGAAGGCTTTGACAGCGTCCACGATGACAATTTCACCACGCGCCTGGCCGCGCGCTGCGAGCGGGCCGGCTGGGGCCACCGCCAGGAAGACGCCATCGCCTGGCTCCGGGAAATCGCCGTCACGCCGCTGCCGCTGCTCGATGCGTCGCTGTCTGAACTGGACAGCACCCTGTCCGAGATGGAGTTCTGGTTCCCCAGCGAGCATCTGTCCACGGGCGCGCTCGACCAGCTGTGCACGCGCTTGCTGTTGGGCGGCGCGCCGCGTCCCGCGCTGCCGCGGCGCCAGCTGCACGGCATGCTGAAAGGCTTTGCCGACCTGGTCATCGAACGGGATGGGCGCTACTGGGTGCTCGACTACAAGTCGAACGCGCTGGGCGCCAACGACGCCGCCTATCACACGGCCGCGCTGGCGGGCGGCATGGCGCAGCACCGCTACGACATCCAGGGCGCCATCTACATGCTGGCCCTGCACCGGCTGCTGAAAAGCCGGCTCGGCGACGCCTACGAACCGGCCGAACACCTGGGCGGCGCCATCTTCCTGTTCCTGCGCGGGATCGCGAATGCGGACACGCATGGCTGCTACTGGCTGGCGCCGCAGCTGGAACTGCTGGACGGCCTCGATCAATTATTGTCAGAAGAAGCGGAACATCATGCAGCATAGCGAGCAAATGAATGCCTTGTTCAGCCACGTCGACGGCGTCGCCGGGGATGGCCATCTGCGCCGCCTGAGCGCCGCTTTTGCCCGCTTCATCGCCAGCCTGGATGACGGCGGCCCCGATGCGCCCGCCTTGGCCGTGGCCTGCGTGGTGCTGTCCGAGCTGGAAGGGCGGGGCCACAGCTGTCTGATGCTGTTTGAGCTGGCGGGCGAGCCGTCGCAGCTGCTGGGCTGGAGCGAGGAGCTGTGGCATGCCGTGCTGGCCGTTTCCGGTCCGCTGCCGGGCAGCGCCGACGGCTGGCGCGCGCTGCTGGCCGGCGCGCCGCAGGTGTGGCGGGTGGGGRCGCCCGACGTGCAGCAGCCGCTGGTGCTCGACGGCGACCGCCTGTACCTGCGCCGCTACTGGCGCGACGAGACCCTGGTGGGCGGCAGAATCGCTGCGCGCGCGCAGGATTTGGTCAACCCGCCGCTGGCGCAGGTGCGGCAATGGCTCGATATCCTGTTCGACCAGCCCACGCAGGACGGCGGCCCGGACTGGCAAAAAGTGGCCTGCGCCGTCGCCCTGCGCGGCAAGGTGGCCATCATCACGGGCGGCCCGGGCACGGGCAAGACCTACACGGTGGCCAGTTTGCTGACCTTGCTGTTTGCCGTCTCGCCGCAGCCGGAGCAGCTGCGCATCGCGCTGGCCGCGCCGACGGGCAAGGCGGCCGCGCGGCTGAAACAGTCGATCGACAAGGCCTTGAGCGGCTTGGCGGAAAAGGTCGGGGGAGCCTTGCCGCTGCTGGAACTGGCGCGCCGCATGGGCGCGGCGCGCACCCTGCATAGCTTGCTGGGCGCGCGGCCCGACACGCGCGCCTTTGCCCACCATGCGGGCAATCTGCTCGACGTCGACGTGCTGATCGTCGATGAGGCGTCGATGGTGCACCTGGAGATGATGGCCTCGGTGCTTGACGCCTTGCCTTCCGCCGCCATCCTGATCCTGCTGGGCGACAAGGACCAGCTGGCGTCCGTGGAAGCGGGCGCCGTGCTGGGCGACTTGTGCCACGACGCGCAGGCGGGCGGCTACGCGGTCGATACCATCGCGTATGCGCAGGCGGCCAGCGGCGTGGCCATTCCCGCGCAGTTTGCCGGTAACGCCGGTGCGCTGGCGCAGCAGACGGTGATGCTGCGCCACAGCCACCGTTTCAGCGGTCCGATCGGCGAGCTGGCGCTGGCCGTGAATGCGGGCAAGCCTGACCTGGCCAGAGCGTGCTTCGCCGGCGACAGCGGCGGCCAGCTGGCGTGGAGCGTGCCGGCGCAGCAGGAAGACGTGCTGCGCCTGGCCTTGCGCGGGCGCGCGGATGCGCCGGGCGGCTACCAGCCCTATCTGGAACTGCTGAATGCCGGTGAAGCTGCGTACGCGCAGTATGACGACTGGGTGCGCGCCGTGCTGCTCAGTTTTGAGTCGTTCCGCATCCTGTGCGCCGTGCGCGAGGGCGAGTGGGGCGTGGCGGGCCTGAACACGGCCATCGAGCTGCGGCTGGAAAAGGAAGGCTTGATACGCCGCAGCGAGTGGTATGTGGGCCGTCCCGTGATGGTCACGCGCAACGACTACGGCACGGGCGTGTTCAATGGCGACATCGGCCTGACCCTGCGCGACCCTGCGCGGCCCGGCTCCCTGCGCGTGTATTTCCTGGAAGGCGAGCATGTGCGCAGCGTGCTGGCCACGCGCCTGCGCCATGTGGAGACGGCGTTCGCCATGACGGTACATAAATCGCAGGGCTCGGAATTCCGCCACACGGTGCTGGTGCTGCCGCAGGAAGGCGGCGCCATGCTGGCGCGCGAACTGGTCTACACTGGCATCACGCGGGCGCGCGACTTCTTTACCCTCGTGTCGCCCACGCAGGCCGTGCTGTTCGACGCGATTTTGCGCCGCACGCAGCGCGCCAGCGGCTTGAGAGGATTGATCGGCTGACGGCTTGATCGGGCTTGACGCGTTTCCGTAAGGAAATATATGTGTTGTATTCCGAATATTGACGATAATTGTTCCGTTTTTTGTGTGAAAATGCTTGCGTAGGTGAAGTAGTGCAAAAGCACTGTTTCACGCCAATAAAATCGAAACGAGGAGTCCATCATGTTGTCTTCCCTTCGCACGCGGCTGGTGCTCATTTGCGTGGCCATCGTCGTCCTGTCCATGCTGGCCTTGTCGGCCGCCAATTACGTCACCACGCGCAGCAGCATGCTGGCGTCGTCCGACCAGCAGATGCAGCAGCTGCTGCAAAGCCAGTCCGCCGTGCTGGCGCAGTGGGTCGATGGCAAGAAAAAAGTCATGGCCTCCGTCGTCATGTCGGCCGAGACGCCCGATCCGCTGCGCGCCTTCCAGATCGCGGAAAAGGCCGGCGATTTTGCCGAAGTGTTCATCGGTTACGCGGACAAGCGCTCCGTGTTTACCCATCCGGGCCGCCCGGCCGATTTCGACCCGACGGCGCGCGCCTGGTACACGGACACCGTCAAGGCCGGCGTGCCCATGCTCACGCCGCCGTACGTGGATGCGGCCAGCCACAAGCTGGTGGTGTCGTTTACGGCGCCCGTCGGCCCGAAAGAGGCACTGAGCGGCGTGGCGGGCGCCGACGTGCTGCTCGATACGGTGATTGCCAACGTGGTGGCGATCAAGCCGACGCCGCACAGCTTTGCCTTCCTCGTCGACCAGAGCGGCACCATCATCGCCCATGCCAACAAGGACCTGAGCCTGCAGCCGGTATCGAAACTCGATGCGGCGCTGTCGGCCGCGCAGGTCAACCGGCTGGAAAGCACGCGCGCGAGCGAGGCCGTGCGCCTCAATGAGCGCGACGGCAAGCTGTACGTCACGCGCGTGGCGGGCACCGACTGGCTGCTGGCCGTGGTGCTCGACCAGCAGGAAGCCATGCAAGCCTTGCAGACGATGCTGACGACGGCCACGGTCACGGCCGTGCTGCTGGCCGGCGCGGCGGCCGTGCTGCTGTCGCTGCTGGTGTTCAAGATGCTCAAGCGCCTGGAACTGGTGCGCGATGCGCTCGATGACATCGCCTCGGGCGAGGGCGACCTGACGCGCCGCCTCGACGCTTCCGGCGTGGATGAACTGGCGCAGATCGCGGGCGCCTTCAACCGTTTCATCGACAAGATCGCCGCCGTGCTGGTGAAAATCCGCACGGCCAGCGAATCGGTGAAAGTCTCGTCGTCGGAAATCGCCGCCGGCAACCAGGACCTGTCCTCGCGCACGGAGGAGCAGGCCAGCTCGCTGGAAGAAACGGCCGCCTCGATGGAGGAGCTCACTTCCACCGTGAAACAGAACGCGGACAATGCGCGCCAGGCCAACCAGATGGCGCAATCGGCGTCCGGCGTGGCCAGCAAGGGCGGGCAAGTGGTGGCGCAGGTGGTCGACACCATGGCCTCGATCAATGATTCATCGAAGAAGATCGTCGACATCATCAGCGTCATCGACGGCATCGCCTTCCAGACGAACATCCTGGCCCTGAATGCGGCCGTGGAAGCGGCGCGCGCCGGCGAGCAGGGACGCGGCTTTGCCGTGGTGGCGACGGAAGTGCGCAGCCTGGCGCAGCGCTCCGCGGGAGCGGCAAAGGAAATCAAGCTGCTGATCGACGATTCCGTGGGCAAGGTCGATTCGGGTGCGCGCCTGGTCGACGAGGCGGGGGCGACGATGCAGGAAATCGTCGACAGCGTGCGCCGCGTCACCGACATCATGGGCGAAATCACGGCCGCCAGCCAGGAACAAAGCTCGGGCATCGAACAGGTGAACCAGGCGATCGCGCAAATGGACCAGGTGACGCAGCAGAATGCGGCCCTGGTGGAAGAGGCGGCCGCCGCGGCGGAAAGCCTGCAGGACCAGGCCAGCACCCTGGCGCAGGTGGTGGGCGTGTTCAAGCTCGATGAGGGGCAGGCGCCGGCGGCAGCGCCGCAGGCCGCCAGGCCCGTGGCGCGCGCGCCGGCTC
>NZ_NEGZ01000045.1 GCF_002127585.1 Janthinobacterium sp. GW458P
GGCCTTGCGCGCGGGGGCGGGCCGGGCGGCGGGACGCGCGATGGCTGGCGCTGCCGCTGCTGCGCGCACCGGGCCCGGCTTGGGGGCGCTGGCGACATGGTTGCCGGTTTTAAAGAATCCCACCACGTGCGCCAGCTCGCCCGCCTGCTCCTGCATGCTTTGCGAGGCCGCTGCCGCTTCTTCCACCAGGGCCGCGTTTTGCTGCGTCACTTCATCCATCTGGGCGATGGCCATGTTGATCTGTTCGATGCCGATGGTCTGCTCGTGCGTGGCGGAAGTGATTTCGCCCATGATGTCGGTCACGCGCACGATGCTGTCGACGATGTCACCCATGGTCTGGCCCGCTTCATTGACGAGGCGCGAACCCGTGTCCACGTTGGCGACGGAGGCGGCAATCAGTTCCTTGATTTCCTTGGCGGCCGAGGCCGAGCGGTGCGCCAGGTTGCGTACCTCGGTGGCGACGACGGCGAAGCCGCGTCCCTGTTCGCCCGCGCGGGCCGCTTCCACGGCCGCGTTCAGGGCCAAAATGTTGGTCTGGAAGGCGATGCCGTCGATGACGCCGATGATGTCGACGATTTTCTTCGACGACTCGTTGATGGTGCCCATGGTGTCGACCACTTGCGAGACGATGCTGCCGCCGCGCACGGCCACTTCGGACGCGCTTTTCGCCAGCTGGTTCGCCTGGCGCGCATTGTCCGCGTTCTGTTTCACGGTCGAGGTCAGTTCTTCCATGGCCGAGGCCGTTTCTTCCAGCGAACTGGCCTGCTCTTCCGTGCGGGATGACAGGTCGAGGTTGCCGGCGGCAATTTCGCTCGATGCCGTGGAGATGGCATCCGTGCCGTGGCGCACTTGCGCCACCACGCCCAGCAGGCTGGTGTTCATGGCTTTCAGGGCGCCCAGCAGGCGCCCCGTTTCATCGCTGGAATCGACGACGATGTGCGAGGACAAATCGCCCGAGGCCACGGTTTCGGCCACGCCCACGGCAGCATTGATGGGGCGGGTGATCGAGCGCGTGATGATCCAGGCCACGAAGGCGCCCAGCAGCACGGCCACGCTGCCCAGGATGATCATGTAGGCGCGCGCGCTCGTGCTCAGGGTCTCGGCGTCCGTCGCCGCCTGCGCCGCCTGCTGCGCTTCATACGCGACCAGGCTGTCGAGCGCGCCGAGCACGATCTTCAGGCTCGGCGCCGCCTGCTGCGTCAAAAAGGCGATCGCTTCTTCCGTCTGGCCCGCGTTGCGCAGCTCGATGACCTTGTTGTTCAGCGGCGCGCCCGATTTCAGGGCCGCGTCCAGTTCGGCCATCAAGGCCGTTTCCTTGTCCGTCGAGATCTTCTTTTGCAGGGTTTCCTTGGCGGCGCCGTATTTCTTGCGCGCTTCGCCGATCTTTGCCAGTTCCGCCTGCACCAGCGCTTCCGTCGGCGCCACCACAATGCTGGTGATCGCCAGGGTAATGTTGCGCACGTTGTCGCTCATGGTATTGGCCGCCGCCATCTTGACGTTCTTGTCGGCCACGATGTCGTGCGTGCGCGCGCTCAGCTGCCCCATCGAGTACAGGCCGACGAGCAAGACGGCCACCAGCAGGCCGAGGACGACAGCAAACCCGATCCCGAGCCGGGTGCCGATTTTGTATTGTGTGAGTGACATGATTGCTTTCGTATTGCGGTGTGGTGAGGAAACGTCGACAGGCCGGGGCTACGGGTTTATACGTAAGGGCGACCAGCCTGTAATTGTTCCTCAAAATTCCGCACTGCAATACAAAAACTTGTATCAAGTCCGCGAAAAGTTTAAAAAATGGTAGCAAATTAAATAAGTTGTCGTGTGGAAACAACGAGCGCGGCGCCGGATGCGGGCTTAGTTTTGCGGAAACACGTGCGCGGCCAGGAAGTCGATGAAGGCGCGCAGTTTCGGCGTTAGGTGGCGGCTGCTGGGCCACAGGATGCGCAAGGCGCCGTCGTGCCGGCGGTGCGCGTCCAGCACCGGCTGCAAGCGGCCCGCCGCCAGTGCGGCGCGCGCGGCGAAGTCGGGCAGGGCGGCGATGCCCAGGCCGCTTTCGGCAAAATGCAGCAGGGTCTCGACATTGTTGCAGTTGAGCACAGTCGGCAAGCCCGCCGCGTGCAGGGAGTTCCAATCGGGCAGGGGCCACGCTTCCACCTTGCCGCTGCTGGGAAATTTGTACAGCAGACAAGTGTGACGGGCCAGGTCGGCGGGCAGCACGGGCGTGCCGTGCCGCGCCAGGTAGGCGGGCGCGGCCACCAGTTGCAGCTGGAACTGGCCCAGCTGGCGGCTCATCAAACGGCTGTCGGCGCTTTCGCCCGCGCGCACGACGGCGTCATAGCCTTCTTCGATGACGTCGACCCGGCGGTCGCTGAAATCGAGGTCGAGCTCCACTTGCGGATAGGCGCGCGCGAACGCGGCCAGCACGGGGTTGAGCAGGCTGCCCACCTGCGGCAGGCTGACGCGCAGCCGGCCCTGGGGCGCACTCTTGCTGCTGGATAACTCCAGTTCGGCCGCCTCGATCTCGCCCAGGATGCGCCGGCAGCGTTCGAGAAACACCGTGCCCTCGCTGGTGAGCGCGATGCTGCGCGTGCTGCGGTGAAACAGGCGCACGCCGAGCCGCTCTTCCAGCCGCGCGATGCTCTTGCCCACGGCCGAGGCGGAAATGCCCAGCACCCGGCCCGCCGCGACGAAACTGCGCAGCTCCGCCGCCTGCACGAAGGCCGTGAATCCCGCCAGGTTGTCCATGGTTTTCCTTTTGATTGCGGATGTCAACGTCCGCACAGACTGAAACTATAGCCTGTTTTTCTTTGATTGCGCCTGGCTTACCTTGGCAGCCTGATCATTTGAAAGGCTACGCCATGATGTACAACTTCTCTCCCGCGGCCGTGTCCGCCCGTATCGATCCCCTGCTCGACGCCGTGCTGCAGCAGCAGCGCCTGGCGGGCGCCGTGGTGCTGGTGCGCCGGCGCGGCCAGGACGTGTACCGCCGCGCCGCCGGCCACCTGGACCGCGAAGCGGGCACGCCCATGGTGGAAGACGCCGTCTTTCGCCTGGCATCCGTCAGCAAACCCATCGTTTCGACGGCCGCGCTCGCGCTGGTGGGGCAGCAGCGCCTGGGCCTGGACGACCTGGTGGCGCGCTGGCTGCCGTATTTCGCGCCGCGCCAGCCGGACGGCGCCGTGGCGGCGATGACCGTGCGCCACTTGCTCACGCATACGGCGGGACTCGACTACGGTTTTTTCCAGCCGCCGGGCGGCGCGTATGCGCGGGCGGGGGTGTCCGACGGCATGGATGCGTCCCGTATTTCCCTGGAAGACAACCTGCGCCGCCTGGCCACGGTGCCGCTCGCGTCTGCGCCGGGCGAACGTTGGGCGTATTCGATCGCCACCGACGTGCTGGGCGCCGTGATCGAAGCGGTGATGGGTCTGCCGCTGGCGCAGGCCGTGGCACAGCTGGTGACGGCGCCGCTGGCCATGCGCGACACGGGTTTTATCAGCACGGACGCGGCGCGCCTGGCCGTCGCCTATGCGGACCGCGCAGCAGGAGAAGCCCGGCCGCGCCGTTTGCTGGATGCGGGGGACGACCATCTGCCGTTTCTCGACGGCATGGCAGGGTTTGTGTTATCTCCGGCGCGCGCGCTCGACGCGCAGGCGTACCCGTCCGGCGGCGCCGGCATGCTCGGCTCCGCGCCCGACTTCATGCGCCTGCTGGAAACCTTGCGCCTGGGCGGCGCGCCGCTGCTGCCGCCGGCGCTGGCGCGCCAGATGGCTGAAAGCCAGACGGGCGGCTTCGCGCTGCCATTCTGGCCGGGACGGGGCTTCGGCCTGGGGTTTACGGTATTGACGGACCCGCTTGCCGCCGCCACGCCGGAAGCGGCGGGCAGCTGGCGCATGGGCGGCACGTATGGCCACTCGTGGTTTGTTGATCCTGCGCAAGAACTCTCCGTGGTGGCGTTCACGAATACGGCGCTGGAGGGCATGGCGGGGCCGTTCGTGACGCAACTGTGCCAGGCAGTGTATGGCGCCAAGGACATGTCATGACGCGTCCGCATCCCATCGTCTTCCTCGCGCTGGGCCTGTTCGGCGTGTATTGCATCGAGTTTGGCGTGGTGGGCATCTTGCCGATGATCATGCAGCGCCATGGCGTGACGGCGGCGCAGGCGGGTTCATTGGTGAGCCTGTTCGCCCTGGTGATCGCCGTGGGCGGTCCCTTGCTCGTGCTGCTGGCCACGCGCTGGCGCCGCAAGCGCGTGCTGATCGTCTCCCTGCTGGTGTTTGCGCTGGCCAGCGTGGCCTCGGCGTATGCACCGCGCTTCGGCCTGCTGCTGGCGCTGCGCGTGGTGCCGGCCCTGTTCCACCCCGTGTATTTCTCGCTGGCCATGGTGGCGGCCGCCGCCCTGTATCCGCCGCAGCAGGCGGCGCGGGCCGGCGCGCATGCGTTCACGGGCACCAGCATGGGCATGGTGCTGGGCATCCCGATGACCACGTGGATCGCCGCCCAGTATGGCTACGAGGCGTCGTTCCTCGCCTGCGCCCTCGTCAATGCGCTGGCCGCGCTGGGCTTATATGTGTTCCTGCCCGACGCGCCGCAGGAGGCGCCGCTGGCGTATGGCCGTCAATTGGCCGTGCTGCGCAAACCGGCCCTGTGGCTCACGATCGCCGCCGCCGTGCTGGTGTTTGCCGCCATGTTTGCCGTGTATGCGTATGCGGCCGCCTATCTGCAGCAGGAGGCGGGCTTGTCGGCGCGCCAGACGGGGCTGGCGCTGGTGGTGTTTGGCGTGGGCGGCGTGGCGGGCAATCTGTTCGCGGGGCGCCAGCTGGGCACGCACGTGCTGCGCACGGTCTTGCTGCAGCCCCTGCTGCTGGGGCTGGCGTACTGGCTGCTGTATGAATATGCGGGCGGCGGCATCGGCTGGGCGGCGCTGGCCGTCTTGCTGCTGTTCTGGGGCGCGGCGCATACGAGCGGGCTGATCGTCACGCAAGTGTGGCTCAGCAGCGAAGCGCGCGAGGCGCCCGCGTTCGCCATCGGCGTGTATATCGCCGCCATCAACCTGGGCGTGACGCTGGGCGCGCTGGCCGGCGGCATGGCCATCGAGTCCTACGGCATGCAGGGCGCGCTGGCTTGCGGCGCGCTGCTGGGGGCGCTGGCGCTGGCCTTGATCGGGATCAAGGCGTGGCGCTACCGCCTGCCCTCAGTCCTCGATATGGTTGGGGATGCGAAACAGTAAATCCGTGTCGCCGATATTTACGCCCGCCTGCGACAGCAGGGTGCTGGCCTGGCCCCGGTGGTGCGTCTGGTGATTGAAGAAATGCATGAGCAGGCTGAAGAACTCGCGCCGGTTCGGCCCCTTGCTGTTGCGGTAGTCGAGCAAATGGTCGAGGTCTTCTTCGCGGAGGGAAGCGGCCCAGTCGACGATGATCTGGTCCAGCCATTGCCGGTGCGCATGCATGGCGGCAAAATCGTCGGCCGCGAACAGCGGCTGCGTGAGCGACACGGGCGGCGTGATGGCGCGGATGGGGGCGAGCAGGGGAAAGCCGGCCGGATGTTGCGCGTAGCGTTGCAGCCACAAGGTGTCGCCCACCATCACGTGGTTCAGGGTGGCCAGCAGGGAGCCGAAAAAGGCGCCCCGTTCGCGCTGCAGCTCGCCGGGCGGCAGGCTGGCCGCCGCCGCGTAGACCTTGGCATTCATCCACTGGTTGTAATCGGCCATCAGGCATATGTGGGCGCAACGGCTCATGCTGGACTCCTTCAGTGGATGAATGACAATATTAAACGGACTTCAGGAACGCGCGTATGCCGGCCAGCAGCATTTCAATGGCCATCGCCGTGAGGATCAAGCCCATCAGGCGTTCGAACGCCGTCATGACCCTTGGACCGAGCGCCCGCTGCAGGCGTTCGGCGCACAGGAAGACGGCCAGCCAGACGACGGCCACGGCCGTCAAGCCCGCCACGTGGGCGATCACTTCATTGACTTCATGCGAGGAAAACAGCAGCACGGTGGCCAGGGCCGACGGGCCGGCCAGTGCGGGGATGGCCAGCGGCACGATGAACGGCTCGCCGCCCATTTCGTGGTCGCTATTGCCCGCATTTGGTTGCGGAAACACCATGCGCATGGCGATCAGGAACAGAATCACGCCGCCGCCGATGCGCAGCGCCACTTCCGACAATTGCAAGGCGTTCAGGAAATGGCGGCCGAAGAACATAAACAGCAGCAAGATGCCGAAGGCGATCAGGCATTCGCGCACCACGACTTTCCAGCGCCGCTCGATCGGTACCCGTTTCAGGGCATTGACGAACAGGGAAACGTTGCCGAACGGATCGGTGACGAGCAAGAGCAGGATAAATGTCTGGAAGAAATTCTGTGTCATGGTGGTGTGATTGAGGTCAACCCCGCTGCCAGGATGGGCGCGGTGCGATAAGGCTTGCGATGATAACAAGAGCGGCGCTTATCGCCCATGATTATTGATGCATAGCAGCATTTTTTTTACGCGGCGATGACTTTTGCCTGGTAAAACGCCGTCGGCGTAGTGCCGAAATGCTTTTTGAACATGGCCGTAAACGCGCTCTGGCTCATGTAGCCGTTGTCCATGGCCACGTCGATGACCTTGCCGCCGCGCGCCAGTTGTTCCAGCGCCCGCAGCAGCCGCGCCTGCTGGCGCCACTGGCCGAAGCGCATGCCCGTCTGCTTCTGGAACAAGCGGTGCAGGCTGCGCTCGGTGATCGCCAGTTCCCGCGCCCAGTGCGCCACCGTCAGCTGCTCGCCCGGCTGCGCCATCAGCCGCGCGCAGATGCCGCGCAGCCGCGCATCCACGGGCAAGGGCAGATACAGGGGCAGCACGGGCAGGCTGCCCAGTTCGTGCAACAGCAATTGCAGCAGATGCCAGTCGCGGCCGCCTTCCGCGAAATCGGGCGCGATGTCGACGGCGGCGACGATCAATTGCCGCAGCAGGGGGCTGATGTCGAGCACGCAGCTGTGGCGCGGCAGCAATGGCGAGCTGGCGCAATCGATGAAGACCGTGCGCATTTTCACGGCGCCGCTCATGCGCACCTGGTGCGCGATGCCGGGCTGCAGCCACACGCCGCGCGTGGGCGGCACCACCCAGCGCCCGCCCTGCGCCTCGATGGTCATCACGCCCTCGATGGCGTACAGCAATTGCGCATGCGTGTGGCGGTGCACGGAAATCACGTGGCCATGCGCATAGTCGACGGCCAGCGCCATGGCGCGCGCCGTGACGGGCAGCAATTCCTGAAAGGCGGGGGAGGTACAATCCATCAATATGGTCAGTTTTGCGACAGGTAGGGACATCTTAGCGCGAGAAGGCGCGGCGCACCTGCGGCATGATGGTTCCCCGCAACTATTCCTGGAGCTATACATGCCTGTGCGCGCCTATCTGTATCCGTTTCTGGCCATGCTGCTGTGGGCCGGCAACGTCGTCGTCTCGAAGCTGGCCGCGTCCAGCATCGCGCCGACGGCCATCACCTTTTATCGCCTGGTGCTGGTCTTGCTGGTGATGACGCCGTTTATCGCCCGCCCCCTGTGGCGCAACCGCCATGCGCTGCGCCGCCAGTGGTGGCAGCTGGCCCTGTGCGGCCTGATGTCAATGGCGCTGTTCCAGAGCCTGTCCTACCGCGCCGCGGAAAGCACCACGGCGACGAACATGGCCATCGTCACGGCGCTGGCACCCTTGATGACGGCCCTGCTCAGCGTGCTGCTGCTGGGCGAGCGCCTGACGGTGGGCATGGCGGCCGGCGGCGTGCTGTCGTTCGGCGGCCTGCTGTACCTGGTGGGGCGCGGCGACGTGCTGGCCTTGCTGCGGCAGGGCGTGCATGCGGGCGATGCGCTGATGCTGCTGGCCTGCCTGATCTTCGCTTTGTACGGCGTGCTGCTGCGCCGCTGGCGTTTGACGATTCCCGCCTGGCAAGCCATTTATTGCCAGGCGCTGGCGGCCCTGGCCTGCATGCTGCCGCTGTTCCTGCTGCTGCCGCCCGGCAGCGCCAGGCTCGACGCCACTACCTTGCCGCTGATCGGCTATGCGGGCATCGGCTCGTCCATCGTGCTGTCCTACCTGTGGATCGAGGGCGTCAAACTGCTGGGGCCGAACCGCTGCAGCATCTACGTCAACCTGCTGCCCCTGCTGACGGCTTTGCTGGCCATCGTCTGGCTGCACGAAAGCATGCATGGGTATCACCTGGTCGGCGGCGGCATCTCGCTGCTGGGCGTGCTGCTGGCGCAGACGGTGCAGCGGCCGCTGTGGCGCCAGCGTCCTGGGGTGTCGGGTCTTGCCTGAACGGCCATGCATAATGGCGGTTTTTCGGCAGTGGGGTTGACATGCGGCAAACATTTTGGATGAGCACGATGGCCATGGCGCTGGCCTGGGGCACCCTGGCGCCGGCACAGGCCGCGCCGCGTTTTTATGCGGGCGCGTCCATGGCTTACGCCAGCGCCGTCGAGCGCCGCGACGGCGGCGTGGTGCTGGCTTTCCTGCGGGAAAACGGCGAAGTCAACGGCTACTACTGCCAGTGCAATGGGGATAGCGACAAACGCATGAACCTGGACAGGTACGGCCAGGCCAGCATCGAGGCCGTGTTCCAGCTGGATCTCGACAGCGAAGGCGAAACCACGTTCGTGCTCAGCCGCAGTGCCGACAGTGGCGCAGCCTACGGCCTGCATGCCTACCGCTACGAGCGCAGCGGCGGCAAGATGGTCAAGGTGGCGGCCTGGCAGCCTGCGCTGGACGCCATCGTGCGCGGCGCCAGGGCCATGGACGAGGCGCGGGTGCGCGCGGCGCTGGCCTCCTTGCAACTGATCGACTACAGCATCGCTTATGCGCCCACGGGCGTGGCCGAGTTCGACGCCATCGAGCATGCGCACGGCACCCTGGCCGGCTATTTCAATATCGACGGTGAGTTACTGCCAGGCAAGCCGCCCGATGCCCCGGCGTTTGCCTATAAAAAAACGTTCCAGGAAAAGGATGGCCACTTCCTCACGGTGACCTATCTGCTGGGCAAGGGCTGGGAAGGCGGCCGCGCGCCCAGCTACCACGTCAAGTGGATCACCTGGGAAACGCAGCCGCAGCGCTTTGCCGCCAGCCAGGACGGGCTATTCATCGAGTATGACGTCAATTGCTGCGTGGGCAACGTGTTTGCCCGCGGCCTGTATGCGCAGGGCAAGCGTACCGGAGTATGGCATTACGAAGAGCCGAACACCATCCGCTCGTCCGGCGCCTTTGTCGACGACAAGGCCGAGGGACCATGGACGTATGCAAGCGGCGACGAAACGACGACGGGCCAGATGCAGCGTGGCCAGCGCACGGGCCGCTGGGAAGTGAGTCCGGGCGTGGCCGAATGGCGCGCAGCGGACATGCACAGTTTCACCGGTTACGACCATTTTGTGAAAGACCGCCTGGACGGTCCCAGCGAGCGCCGCGCCGGTGGCGTGGTGCAATGGCAGGGAAATTACAAAAATGGCAAGAGGCAGGGCCAGTGGGTGGAACCTGGCGGTGGCGGCAACTATGTCGATGACATCAAGCAAGGGCCATGGAAGAGGGCGACGCCCGACGGCGGCAGGCAAGCGTTGACGATGGTCGATGGCAAGCCTGACGGCAAGCTGGAGCAGTATGCGGCCGATGGCCGGCTGGAACTGGTCGAGCACTACCGCCTGGGCGTGCTCAATGGCACGATGGACAGTTTTTATCCGGATGGCAAGCGGCGTTACCAGGGCAGCTTTGCCGACGGCAAGCGCGATGGCGCGGAAACCCTGTTTTATCCGGACGGCGAACTGCCGCAGTTTCACCGCAACTGGAACAAGGGCGTGCTGCATGGCGTCAACATCGAGAATTTCCAGAACGGAAAACCGAAGCAGATTGGCAGTTATGACATGGGCAAGAAAACGGGCCGGTTTCAGTATTTCCGCGACGATGGCCAGCTGATCGAAGAAACCGAGTATTAACTGGTTGACTAGCATAAATGGCATTCCCACGCGACCGCGCACGTCAGCGGAGTGCCAGTTCTGCGCAAAAAACATCATCCGCTTGTTACAAAGCGTGAAAATTCCAGACGGATATTGCTACTAGTAATCTTTCCCTGTATCTTGCAGTCAGGAAATTAAAAGTACAGGAAACCTCGACCTCGTTGCCCTGTCTTGCACTCCTGACGATATGCGCGGGCCGCCTTCCCCCCTGCCGCCGCACACGCCGTATCGACCTGTCCTGAACAATTCACGTGACCCGCCCGTCTGGCGTTTGCCGCTACCCTACTTGGCAGGCGGTGGCACGGTCGCGCCCTTACCAAGGAAAACTGCATGCTGTCGAATATAACAATAAAAATGCGCCTGATCGCTACCATGAGCGTGCTGGGCGTGCTGATCGCCTTGCTGGGCGTGATGAGTATCATCAGCCTGAAATCGGCCAACAACAGCCTCAACGAGGTCTACAGCAATCAGCTGGCGTCGACGCAGGCCATCGGCGAATCGCAAATCGCCCTGGGCCGCGCCCGGTTTACGATGGATCGCGTGATGGTGCACCCCGATGCGCCTGATGCCAAGGATACCCTGGCGCGCTCGGAACAATTCCTGGAAGCGTCGAACAAGTCCTGGAAGGTGTACCTGGCCTTGCCGCAAAGCACGGACGAAAAGCGCCTGTCCGACGACATGGACAAGAAGCGCAGCGACTATATCAATAATGGCGTGCTGGCCATGGGCAAGGCTTTGCGCGAAAACAATATCGAGCAGGCGGACAAGCTGATGATGACGGGTCTGTCACCGCTGTACCGCACCCTGGACCAGGCCGCTGAAACCTTGACGCAATACCAGGTTACCTCGGCCGCCAGGATGTATGCGGACAGCCAGTCCAGCTACCACAGCCAGGTGGCCATGGCCATCGCCGGCATGGTGGTGGGCGCCTTGCTGACGATTATTTCCAGCTTCCTGCTGCTGCGCGCCATCTTCGGCCCGCTGGACCAGGCCTTGCGCCATTTTGGCGCCATTTCCGACGGCAACCTGGCCAACGACATCGTCATCACGCGCAACGACGAAATGGGCGCCCTGCTGGGCGGCCTGAAACAGATGCAGGAGCGCCTGTCGACCACCGTGCGCGGCGTGCGCGACGGCAGCGGCGCCATCGCCACGGCCAGCAATGAAATCGCGTCGGGCAACCTGGATCTGTCGAGCCGCACGGAGCAGCAGGCGTCGAGCCTGGAAGAAACGGCCTCGTCGCTGGAAGAGCTGACCTCGACCGTCAAGCAGAACTCCGACAATGCGCGCCAGGCCAACCAGCTGGCCGTCTCCGCCTCGGACGTGGCGGTGAAAGGCGGCGCGCTGGTGGCGCAAGTGGTCGATACCATGGGCACCATCAGCGAATCGTCGAAAAAGATTGCCGACATCATCGGCGTGATCGACGGCATCGCCTTCCAGACGAATATTTTGGCCCTGAATGCGGCCGTGGAAGCGGCCCGCGCGGGCGAGCAGGGACGCGGCTTTGCCGTCGTCGCCACGGAAGTGCGCAACCTGGCGCACCGCTCGGCTTCCGCCGCCAAGGACATCAAAATGCTGATCGAAGCATCGGTGCAGAACGTGGGCGCCGGCAGCGCGCTGGTCAGCCAGACGGGCACGACGATGGATGAGATCGTTTCCAGCATCCGCCGCGTGACGGACATCATGGGTGAAATCAGCGCCGCCGGCCGCGAGCAGGAATTGGGCATCGGCCAGATCAACCAGGCCGTGGCGGAAATGGATACCGTGACGCAACAAAATGCGGCGCTGGTGGAAGAAGCGGCGGCCGCGTCGGAATCGATGCAGGAACAGGCGGCGGCGCTGGCCGAGATGGTCAGCATCTTCAAGCTCGACGCCGCCCACAGCGGCCCGGCAGCGGCCAAGCCCGCCTTGCGCAAGCCTGTCGTGGCTGCCGCCGGCACGGCCTTGAAACGCCCGGCCCTGCGCCTGGCGCCTGGCCGCAGCGCCTCGGCAGGCGCTCCGGCCCAGCCGCGTGCTGCCAAGCCCGCCGCGGACAACAGCGGCGAATGGGAAGAGTTCTAAGCTAGCGAGGTTCCAGGGCCACCTTGCTGCCCTGTTCCTGCAATCGCGCCGCCTCGGCCAGGGCCTGGGCGCGCGCTTCTTCCGCCGCCTGTTCGGCTTTCTCCAGTGCATCGTGGCGCGCCTGCAAGGCCGCCCGGGCACGGACGAAGACGATCTTGATGGCCGCCATCACGGGCACGGACAGGAAGATGCCCACCACGCCCCCGAGCTGATCCCCTGCCAGCAAGCCGACGATCACCATCAGCGGGCTCACTTCCACGCCTTCGCTCATCAGATATGGGTTGACCACGTAATCCTGGAACAGACGGTAGGCGGCGATAAAGCCGATCAGCCAGAATACGTGCTCGAAGCCGCTGAAACCGGCCACGACCACGGCGATGACGGCGGCCGCCAGCGGGCCGGCAAACGGGATGAATTCCAGCAAGGCGGCGGCACCGGCCAGCAGCAGGCTGTACGGTACGCCCATCAGGGAAAACGCGATGCTGTAGGAGACAAACGTGGCGATCGACAACAGCAGCAGGGCGCGCACATAGCGCGACAGCAGGATGTCGAGGTCATCGATGATGGCGCCCCAGAGTTTCTTGTTCGGGCGGTTCAGCAGGGACAGCAAGCCGTCGCGCATGTCCGGGCCTTCCTTGATCAGCAAAAAGCTCAGCACGGGCACCAGCACCAGATAGATCAGGTTGCTGGCCGCATGCATGACGGTCAAGCCCAGTTCCTTCGCCAGCGGCATGGCTTGTCCCGTACCGCTGCTCAGTTGCGTCTGCATGAAGGACAGCAGGCGCGCGCGCAACGGTTCCATGAATTCCGGCAAAGGGATGCGTTCGGCAAAGTTATTGCCCTTGAGCAGGGTCGGCAACTGATCACTGAGCTTGATCGCCTCTTCCTCGATGCGCGCCCCGAAGATGGAGCCCAGCACCGCCACCAGCAAGATCACCACGAGGAAGACGATGCCGATATTGGCCGTGCGCGGCAAGCGCTTCGGGCCATGGCGTTCCAGCAACCCGATCAGCGGATACACGAGGTAGCTGAAGAACACGGCAAACACCACGACGATCAGGGTCGACGAGACCTTGTAGGTGAGAAATAACAAAAAAGCGACGAGAAAAGCCGTCCACACCATCTTGGCGACGCGCAGGTTAAAACCGAACATATGACTCCTTAGGACAGGATGCTACGCAAGCGTGGCTGGCTTGAAGGGCTGGGTGGGCGAGGCAGGGATGAGGCCACGCCGCACGGCCGGAAATCATACCGCAAAATGCCAAAATGCCATGTTCTTATGCGTAATGGCAATGCTTTCCCTGTTCGCCTTCCTTATTTTGTGCGCCAGCTGGCTACGGTGATGAGTACGCTATCTTTCGTGCCCGGCTCGCGCAGGGTCACCGTGTAGCGGCCGCTCGCGTCGTTGCCGGTGAAGACGACCTTGTCGTCATGTCCCTTCACTTGCGCGCCCTTGGCCAGCCTGGCATAGGTATTGAGCACCCAGTGGAAATCGGCATAGCTGCGCAGGGTGATGCTGGTGTCGGGCAGGGGCGCGTCGCCGGCCTCGGCCGCTTCCGCGGGCGTGCCGGCCGGGCCGGCCGCTGCGATGACCCTGCCGCCGCTGGCGCGGCCCGTCAACTCGGCGGCCGGCAGCAGCAAATGCATCAGACTGGCAGGAAAGCCGGGCGGCACGTCGCGCGGCTCCCAGCCGGGCTGGCCGGGGCGCGTGGTGATGTATTCCACCGCAGCAATGCTTTGCCGTTGTACCGGCGCCGCCTGCGCCAGCATGGGCGGCAGCTGCCGCGCCCACACGAGCAGCGGCGCGGCCATCTCGTCGTCCGCGTCCGGCGGTAAAAACACCGTCAGCACGGCGTGCGTGGACGGCAGGCAGGCGGGCACGGCGTCGCCAATGTCGTGTTGGCAATGGCCGTTGACGAGGGCCAGCGCCAACAGCTTGCGTTGCGGATCGAACAGCATGGCGGCGCGCTGCGCGCCGTGCGTGCCGGGGTTGATGGACGCCAGCACGGAACGCCCGTCGGGCAGCATGGTGCGCTGGATGTGTTCCAGCGAACGCATGCTGTCGAGTACCTGCAGCGCAATCAGGGTATCGCCCTGCGTATAGTCGCCACGCGCATAACCGAGCAGCTTGAAAACGCTGGCGCGGATTTGCGGATGCTCGTTCAGGCTGAGCGGCGGCGACGGCACGCTGACGGGCACGGTGGCGGCCACGAAGGCGGCGTCTTCAGTCGCTGGCGTTTGCGCCAGCACAAACGGTGACGTGCCCAGGGCCGCGCACAGCGACAGCAGGGGATAGATGAGGCGTAGGTTCAATGGCAATCCTGGTCGAGACGCCATGCCGGTCCGGGCGCCGGCATGCGCGCGGGGCGATCTTAACATTTCAGGAATGAAACGCTTTCTGCTAAGCTAGTCTATTGAATCACTGTCCCCCTTGCCATGGCCAAGATCACCATTTCCTGCCGTATTCCTGTTGACGATGAGGTCGTGACCGAGTTCCTGCACAAGTACGTGTTCCAGTCGCGTGACGGCGCGGCCAGGAAATTGCGCATGGGAGAGAAGGGCTGCTTCTATACCTGTTCTTTGTACCAGGAAGACCACGCCAAGGTGAGCCGTTTGATCCGCCGCATGCTGGCCTTCTTTGAGAGCAAGGACATTCCCTTGACCATTCTCAAGATCGGCGCGCAGGACAGCTGGAGTGAGGTGGACCCCGAGCAGCGCGAGCCGTGGAAGATTGCGCCGCAAGCCTTGCTGGCGCTGCTCGATGCCCACCCGGACGGCGGCGTTCAGGCGGCGTTGAGCACGTAGCGGTTCTTGCCGCTTTTCTTGGCCTGGTACAAGGATTCATCGGCGCGCCGGTAGCTGTGCGACAGGTCCGCTTCCTTGATCAGTTCCGCGACGCCGATGCTGACGGACACCTTGCGTTCCGGCACGAACGCCGCCTCGACGGCATCGACCAGCTGCGCGGCAAAGGCGCAGGCCGCGTTCTTTTCGCCCACGTAGATGACGGCAAATTCCTCGCCGCCCAGCCTGCCGCACAGGTGCTCGCCCGACAGCCCGGCGATCACTTCGGCCGTCTTTTTCAGCACTTCATCGCCCACGTCATGGCCATGCACGTCGTTGATCTGCTTGAAGTCGTCGATGTCGATCATCAGGAAATAGGCGGGCGTGCGCGCCGTGCGCTGCAGCGCGCGCGCGCCTTGCGTGAACATGCGGCGATTGTTGAGCCCGGTCAAGCCATCCTTGTAGGCCATCGTCGCCAGCTCGCGCTGGGCGCGGTAGTTGTGAATGCGCAAGACGAGAAAATAGATGTTCAGCGCCAGGCCGATGATCACGCTGATGATGACGGCCAGCACGGGCCAATGCTGGTCGGCCTGGCCCGCATGCACGGGAAACTGCCCCAGCCCCAGGATGGCCCACACGCACAGCGACACGCCCAGGTAATACGCGATGCCGCTGAAGATGGGCGCCGTCGTCAGCGTGATCATCACGCCCAGCGGCAACACCCAGAAAGCGGGATCTTCCGTGCCCAGCATCAGCACGCGAAAGCTGAAAGCGATGAACAGCACGCTGATCGTGCCGCTGGCGATAATCGCCTGCAGCGACCTTGCATACACGGTCAGCAGCAGCCCGGCCAGCATGCCCGCCACGCCCAGCGCCGCCTGCGCATGATCGAGCGAGGCGCGCGGCAAGGTCAGGCTGAACGTGACCAGCCAGCAAGCCAGGCCAAACGTCAGGATGGCTATCGAAATGAAACGCAGTTCCTTGAAAAAGCGCTGCTGCTGCTCCCGTTCTCCTGAAAAGAACAGGTAATAGAAGGCAGGCGACAGGCTGCGCGAAGTGAACATTGCATTCGTCCAGGCGGACAACAGGCCTTGCGGCAGGGCCGTCTCCCGGCAACGGCAGGCGGCATGGCGCGCGTACAAAATTAGTTGCGCTCAGGAACTAGTGTACTGGTTTCTTGGGGACAGTGGGGAGATGGGCCAGGAAAACGGCGGCTACTGTCCTGTCGCCGCCACAGTGACATGCGGCGGCACGGGGCGGCACAGGTCGCGCGCCAGCACCTGGCCGAGCAAGTCCTTGCCAAAGCTGTGATGCGCCTCTTCCTCGACCAGATGGAAGCCTGCCTTGTCGTAGATGCGCCGGGCATCGGTGAGGATGCTGTTGGTCCACAACACCATTTTCGTATAGCCGACCTGGCGGCTGAAGCGCAGGCATTCATCGACCAGGCGGCTGCCGATGCCCAGGCCGCGCGCACAGGGATCAACATACAGCAGGCGCAGCTTGGCCGTCGTGTCGTCCTGGCGGACGATGAAGACGGAACCGATTACCTTGCCGTCCCTCTCGGCGATCCAGCAGCGCTCGCGGGCCGGGTTGAATTCGCGCACGAACTTGGCAAGAATCTCGGCAACGAGCGCCTCGTACTCGCTGTTCCAGCCATATTCCTGCGCATACAGCACGGCTTGCCGGTGGATGATCCAGCCCATGTCGCCCGGCTGCGGATTGCGCAGGATATAGCTGGGCGATGGCTCCCCCAGCAATCCCTGGATTTGCTCCATGGCCGCGACCAGATCCTGCTGCGCCGTCGGCGGCAAGCGTTCCAGCATGGCCGCCACGTCGCGCCGCGACGCCTCGACCAAGGGTGCGAGGGTGCGCTGTCCCTGTTCGGTCAGCTGCAATTGCGTGGCGCGCGCATCCGTGGGCGAACGCGTCTTGGCGATCAGCCCCTGCTTTTCGAACCCGGCAATGACACGGCTCAGGTAGCCCGCGTTCAAGCCCAGTTCGCGGCACAGGTCCGCACTGGTCAATTGCTCCCGATGCGCCAATTCGTACAGGATGCGCACCTCCGTCAGCGAAAACGCGCTGTCCAGCAGGTGTTCATGCAGCACGCCAATCTGGCGCGTATAGAAACGGTTAAACCGGCGCACGATCTCCGTGCGTTCGCTGAGTTGATCCGTATGCATGTGCAGCCTCCATTTACTTGCTTATGGCAGATTATTGATTGCTTTTGGCAAGTATGTCAATGCAGGCTGAGATTTTTGCGGACATAAAAAAGCGGCCCCCGGAAGGGCCGCCTTGGCTGTAACGCAAACCGGAACAGCTGGCTTACACGTCAATATTCCCCGCGCGCAGCGCATTGTTTTCGATGAAGGCGCGGCGTGGTTCCACGTCGTCGCCCATCAAGGTCGTGAAGATCTGGTCCGCCGCAATGGCGTCTTCGATCTGCACTTTCAACAGGCGGCGCACGGTCGGGTCCATCGTCGTTTCCCACAATTGATCCGGGTTCATTTCGCCCAGACCTTTGTAGCGCTGTTTCGAGACGGTGCGTTCGGCTTCGTCGCGCAGCCATTGCATGGCCTGGTGGAAGTCGACGACGGCGATTTCCTTGACGCGCTCGCCTTCGCCGCGGCGCACGAACGCGCCTTCGCCGATCAAGCCTTCGAAGGTGGCGGCGCCGTTGCTCAGCACGGCGTAGTCCGGACCTTGCACGAAGTCGGCGTCGATGGCGCTGACCTTGACGTTGCCGTGGTGCATGCGCTCGATGCGCAGCATGTGTTTTTCCGACAAGTCATCGGAGCGCACGTGTACTTGCACGGCGGTATCGTTGATGGCCGTCTGCAGGGCCAGCGCGGATTTTTCCGCCTGTTCCAGGGTCGACAGGTCCAGCTGCGTGCCCGTCATGATGGCCGTCAGGGCGGCGCGGTCGATGACGCGGGTCAAACGCGTCATGATGGTGTTCGACAGGTTGAACTTGCGCACCAGCTCGGCCAGGGTCTCGCCGGAAATGCCTTCCGCGCCTTCGCGCGGCACCAGCACGGCCGTGTTCAGCGCCACCGTCATCATGTAGCTCGCTTCTTCGGCGTCATCTTTCAGATAGCGCTCGTCGCGGCCCGCTTTGACCTTGTACAGCGGCGGTTGCGCGATGTAGATGTGGCCGCGCTCGACCAGCTGCGGCATCTGGCGGTAGAACAGGGTCAGCAGCAGGGTGCGGATGTGGGCGCCGTCGACGTCCGCATCGGTCATGATGATGATGCGGTGGTAGCGCAGTTTCTCGACGTTGAATTCGTCCGGTCCGATCGAGGTGCCCAGGGTGGCGATCAGGGTGGTGATCTGCTCGGACGACAGCATTTTCTCGAAACGGGCTTTTTCCACGTTCAGGACTTTACCGCGCAGCGGCAAAATGGCCTGGAACTTGCGGTCGCGCCCCTGTTTTGCCGAGCCGCCTGCCGAGTCACCCTCGACGATGTACAGTTCGCACAGGGCGGGGTCTTTTTCCTGGCAGTCGGCCAGCTTGGCCGACAGGCCCAGGCCGTCCATGATGCCTTTGCGGCGCGTCAGGTCGCGGGCCTTGCGGGCCGCTTCGCGGGCGCGCGCCGCTTCGACGATCTTGCCGCAAATGATCTTGGCGTCGTTTGGTTTTTCCTGCAGGTAATCGGCCAGGGTCTTGGCGACGATTTCCTCGACGGGGCCGCGCACTTCCGACGACACCAGCTTGTCCTTCGTCTGCGACGAGAATTTCGGTTCCGGCACTTTCACCGACAGCACGCAGGTCAGGCCTTCGCGCATGTCGTCGCCGTTGATTTCCACTTTCGCCTTCTTGGCGAATTCCTGCTCGTCGATGTACTTGTTGATCACGCGCGTCATGGCCGCGCGCAAGCCCGTCAGGTGGGTGCCGCCGTCGCGTTGCGGGATGTTATTCGTAAAGCACAGCACCTGTTCATTGTAGGCATCGTTCCACTGCATCGACACGTCGACCGTGATGTTGGTGCCCTGGTCCGACAGGCGCTCGCCCGTGGCCTGGAAAATGGTCGGGTGCAAGACCGACTTGGCCTTGTTGATGTATTCGACGAAGCCGCGCGTGCCGCCTTCGAAGGCGAAGACTTCTTCCTTGCCCGTGCGCTGGTCCGACAGCTTGATGTTGACGCCGTTGTTCAGGAAGGACAGTTCACGGATGCGCTTGGCCAGGATTTCGTAGTGGAATTCCACGTGCGTGAAAATCTCTTCGTCGGCCCAGAAGTGCACTTCCGTGCCGCGCTTGTCCGTCTCGCCGATGACCTTGATCGGCGACGTCGCGACGTCGCTGGCCATGACGATCTGGCGGTCTTGCGGCACGCCGCGCACGAATTCCATGTAATGGACCTTGCCGTCGCGGCGGATGGTCAGTTTCAGCAATTTCGACAAACCATTGACGCAGGACACACCCACGCCGTGCAAACCGCCCGATACTTTATACGAGTTCTGGTCGAACTTGCCGCCCGCGTGCAGCTCGGTCATGACGATTTCCGCCGCCGAACGCTTCGGATCATGCTTGTCGTCCATTTTCAGGCCGGTCGGCACGCCGCGGCCATTGTCGGTGATCGAGATCGAATTGTCGCTGTGGATGGTGACGTGGATTTCCGTGCAATGGCCTGCCAGCGACTCATCGATGGAGTTGTCCAGCACTTCGAATACCAGATGGTGCAAGCCGGTGCCGTCCGAGGTGTCGCCAATGTACATGCCCGGGCGTTTGCGTACGGCTTCCAGGCCTTCCAGGATCTGGATGGAGGCGGCGCCGTATTCTTCCGTTTTGGCCTGGATCGGGGTGTCTTGTGGATTCTCGGACATGGACTGCTTTCTCAAATAACGATTGCTGATTGCGGGGCCGGGCCTTGTAGGCCTGGCCCCAGTTTTGCATTGGGTTACGCTTAAATGCGCATCGGCATGACAACGTACTTGAAGTCCGCATTGTCAGGGATGGAGATGAGTGCGGACGAGTTCGAGTCGCCCAGCGCGATATTGACGTATTCGCACTTCAGGTTGTTCAGCACGTCCAGCAGGTAGGTCACGTTGAAGCCGATGTCGACGGAGTCGCCGCCGTAGTCGATTTCCAGCTCTTCGACGGCTTCTTCCTGGTCCGCATTGGTCGAGCTGATCTTCATGCTGCCCGGGGTGATGATGCAGCGCACGCCCTTGAACTTGTCGCTGGTCATGATGGCGGCGCGTTGCAGCGAGCGCAGCAGCTCATCGCGGCCGATGGTGAAGTCGTTTTTGTAGCCTTTAGGAATCACGCGCGTGTAGTCGGGGAACTTGCCTTCCACCAGCTTCGAGATCAGTTCGATGTCGGCAAAGGTCAGTTTCACCTGGTTGGCGGCGATGTCCAGCTGCACCGGCTCGTCGTTCTCTTCCAGCAGGCGCTGCAGTTCGATGATGGTCTTGCGCGGAATAATGACTTCCTGGCGCGCGAACGTCTGCTCGGTGGCCACCTGGCAAAACGCCAGGCGGTGCCCGTCGGTGGCCACGGCGATGACATGATTGCCATCCAGAACCAGCAGCAAGCCGTTCAGGTAATAGCGGATGTCCTGCTGCGCCATCGAGAAATGCACCATGTTGAACAGGTGCTTCAGCGTTTTCTGCGGCAGGGTGACGGAGGCGTTGTAGCTTTCCGCCTGTTGCACAGTAGGAAACTCTTCCGCCGCCAGGGTTTGCAGCGCGAAGCGCGACTTGCCCGTTTGCACGGTCAGGCGCTTGTTGAGCAGGGTCATCGTGACGTCGCCCGATTCGGGCAGCGCGCGCAGGATGTCCAGCAGCTTGCGCGCGGCCACGGTGGTGCCGGTGACGTCCGCGCCGGAACCGATTTCCGCGTGCGTGGTGATCTGCACTTCGGTGTCGGTCGACAGGAAGGAGACATTTTCACCGTCTTTGCGGATGAGGATATTGGCCAGAATCGGCATAGTGTGCCGACGCTCGACAATACCGCTCACGATCTGCAGTGGCCGGAGAAGGGTATCTCGGGTGGTTTTGACCAATTGCATATTTATCCTCAATGTATAGGTTGAACAGTACGACGTTTAACGTATTAATTTAACAATTCTTGCCATGGGGAGCCCCGACAGACCGGCTGCGGCGCCCTCCCAGATAATAAGGGTAAAGCACGTTTTGAGCCAGCCTTGCCAAGTCGTGCTTGCAACGCCTGAGCAAACCGTAGCGAGCGGCAGTGAGTCGTGGCCGAGACGCGGAGCCGTGCTTTGGCACAGTGAGCATCGCAGGCCGCGAATCGCGACGCGCAGCAGGTTTGGTCAGGCGTTCTTAGCCTTTCAATGTTTGCTCCAGCACATGCAGTTCATGGTTGCATTCCGGGTTCTTGGTGCGGTCCAGCGCGATCTTGCGCACGGCATGCAGCACCGTGGTGTGGTCGCGGCCGCCGAACAGCTCGCCGATTTCCGGCAGGCTCTTCTGCGTCAATTCCTTGGCCAGGTACATGGCGATCTGCCGCGGCCGGGCGATATTCGCGGGACGGCGCTTCGAATACATGTCGGCCACCTTGATATTGAAGAAGTCCGCCACCGTTTTCTGGATGTTTTCCACGGAAATCTGGCGGTTCTGCACCGACAGCAAGTCCTTCAGGGCTTCCTTGACGATATCAATCGTTATATCTTTGCCATGAAAACGCGAGTACGCCAGAATTTTGCGCAGCGCGCCTTCGAGCTCGCGCACGTTCGAGCGCAAGTGCTTGGCGACAAAGAAAGCCACGTCGTCGGAGAAGGTCACGCCTTCCTGCTTGGCTTTCTTCAGCAAAATCGCCACGCGCATTTCCAGTTCCGGCGGTTCGATGGCCACCGTCAGGCCCGAGTCGAAGCGCGAGATCAAACGGTCGTCCATGCCCGTGATTTCCTTCGGATAGGTATCCGAAGTGATGATGATCTGTTTCTTTGCGGCAATTAATGCCTCGAACGCATAGAAAAACTCTTCCTGCGTGCGGCTCTTGCCGCCAAAGAATTGAATATCATCGATCAGCAGCATGTCGAGCGAGTGATAGTAATGCTTGAAATCGTCGAAACCCTTGCGCTGGTAAGCGGTCACTACGTCGCGAACGTACTGTTCTGCGTGGATGTAGCGGATTTTCGCGCCCGGATTGTCAGCCATCACCTGGTTGCCGATGGCGTGGATCAAGTGGGTTTTACCCAGGCCGACGCCGCCGTAGAAGAACAGCGGGTTATACGACACGCCCGGATTGTTCGCCACCTGGATGGCGGCGGCGCGCGCCAGCTGGTTGGCCTTGCCGGTCACAAAACTGTCGAAGGTCAGGTCGGTGTTGATGCGGCTCTGCTCGCGGCGCGGCGCGGCGCCGATGCTCAGTTCCGGCACGCTCGGCTGCGGCTCCGCGGCGCGCGCGCTGGGGGCGCCGCCATTCGGATCGCTGGCCGGGGTGCTGGCGGCAACGGGCTTCTTCGGCAGGGCCAGGCGCGGGTCGAGCACGAACTGCACTTCCGTCGGCGCTTCGAAGTATTGTATGGCCAGCGCCGTGATGCGGCTGGCGAACTGGGTCTTGACCCAGTCGAGCTTGAAGCGATTGGGCGCAGCAATGCGCAGCTTGCCCTCCTCGTAGTCGAGAGGGATAAGCGGTTTGATCCACGCACTGAATTGTTGCGGTGTCAGCTCCAGTTCCAACTGCGCGGAACAGGCCTGCCAGAAATTATCCATGTATGTCTATGTGAAAAGGTGTGGGAGGGCGTATCGATTCTGCCCTGCGGTCACCGTGTTGCAAGGCCGGCGTCGCGCGAGGGCTCGCCACACGTAATGCGCTATTCTACTCCCGACTGACAAAGTTATCCACAGGCACGACTGTTATTTTTCTGCGGCAGGGTGGGGCGCCGTGTGCATAAGAGCAGACTTATCCCCCGGTTATCCCGTCTCAGGCAGTGCTGGTGCGGGCTTGGCGGCAGATGGGGAGCGGCGCGCAAATTTCCTGGCGATCACGGCAATCCTTGACAAGAGGGGGGCATATGCTGAATAATTCAGGGTTCCCCGCCCGTATTCCGTGTTTATTCATTTGGAACGACAATATGGACTAAGCGTGGATTAACGACGCAGTGCCAAATCGTAGCGAGCGGTGATGAGTTGTGGCTGAGGCGCGCAACTGTGCGAAGGCACAGTGAGCACCGGAGGCCGCAAATCGCTCCGCGTAGTCGATTTGGTGCGCGTTCCAGCGGGCGATGAGATTGGCCAGCTTGTGCCTTGGCATAAGTGCGCGATTGTCATTGGCACCAAAAACTGACGGGACGTCAGACCCGATTTTGCATTTTTTTTGTTTTTAGCGAGACCAACATGAAACGTACTTACCAACCTTCCGTCGTTCGCCGCAAGCGTACGCACGGCTTCCGCGCTCGTATGGCTACCCGTGGTGGCCGTGATGTGCTCAACGCACGTCGCGCAAAAGGCCGCAAACGTCTGGCCGTCTAGGCTTGTCGTTGACAGCTGATCGCGTGGCTAGCTGTACTCCAGTCGGCAATCAACGCGAAGGTTCACACGACTTCGCGCGCTTTCGGCGTATCGTTAAAACGGATGAATTTTCATCCGTTTTTCGTTTGCGCCCTTCGCAAAAAACAGCGCATTTTGTGCTGTACACCCGACACAATCAATTGCCGCATGCGCGGCTGGGCGTCGTTGTGGCCAAGCGTTTCGCGCCGCGCGCGGCGACCCGCAACACGATCAAGCGCGTCACGCGCGAGCTGTTTCGCAACAGCGCGATGCCGCCGGTCGACTGCGTGGTGCGTCTGTCGCGCGCCGTCAACAGCAAGGATGGCCCGGCCACCACGACCAGGCTCAAAGCCGAGCTGCGTGAGGAATTGGGCCGCCTGTTCGCGGCGCAAATCGCCGCCCAGGCCCGTTCTGTTGCTGCGCCACCACCATCCGCGCCATGAAAACCCTGCTGCTGTTCCTGCTGCGCGCTTATCAGTTGCTGATCAGCCCCATGCTGGGACAGAATTGCCGTTTCTATCCGAGCTGTTCGCATTACGCGATGGAAGCGCTGCGCGTGCACGGTACTGCCAAGGGCAGCCTGCTGGCTGCCAAGCGCCTGTGCCGTTGCCACCCCTGGAATGAAGGGGGCGTCGACCCGGTGCCGCCGGCCGATTGCAAACAATCTTCAACGACCGCTTGCGGTTGCAACCACTCCTGACAAATACCCTAATGGATATCAATAAACGTACCATCCTGTGGATCGTGTTTTCCGTCTCGCTGGTAATTCTCTGGAACGAATGGATGATCTCGAACGGCAAGCCGTCGATGTTCTCCGCGAACACGGAACAAACCGCCAAGGCGCCTGTCACCCCGGCCAAGACGGCCGCCCTGGCTGCTGCCGGCGCGACCGCCGTGCCTGGCGAAGCGACCGATCCCGCCGCGTTCAAGCGCGAAGTGATTACCATCACCACCGACGTCATCAAGGTCGATATCGACACCCTGGGCGGCCAGGTCAAGCGTCTGGAATTGCTGAAATTCAAGGGCGCGGGCAATCCGGGCTGGTTCGGCGGCTGCTTCGGCCTGTTCAAATGGTGCCAGCCTGACGCAGGCAAGCAAAACGAAGTGCTGTTCGACGTCGGCGCCAACCACACCTACCTGGCGCAGTCGGGCCTGGTCGGCGGTCCGTTCCCCACGCATAACTCGGGCTTTACCGTACAGCCTGGCGTACGCACCCTGGCGGACGGCAAGCAGATCCAGCTGGTCATGGAAGCGGTCGAAGGCGGCGTCAAGCTGACCAAGACGTTCACGTTCAAGCGCGGCGACTACGTCATCGACGTGCGCCACGACGTGTCCAACGTGGGCGCCGCGCCCGTCACGCCGCAGCTGTACCTGCAACTGACGCATGACGGCAACAAGCCGGTCGGCGACTCCTTCTTCAACAGCAGCTTCACCGGCCCTACCCTGTACACGCCACAGGACAAGTACCAGAAGATGACGTTCGAGAAGATCGAAAAAGCAGCCGTGGAAGATGAGAAGAAGGGCAACGACAACGCCATGAAGGGCCTGCATCCGCAATCGGCGAACGGCGGCTGGTTTGCGATTTCGCAACACTTCTTCGTGTCGGCCTTCGTGCCGCCCGAGAACGTCAAGCGCGACATCTTCACGAAAAAACTCGACACCAACCTGTACGCCATCGGCAACGTGCTGCCATTGCCTACTCTGGCGCCCGGCGCCTCGGCCAGCATGGACAGCAAGCTGTACTCGGGTCCGCAAATCGCGCACCTGCTGGAAAACGTTTCGCCTGGCCTGGAACTGGTCAAGGATTACGGCTGGCTGACCATCATCGCCAAGCCGATCTTCTGGGTCATGGAACACATCCATAGCGTGCTGGGCAACTGGGGCTGGACCATCATCGCCTTCACGATCCTGATCAAACTGGCGTTCTTCCCCCTGTCGGCCGCCGGCTACCGCAGCATGGCCAAGATGAAACTGGTCACGCCGAAGATGCAGGCGATCCGCGAGCGCTACAAGGGCGACCCGCAAAAGATGAACCAGGCCACGATGGAGCTGTACAAGACGGAAAAGATCAATCCGCTGGGCGGCTGCCTGCCTATCCTGATCCAGATGCCGGTCTTTATCGCCCTGTACTGGGTGCTGAACGCGTCCGTGGAAATCCGCGGCGCGCCATGGATAGGCTGGATCACCGACCTGGCCCAGCATGACCCATGGTGCATCCTGCCCGTGCTGTACGCGATCTCGATGTATATCACGACCAAGCTGAACCCGGCCCCGGCCGATCCGATGCAGGCGAAGATGATGCTGTTCATGCCGTTGGCATTCTCGGTGATGTTCTTCTTCTTCCCGTCGGGCCTGGTGCTCTACTGGGTCGTCAACAACGTCCTGTCGATCGGCCAGCAATGGGTGATCACCAAGAAATACGCGCCTGCCGCCAAGTAATTTCGGCCAGCGAACAGAAAGCCCGCCTCGCGCGGGCTTTTTTTTGACATCGGACCCAGTGGGTCCGATGTCAAAAAAGGTGGGTTTTGCCGGTTTTCCACAGACCTCCCTTTTCATGTGCGCCCGCTTTGTCGCTGACAATAGCGCGGCCCCTGCAGCCTTCCCCGAATACACTACAATTACGCCATGAAACTTGATTCTTCCCCTATCGCCGCCATCGCCACCGCACCGGGACGCGGCGGCATCGGCGTGGTACGCGCCTCCGGCAAAAACCTTGCACCGTTGATGACGGCCCTGTTCGGCGCGCAAACGCTGAAACCGCGCCACGCCACCTATTTGCCGTTCACGGAAAGCGATGGCGCCATCATCGATCAGGGCATCGCCATCCACTTCAAGGGTCCGCATTCCTACACGGGCGAAGACGTGCTGGAATTGCAGGGCCATGGCGGCCCCATCGTGCTGCAGCTGCTGCTGGCGCGCGTGCTGGAAGCGGGCAAGGACAGCGGCCTGCGCCTGGCCGAACCGGGCGAATTCACGCGCCGCGCGTTTTTGAATGACAAGCTTGATCTGGCGCAAGCCGAAGCCGTGGCCGACCTGATCGACGCTTCCACGGAAGCGGCCGCCAAGTCCGCCTCGCAATCGCTGTCGGGCGCGTTCTCCAACACCATCCACGCGCTGGTGGAGCAGGTGACGGGTTTGAGGATGCTGGTCGAGGCAACGCTGGACTTCCCGGAGGAAGAAATCGATTTCCTGGAAAAATCGAATGCGCGCGGCCAGTTAAAGGCCGTCATCGCAGCGTTAAATAAAGTGTTTGCCCAGGCGGCGCAGGGCGCGCTGCTGCGCGAAGGCTTGAATGTCGTGCTGGCCGGCCAGCCCAACGTGGGCAAATCGTCCTTGCTGAACGCGCTGGCGGGCGCCGACGTGGCAATTGTGACGCCGATCGCCGGCACCACGCGCGACAAGGTCAGCGAAACCATCCAGATCGAGGGCATTCCGCTCAACATCATCGACACGGCCGGCATCCGCAGCGCGGGCGACACCATCGACGCCGTCGAGCGCATCGGCATCGAGCGCACCTGGGGCGAAATCGGCAAGGCCGACGTCATCCTGCACCTGCTTGACGCCGACCACGGCCCCACGCTGGCCGATGAAACCATCGTTGCCGCCTTCCCCGAAGGCGTGCCCGTGGTGCGCGTGTGGAACAAGATCGATCTCTCTGGCCACAAGCCCGGCGTGGACAGCATGCCGGACGCCACCCATGTGTACCTGTCGGCCCATGAGCACATCGGCATCGACCTGCTGCGTGCCGAGCTGCTGCGCATCGCCGGCTGGCAGCAGACGGGCGAATCGCTGTACCTGGCGCGCGAACGCCATTTGATCGCGCTCAAGTCGGCCGGCAAGCACTTGCATATCGCCGCCGAGCATGCGGCGCAGGACGACCAGTCGCTGGACCTGTTCGCCGAAGAGCTGCGCCTGGCGCAGGTGCAGCTGTCGAGCATCACGGGAGAATTCTCGCCTGACGATCTGCTGGGCGTGATTTTCAGCCGTTTCTGCATCGGCAAATAAGGAGAAGCGGATGAAACTGGTGCTAGCTGTCATGTTCGCCTGCCTGCCCCTGCTGGCTGGCGCGCAGGAAAAAATGCCGCAGGATGTGGCGCGGTTCGTCGAAAATGCGCAGATGTGCGAGCACTTCGCCGGCGAGTGGGATGAGAATGACAAGGCGCGCCAGCGCGAGATCACGCAAGCCATCGAGCAGTCGTGCGGTGCCGCGCAGCGTCAATTGAAGCGCTTGCGCGTGAAATACGCGAAGCAGCCTAAGCTGCAAAAAGTCATTGCTGACAATGCCAATGACGCGGTGCGCAGTTTCCGGAAATAGGTGGCAGGCATCCGTGATGCTGCCAGCTTCGACCCCCAAAGCAAATGCCGGGTTTGATGAATTCACTGCCGCGTCACCCCTTCCTCCCCTTCGCCTGGTCTTCCCTGAATTTCTGGAATGCCTCGATATGCTCGGCGCGGCGCAGCACGCGCGAGCGCGGGTCGAGCGTGTACGTGGCGCCAGCCGGCAGGGGCAGTTCGCCTATGCCCAGCGACATGGAAACCGTATGGATTTCCTTGCCGATACGCACTTCCACCGGCATCGGGAAGGCGATGTCAGCCGGCGTCTTCCATAGCAGGCGCAAGGTGCCGTCGTCACGCACGGCGGACAGCTCCGGCAGCGCCGCCTGGTACAGATAAGCCTGGAAAAACCAGTCGTAATTGCTGCCCGTGACTTTATTGACGATGGCCATGAATTCCTTCGTGCTGCCGTAGCGGGGCTGGAACTGGCCCGGCCGCGGCTGTTCCGTGCCGTAGACGAGCAGGCGCACGGCGCGGAAGAAGGCGTCGTCGCCGATCAGGCCGCGCAAGGTGTGCAGCACCAGCGCCCCTTTCACATAAATATCGCCGCCCGGTCCGCCCTTCTTCAGGTCGTAGACTTCCTCCTCTGTTTTCGGCTTGCCCGAGACCATGGGCGCCTTGTTGACGATGCCGGCGCGCATGTGCTGCAATGAAGCAAAATATTCCTGCTCGCCCCGCAGATATTGCATGTACAGCGCTTGCATGTATGTGCCGAAGCCTTCGTGCAGCCACATGTCGTCCCAGTTGCTGTTGGTGAGCTGGTTGCCGAACCATTCATGGGCAAACTCATGCTGCAGCAATTCATCGTAGCCATAGCTGGTCTTGGCGAATTTGTTGCCATAGGCATTGATGGTCTGGTGTTCCATGCCCTTGTGCGGGGTTTCGGCGATGCCGGCTTTTTCATCGCCAAACGGGTAGGGGCCGATGACGCTTTCAAAAAAGTCCAGCATGGGCGGCAATTCCGCGAACAGGGCGCCCGCTTTGGCTTCGCTTTCCGGCAAATACCAGAATTGCAGGGGGATGCGGTTGCCGTAGCGGCTCGCATAGTCGCCCTGCAGGCTGCGGTAGGGCGCCACGTTGAGGGCAATGCCGTAGGTGCTCGGATGTTTGGCGCGCCAGTGCCAGGTGCGCCAGCCGTCGGCTTCATCCATGCCGAGCGCGACGCCGTTGCCGGCCGCCACCAGCGGCGCCGGCACCTGGATGTGCTGGTCGATCAGCTGCGCCTTGCCCATCGGGTGGTCGATGCAGGGCCAGAACAGGTCGCAGCCCTCGCCTTGCACGGCGCTGGCGATCCACGGCGCGCCATCGGCCGTGCTCGACCACACCATGCCGCCATCCCACGGCGCTTTCACGGCGACGTGCGGCACGCCGTGGTAGACGACGCGGATGGTGGTGCGCGCGCCTGCCGCGATGGTGGCCGGCAGGGTCATGCTCAGGCGCCCGTCCGGGTTGGCATAGTCCCGCGGCGGCAGCGCCTTGCCGTCGACTTCGACGGCGTCGACGGGCAGGTTGCGGTCGAGGTCCAGCGCGAAACGCGTGATTGGCCGCGTGGCGAGGAAGGTCAGGCGGGCGTCGCCGGCAATGCTGCGTTTGGCCGGGTCGATGCGCAGGGTCAGGTCGGCGTGTTCGAACACCACCGCCAGCTGTTCCGGCGTGCGTTCGGCGCCCGAATTGAGCGTGTAGGCGGTGGGCGGGCGCGTGGCGCAGGCGCTGAGCAGCAGGCAGGACAGCAGCAGGGGAATGTGTTTCATGGTGGGCGCGCGGCGAGTGAGCGGAACACCGATTGTAGTGTTAAGAGACAACGTTGTCGTTTGGAAATTTCAAGGTGCCGATGCGGCAAGCATGGCCGCCGTTGAGAAATGTCATAGGCTCCAAACTGCACTGACGTAATCTTGCTGAGCGGCCCTGAAGTGCCGCTAGGAAAGGAAGCGCCATGGACAGCGAACAGCCGGAAGTCGTGGAAAGCAGGGCAGAGGTGGCGGCGCCGTTGCCCTCCCTGCCGCAATTGATCGCAGCGCTGCCGCCAAAAGGTGCGTGTTGGTATTGCGACAAGCCGCTCGACGCCGTGCGCCGTTTCTGTTGCAAGAGTTGCGGCGTGGCGTATGCGGAAGAGGCGCTGTACAACAGCTGAGCGGTAGCGAACTGTGCGCTAGCGGCGCCGCAGCAGCGCCGCCAGGGCGCCGTCGAAGTCGAACTCGTGCGCGGCGGCCGCCACTTCCTGGTAGACGTTGACGCCGAGACTGGCTGCCAGCAGGCTGGCCGAGTTTTCCAGGATGTCGATGGCGGCGCCGTCGCCTTCGCGCAGATGGCTGGCCAGGCGCGCCAGCAGCAGCTGGATGGCCGGCGCGGCCGGGTTGGGCGCCACGTCCTGCGCCGCCGTATGGCTAGCTTCCGGCGTGCCCAGCATGGAGCTGACGGCTCTTAGTAATTGATCTTGCGCAAGTTCCAGCTGCAGCATTTGCCGCGCCAGGTCCGGCGCCTGCGCGCGCAGGGCCGCCTCCAGGCTTGCCGACAGGCTGTGCACCTGGCGCGCGCCTATCATGCCGGCCGCGCCCTTCAGGGTATGCGCCCTCAGGCGCGCGGCGGCGTAATTGCCGGCGTCGAATTCGCTGCGGATCTGGCACGGCGTGGTGCCGTGGTCATGCAGGAAGCGGCGCAGGATTTTCAGGTACAGCAGGCGGTCGCCCATGATACGGCCCAGTCCGTTCTCGACATCGAGAACGCGGACCATGTCGGAAGCCGCAACAGCGGCCTCATCATCGCAAGTGGCGTGTGGTTTCATCATGCCCGGTGTGCAGAGAGCCCCAAAACTTGTCAATGGCAATAAAGCAGGAAGCACTATTTTACATCCAGTCGTACTCGGCACTGCGCCCGCTTGACGCCAGCCTGCCGCCTAGCGTGTCGTGAAGGACCAGGTGCGCGTGAGGTCGGCGCCATTGACTTTGCCGATGAAACTCACGTCATAGGTGGTGGCCCCGTTCAGGGGCGCCAGCGGGATGATGGCGGCGGCCGAAACGGGCGTATGCGCATCGCTGTCGCTCCTGAGCAGGCGCACCGGCAGGTCCGTGGCGCTGCCCCGCTGGCGCACGCTGAACGTGGCCACGTTGACGACGGCGCCATAGTTGGCGTGCACGCTGATCGGGTAGCCCACCACGTCCTGGTTCGGCACGGGATCGGGGGATTCGTTATCGCTGGAAAAGCTAACGGCGACCTTCTGCTGGCCGCTGAACGGGTAGGTGACGATCTGCCCCGCCGTCAGTCCGGGGCCGTAGCTGCTGTTGCCGGCCAGGTCCGTGGTGAAATACGCATAGCCGCTGTTGTTGACGGCGGCGCCCGCGCCGCCTTCCTTGAACAGGGGCTCGAAAATGACGAAGCGGTGATAGATGGCCGTGATCAATTCCTCGGCCAGGTAAAAGCCCGAGGTATTCGCGGCGCCGGCGATGACTTCGCCCTGCAGCGTGGTGACGACGTAGCCCGCCTTGGCCAGGCGGTCGCCCAGCTTGACGCCGGTAAAGCCGGGCTTGCCCAGGACTTGCTCGTGCGCCACAACATTGTTGAGGTTAAGATAGTTGGAATGGCCGAGGGCGGCGCTGTCGATCAGGCTATTGCGCGCCAGCGGTGCCAGGCCCGTCTGGCCGCGCCGGTAATTGAACCAGTTGAAGCCATCGGTGGCGATATTATTGCTGAGGACGGGCGCGCCCGGTTCCTGGGTCAGCTGTCCTGCCGGCGTCGAGGTGCCCACCGACGGATTGTCGCCGCTGCCGCCGCCGCAGGCGCTCAGCAGTGCTACGACCAGGAAGGCGGGGAGGCTGTGTTTCCAACGCGATAACGAGGCTATCAAGCTGACTCCTGTCTGGTGAGTGGGACGTCATGCCGCCCCGTGAAACGATTCTAAGGCATTTTTATATGCCGTAGAGCATCCATGAAAAGATATGTCGCGCGCCCGTGCGCCGACGGCGCCGCGGCCGCGCAGGGTAGAATGAGCATAATGCACCGTTTGCTCTTGCGCCGTTTTATTCCCGCTACCTTGATTGCCCATAAATTTGAATACATTGCCCAAGTCGCGCCTGCAGCGCGCCAAATACGCCTTGCCCAGCATGGTGACTTTGCTGTCGATAGCCTGCGGTTTTGCCAGCATCGTCATTTCCGTCGATAACGCCGGTACCGGCGACCCGGCCGACTACCGGCTGGCCGCCGCGCTGCTGGTGCTGGCCGGCGTCTTTGACGCCCTCGACGGCTACGTGGCCCGGCTGACGAACACCAGCTCGCAGTTCGGCGTGCAGCTCGATTCCATCGCCGACGTGATGAATTTCGGCTGCGCCCCGGCAGTCTTGTTGTATTGCTATGGCTTCGTGCAGATGGGCGTGCATGATCCGCTGCTGCTGCGCTTTGGCGGCATGGCCAGCTTCTTCTTTGTTGCCTGCGGCGCCATGCGCCTGGCGCGCTTCAATGTGAACGTGGGGCATACCGACCCCATGTATTTTGTCGGCATGCCGATCACGGCCGGCGCCGCCTGCGTGGCGGCCGTGGTGGTGGCCTGGCCGGCGCCCATCGATTCAACCTTGCACAGCTATCTGATCATGCTGCTGCTCGTCGGCGTGGGCAGCCTGATGGTGTCGACCTTGCGCTTCCCCAGCTCCAAGCAAAAGAAAAGCCTGGCCGCGCTGCTGGTGCTGATCGCCGCCGTCGCCCTGCTGGTCTGGCTGAAGACCAGTTTCTTCGCGCTCTTCTTCGCCGTCTACATCGCCGCCACCCTGGCCCTGAACCTGGCGTGGCACCTGGGCTGGCGCGGCATTGCGCTACCTCAAGTATTCAACGACCCGGACGAGATTGATTAAACGTTAAGCCACCTCATGCCCGCGCGCGGCGCGCAGGATGGCGAACCAGTCGCTGCGGCTGAGCGTGAACTGCGTGCCTTCCACGGCCACGCCCACCGCTTCGATGCGGCCCGTGCCCGTCAGCGGCAGGGGCCGGCAAGGCAGTTGCATGATCCAGGCGAACACCACGCTGGCAAACGGGCGCTGCAGCTGGTCGGCGATCTGCTTGATGACATTGCGCAAATTCTCCACGTTCGCGTCGCCGCCCTGGAACAGGCGGCCGCCCGCCAGCGGCGACCAGATCATCGGCGCCACCCCCACGTCCTGCAAGCCGTCGAAGGTTTCGTCGAACAGGGGCGCCACATGCAGCGGCGAAAATTCCACCTGGTTCGTCACCAGCGGGAAGCGCCGGTGCAGGCACTCGAACTGGTGGCGGCTGAAGTTCGACACGCCAAAGTGCAGCACCTTGCCGTCGCGCCGCAATTGCGTGAAGGCGCCGGCGATTTCGTCGAAATCCATCAGCGGATCGGGACGGTGGATCAGCAGCAAGTCCAGGCGGTCCGTGTGCAGCTGGCGCAGGGTGTGCTCCACGGAACTGGTGATGTGCGCCGCGCTCGTGTCGTAATGCTGGATGGCGTGGCCAGGGCGGTGCGGCGAGAGCAGCTTGATGCCGCACTTGCTGACCAGCTCCATCTTCTCGCGCAAGCCCGGCTGCAGGGCCAGCGCTTCGCCGAACAGGCCTTCGGCGCTGTAATCGCCATAGATGTCGGCATGGTCGAAACTGGACACGCCCAGCGCCAGGCATTGCTCGATGAAGGCCAGGCGCTGCTGCGCCGACATATTCCACTCGCCGATGCGCCACATGCCGGCAACGATGCGCGACAGGTCGGGGCCGTTGCTGCTCAAACGGCTGCGCGGCGCTTGCAGGCTGGCGGGAGATGCATGGCTCATGGGCTGGCTTTCTGGTAGTGGAGAGGAAGGACTCGCCACGATTATAGCCAGCTACGCTACAGCATGCTGCGGATGAAGCGGCAGCAACGCTCCTGCAGGGCGCCGTCGAGCACGCCGCCCAGCTGCATCTGGTAGACGAGCGCCGATTGCAGCATGAAGGCAAACAGGCGCAGGTCGAGGTCGGCGCGCACGCCGATCTGCGTCAGGCGCTGCACCACGAGGGCGATCCACGGCGCGACGATCTGTTCGCGAAAGCGCTGCTGCGCCGTCGCATCGTCGTGGATCAGCACCAGTAAATCGCAGGTGAAGCGGCCATCGGCGTTCAGGTTGTCGAAGATGCGCGCGCAGATCGCCTCGATTTCCTGGCCGTCCGGCATGTCGAGCGCGCGCTGCAGCTTTTCCGCCGTGCGCTTGACGAGCGCGTCAAGCAGCATGTCTTCGCGCCGCGGCCAGCGCCGGTAAATCGTCTGGCGCCCCACGCCGGCCACGTCGGCCACCATCTGTATCGTCACCGCTTCCAGCCCATGCTGGCGCACCAGCATGACGATCGCTTCCAGTACCGCATCTTCCACGCCCGCCTTGCGCGGGCGGCCACGCGCCACTGCCTCTTTTTTGATCACGTCTAGCCTGTCTCTGAAGGTTTCTTTTAATTATGGTACGATGCGCACCGTAAATGCAAAGCTAGCGCTTGTCAATCACGTTGGTCAATTAACCAACAGATTGTCGTGCCGCGCCGCGATACCCCAGTCATCTCTACGTGAAATCTGCCATCTGCGCGGCGCGTGCCCGCATTTTCTTTCTGACTCCCACATCCATCACTGTGGCGGCTCGCGCCGCCTGAGGAAAACCTATGAAAATCATCGGGATTTCGCCCCATCGGCGTAACTTCTTGCGCAAGGCCGTCGGCGCTGCGCCTGCCGTGGCCTTGCTGGCCGGCGCCGGCGGCGGCCTGGCCATGGCCGTCTCCAAGGACCAGCCGGCCTACAAACCGCGTTTTTTCGACGCCACCGAATGGGCCACCCTGACGGCGCTGGTCGACCGGCTGATCCCGGCCGACGCCGAAGGGCCGGGCGCGCTGGAAGCGGGCGCGCATGAATTCATCGACGCGCAGATGAACACGCCTTACGCGTATGGCGCGCTGTGGTACATGCAGGGGCCGTTCGTGCCGTCGATCGAACAGTTCGGCTACCAGTTCCACATGGCGCCGCGCGAGCTGTACCAGAGCGCCCTGGCCGGCGTCAACACGGCCGTCAACCGGCAGTTTGGCAAGCCTTTCGTGCAATTGGCCGCGGCCGAGCGCGACGCCGTCATCACGCAATTGCAAAAGGGCACCCTGGACATCGGCGCAGTGCCGGCCAAGGTCTTTTTCAACCAGCTGCTGCAAAACACGCGCGAAGGCTATTTTTGCGACCCCGTGCACGGCGGCAACAAGGACATGCTGGCCTGGAAGATGGTGGGCTTTCCTGGCGCGCGCGCCGACTACATGGACTGGGTGGAACAGTATGGCAAGAAATACCCGTTGCCTCCAGTATCCATCGCCTGAAAACGTCCATGGCGGCGTTGCACTGCCTGGTCGTACTAGCGTACTGCCTGCGGCAATGCGCCTTGCCCTGAACCTTTTCAGTTATTCGTAGCAGATCAAAGAAAAAGAAAAACCATCATGAGTGATATCAAACCCGATGTAACAATGAAGCCTGTCGATGCCGTGATTGTCGGCTTCGGCTGGACCGGCGCCATCATGGCCAAGGAATTGACGGAAGCGGGCCTGAACGTGGTCGCGCTGGAACGCGGCGAGTACCGCGACACCTATCCCGACGGCGCCTATCCGAAGACCCTCGACGAGCTGACCTATATTCAGCGCAGCAAGCTGTTCCAGGATATGTCGAAGAGCACGTTCACCTTCCGCCACAGCATCACGGGCGTGGCCGTCCCCTACCGCCAGATCGGCGCCTTCAAGCCCGGCACGGGCGTGGGCGGCGCGGGCTTGCACTGGTCGGGCATGCACTGGCGCGTCCTGCCGGAAGAACTGCAGATCCGCAGCCACTACGAACGCCGCTACGGCAAGAAATTCATTCCCGAAGGCATGACGATCCAGGACTTTGGCGTGACTTACGCCGAGCTGGAGCCGCACTTCGATTTCGTCGAAAAAGTCTTCGGCACCTCGGGCCAGGCGTACAAGGTCAACGGCATCGTCGTCGGCGACGGCAATGTGTTCGAGGGCGACCGCTCCGACAATTACGCGCTGGCGCCGCAAAAAGTGCCGTACACGGCAGAACTGTTCCGCCGCGCCGCCAAGGCCGTCGGCTACCACCCCTTCGTCAACGCCTCGTCGAACGCGTCCGGCCCGTACACGAATCCGTATGGCTGCCAGATGGGCCCGTGCAACTTCTGCGGTTTCTGCTCCGGCTACGCCTGCTACAACTATTCCAAGGCTTCGCCCAACGTCAACATCATGCCGGCCTTGCGCATGGTGGCCAATTTCGAATTGCGCGCCAACTGCAACGTGGTGCGCATCAACCTCGACGGCAGCAAAAAACGCGCCACGGGCGTGACGTATATCAATGCGGATGGCAAGGCCGTCGAGCAACCTGCCGAGCTGGTCATCGCCAGCGCGTTTGCCTACAACAATGCGCACCTGTTCCTGCTGTCGGGCATCGGCCAGCCGTATGACCCGGTCAGCAACGAGGGCGTGGTGGGGCGCAATATCGCCTACCAGATGATGTCGACCATCCAGACTTTCTTCAAGGAAGACACAAACACGAACCCGTTCATCGGCGCCGGCGGCACGGGCGTCGCGCTCGATGACTGGAATGGCGACAATTTCGACCATGGCCCGCTGGGTTTTGTCGGCGGTTCGCCCGCCTGGTGCAACCCGGCCGGCTCCAAGCCGATCTCCGGCATCGCCACGCCGGACGGCACGCCCGCCTGGGGCGCGGCCTGGAAGAAGGCCGTCAAGAAGAGCTATTTGAACACGGTGTCGTTCGATTGCCATGGCGCCAACATGACTTACCGTGACTGCTATGTCGACCTCGACCCGACCTACACGGACAAGTATGGCCAGCAATTGCTGCGCTTTACCTTCGACTGGAAGGAAAACGACATCAAGATGAGCCGTTTCGTCACCGACAAGATGATGAAGGTGGCCGAGGCCATGAATCCGGAATCGATCAAGGTTGCCGTCAAGAGCGTGGGCGACCACCTCGATCTGCGCAACTACCAGACCACGCACTGGGCGGGCGGCACGGCCATGGGTGCGGACCGCAGGACCAGCGTCGTCAACCGCTACCTGCAAAGCTGGGACGTGCACAACGTGTTTGCCGTCGGTTCCAGCGTGTTCCCGGTCGGCATAGGCTACAACCCGACGGGCCTGGCCTGCGCGCTGACCTACTGGTCGGCCAAGGCCATCCGCGAGCAATACCTGCAAGATCCCCGTCCCCTGGTCGCTTGATAAAGAACAAGAAGATGAACAACACATTCACCCATACCGTGGGCGCGCTGCTGCTGGCGCTCGCCTCCGGCACCGTCCTGTCTGCCACCACGGCCGCCACCACTCCGAATGCCCAGCTGATACGCCAGGGCGAATACCTGGCCCGCGCCGGCGACTGCATCGCCTGCCACACGGCCGGCACGCAGGGTAAACCGTTCGCGGGCGGCCTGGGCATGGAAACGCCGATCGGCAAGGTGTATTCCACCAACATCACGCCCGATAAAAAGGCCGGCATCGGCGACTGGAGCTTTGCCGATTTCGACAAGCTGATGCGCACCGGCGTGACCAAGCACGGCTACACCGTGTATCCGGCCATGCCCTATCCCTCGTATTCGCGCCTGAGCGAGGCGGACATGCAGGCGCTGTACGCCTATTTCATGCATGGCGTGAAGGCGGACCCGACGCCGAACAAGGCGGCCGACATTCCGTGGCCATTGTCGATGCGCTTTCCGCTGACCATCTGGCGCTGGGCGTTTGCCCCCACGCCGCAGCCGTATAAAACGCCGGCCACGGGCGACGCGCAATTGCTGCGCGGCGCCTACCTGGTGCAGGGCCTGGGCCACTGCGGCGCCTGCCACACGGCGCGCGGCGTGGGCATGCAGGAAAAATCGCTGACGGATGCGGGTAATACCACCTTCCTGGCGGGCGGCGGCGTGATCGACGGCTGGTCCGTACCCTCCCTGCGCAATGAGCATGGCGGCGGTCTGGCGCGCTGGAGCACGAACGATATCGTCGAATTCCTGAAGACGGGCCGCAACGGCCATACGGCGTCGTTCGGCGCCATGAACGACGTGGTGGCCCATTCCATGCAGCACATGACGGATGGCGACCTGGCGGCCATGGCGAAATACCTGAAGTCCCTGCCGCCGTCGAAGCCCGGCACGCCGGCCTTCGTGGCGGACGAGAAACTGGGCAAGCAATTGTTCAGCGGCATCGTCAACTCGCAGGGCGCGCAGCTGTACCTGGACCGCTGCGCCGGCTGCCACCGCTCCGACGGCAAGGGCTACGACAAGGCCTTCCCTGCGCTGGCCGGCAACGCCGTGCTGCAGACGAATGATCCCACCTCGGCGATCAACATCGTGCTGTCGGGCGGCGCCGTGCCGGCCACGCGCACGGCGCCGTCGGCGCTGACGATGGCGCCGTATGCGGATATTTTCAATGATGAGCAGACCGCGCAGGTGGTGACCTTCATCCAGACCAGCTGGGGCAACCGCGGCACGCCCGTGACGGCGGCGCAGGTGGCCAAGGTGCGCAAGGTGGCCGTGCCGGTGACGGCGTCGCAGACGGAAGCGACGTTTGCCGCTGGCCGCCACGGCACCTTCCCGCCCGTGGCGCGCCAGCCGCACCTGAAGGATGCGCCGCAGAAGTAATTTGACATAGCGCAAGACGAAAAAAATGCCCGCAGCATCTGCGGGCATTTTTTATGGGGAGTGCTGACTGCTTATTTCATCCACAGACGCATCGAATCCCAGGCGCGGCCGAAGATGGTTGCCTGGTTGATCGGTTCCAGCGCCACGACAGGCAGTTCCAGCAGGACCTTGTCGTCGACCATCATTTTCAGCTTGCCGACAGGTGCGTTTTCAGCCAGCGGCGCGACCAGCGGGTCCTTGCGTTCCAGCACAGGTTTCATCTTGGCAGCCGTGCCTTTTGGCACAGTGACGAGCACGTCGCGGGCGAAACCGATTTTCACGGTGCCTTTCGAGCCTTTCCACACTTCCGGCGTGGCCACGGCCTGGCCCTTCGAGTACAGCTTGACCGTATCGAAGTTCTGGAAGCCCCAGTTCAGCAGCTTCTGGCTTTCCTGCGTGCGCGCCTGGTCGGACGAGGTGCCCAGCACCACGGAGATCAAACGGCGCTCGCCGGTGCCGCCCGGACGGCGGGCCGAGGCGATCATGCAATAGCCGGCCGCTTCCGTGTGGCCCGTCTTCATGCCGTCGACGGTCGGGTCCAGCCACAGCAGGCGGTTGCGGTTAGGCTGGGTGATCTTGTTATAAGTGAAACTCTTGATGGAATCGATTTTGTAGAATTCCGGGTAATCGGCGATCACGCGCTGGGCCAGCACGGACAGATCTTGCGCGGTGGAATAGTTATCGGGGCTGGGCAAGCCATGCGGATTGGCAAAACGCGTGTTTTTCAGGCCCATGCGCTGGGCTTCGCGGTTCATCAGTACGACGAACGTGCCTTCATCGCCGGCAACGGCTTCGGCCAGCGCCACGGCGGCGTCGTTACCCGACTGAATCATCAGGCCGTGCAGCAAGTCGTCGATCGAGACGGGCGTGGCCGGGTCGATGAACATCTTCGAGCTGCTCGAATCGACTTTCCATGCGCGCACGGACACGTTTACTTTCTGGTCCAGCGCCAGTTTCTTTTCGCGGATGGCGGCAAACGTCAGGTAGGCCGTCATGATCTTGGTCAACGATGCCGGCTCGATGCGGGCGTCCGGATCTTGCGATGCAATGATCTGGCCACTGGTGGCGTCGAGCAGCAGCCAGGACTTGGCGGCGATGGTCGGGGCTGGAACGCTCTGGGCGAAGGCGGCGGATAGGAAAAGTACACTGGAGGCCAGTGCCGCTAAAAGTTTTTTCATGGAGGCTGGTCTGCGAAAAAGATGAAGGCTGAGGGCCACGCAGTTGCTGCGTACGTGGCCGCGTGGAAAAAACGGATCAATTATAGCCGTGGAGACAGGAGTAAGCCCACACTTCAATGATCATCTGCTGCTATTGCGGGTTTGTCACCATGCCACAGTGCAATCACGAGGTTCTTGATGTGATTGAGCTTGCGGTGGAAAAAGTGGTCGGCGCCGGGGATCACGATCACGGGGATGTCTTGTGGACGGGCCCAGTCGAAAACGGCGGACAGGGGAATCGTGTCGTCCAGTTCGCCGTGGATCAAGATGGTGTCGGCCGGAATGTCGGCCATTGCCCATTTGCCTGCCGCGCTGCCGATCAGCGCCAGGCGCTCGGCGGGCGTGCCGGCGGCGGCCAGGCGCTCCTGCAGTTTCGATTGCACGAAGGTGCCGAACGAGAAACCGGACAGGGCCACGGGCAAGCCCGGGTACAGGCCGACCATGTGTTCGTATAACAGTTGCATGTCATCCGTCTCGCCCGCGCCATGGTCATGCACGCCTTCGGAAGCGCCCACGCCGCGGAAGTTGATGCGCGCCACCACGTAGCCGAGGGCGACAAAGGCGCGCGCCAGGGTTTGCGTGACCTTGTTGTCCATCGTGCCGCCGTACAGCGGGTGCGGATGGGCAACGAGGGCGATGCCGCGCGGAGTGTCTGCCGGGAAATCGAGCAAGCCTTCCATGCTGCCCGCATGGCCGGCGAGGGTAAATTTTTCCGAGTTTCTGTTCATGATGCTCATACTGGTGGCTATCTCTTAAATTGGCATTAAATCTTCAGGCGCTCGACTATTTTTCCGCCCACCAGGTGGGTATCGATGATTTCATCGATATCGCTGGTGTCGACATAGGTGTACCAGGTCGCTTCCGGGTAGATGACCAGCAGCGGGCCTTCTTCGCAGCGGTCCATGCAGCCGGCCTGGTTGATGCGGATCTTGCCCGCGCCATTCATGTCGAGTTCCTTGATGCGGCGCTTGCAATGCTTTTGCGCCGCTTCCGCGCCATGGTCGCCGCAACTGTTGCGGCCGTCTTCACGTTTGTTCATGCAGAAAAAAACGTGGCGTTCAAAATACGGTGCGTCGCTCATACTGATCTCCTGCTGATTCATCAATGCGCCATGATAGCGCTTATGGGTGGTCTTCGCGACGCTGGCGCTGCACATCGTCCTGCCGGTTCAGGCGGTGCGAGGGCAGGCACAGGAACCACAGGGCCATGAAGGGCCACAGCAAGGCGAGAAATTGCGCCGCGCCGTTAAAGTTGAGGAACTTGCCCTGCACCCAGCCTTGCAAGGTTGACATGAAATACGGATTGATCGGCGTCGTATTCACCATTACCAGGCTCAGCAGCAAGGTGGCGGCCGCGATGCGGCGCTGCGCCACGTGCGGCGCGAACGCCAGGCCGCCGAGCATGATCAGGCCGATCAAAAAGCCGCCCTGGGCGCCCGGCGTGATCCAGACGAAGGCGTTTTGCGGCGAAAACAGCAGCGCGCTGGCCATCGAGCGCACGACCAGGGCGGCGGCGATCAAGGTCAGCATCAGGATGGCGCGGGGCGCGGCGCGCCGCAGCAGGCACAGCAAGGTGAGTACGGCGCCCGTCATGCCGCAAGCCGTGATGATGGTTTCCGATAGCCAGTATTGCTCGACCGTCAATACCAGATCAGGTCGCAGGTAGGCTGCCAGGTCGATGTCCATGCCCATCAGGGTGGAGGCCCAGTCCGACAGGATGGGCAGCAGCTGGCCCAGGCCGAACAGATAGCCTTGCGGATAGATTTGCGCCAGCGGCCACAGCGCCACCAGCACCAGGCCCTGGCTCGCGTGCTGGGCAAACCAGCGCTGGCGCAGGCGGTACAAATGGCTGTGGTCGAGCAGTTTGCGCGCCGTCAAGGCGCCGATGATGGAGCCGAGGCAGCAGCCGGCCGCATTCGTATAAAAATCGAGGTTCGACGAGACGCGGCTGGGCAGATAGGTTTGCACGGCTTCCATGCTGCCGGAAATCAGCATGCCGCATAGGCTGGCGACGATAACGGCAAAGAAACCAGTGATCCTTGGAAACAGCGAGTACACGATCAGCGCGCCCAGGGGGATGTAGCCGACGACGTTGACGCCCACGTCAAAGCCCGTCCAGTAGCGGGGCATGCGCGTGTTTTCCAGGAAGGTCAGCGGCGACAGGCCATTGCTGTGCCAGCCCGTGAACGGAAACCAGCTGGCATACACGATCAGGAAGACGTAGGCGAGCAGGGTCGCGCGCGACACGGGCGAGGAACGGACGGGCGGCAGCGCCGCCGCCGGGCTGGCTGGGGGGGCGGGGTCGGTCATTCTTTCGGGATATTCAGCGTGCCCAGCCAGGTGAGCAGGTCGGCGGCGATGGCGTCCGAGGCCGCCGCCAGCGCCTGCGCGCCGCCTTGCGCGTCGGCGCTGCCGGCCGGGCCGCTGCGGCTGAAGGTTTTCTGGTCGATCAGGCGGTGGCCGCGAAACAGCGAGGCGCGCAGCGACACATGGCCGCTGCTTTGCGTCTGCGTGTCAAAAGCTTGCGAAAAATCATCAACGTCGATGCGCAGCAGCGGGATGCCGGCGGCCGCGTCCGTGGTCGACAGGACTTTCACGCCGCTCTGCGCCACGCGCGTCTTCAGGCGCTGGCTCAATAGTTGCAGCGGCGGCGTGTTCCAGCGGTTGTAGGCGTAGGGCCGCGATTGCTGCGCGTCGGCGTACAGCAGGCGGTAATACATGCGCTGGCTGTCCAGCCACGAGGGGCCATTGGCGTCGGCGATGACCAGCACGGGCACGGCTGGCGCGGTCGCCGGTGCGGCCGCCTGCGGCGCGGCCGGGCCGAAATCATAGAAAGTGGGCACGGGGCCGCGGCTGGCGCAGCCGCCCAGCAGGACGGCGCCGGCCACGATGAGTGCGCTGAGATGGCGTGGGATAGGCATGCGGTGTTCTCCTTATTTGCCGGGTGCCGAAAAACCGGGCTCGCCCGGGCCGGGCGGGATGTCTGGGGCGCCGAACAGGATGCTCTGCGGCTGTTCATTGAGCGTGCTCATGGTGGTTTTCAGGGCGCGCATCGAGGAACGCGCCTCGCCGCTCAGCTCGATTACCTGGGGCAGGACTTCCAGCGACACGCCATTGGCCACCGTTTCCACGGAATGGCCGACCCGGTCGACCGTGCCATTGACCTTCTCGAGCACGCCGCCTGGCGCCTGGATGTCGTTGCCGAGTTTTTTCCAGGTGGCCGTCAGGTCCGACACGTTCTTGCTGGCCGTACTGACGGCCGTCAAGGTTTGCCGCGTCTGTTCCGTCAGTTGCGGCAGTTGCGTCAGGGTCGGTTCCAGCTGCTGCGGTATGGCGCCAAAGGCCTTGGCTGCCTTGCCCACTTCAGTGAAGGCGCCCAGCATGGCGGCCTGGTTTTCCGGACTCAGCAGATTATTCACCTTGTTGGTGATCTGCTCGGCCTGGTCGAGGATGCGCTTGCCGCGTTTTTCCAGCTGGTCCAGCAAGCCGGCGCGCAGGGGGATCAGCGACGGCTTGTCCTTGCTGGTGCCCAGCAGTTTTGAGCCCACGTGCTCGTCGTCGAGCTGGATGTAGGCGATGCCCGTCACGCCCTGGTAGCCGAGGGTGGCAAAGGTGGTGTTGGTGACGGGGGTATCCGGCGCCACGCTGATGTGCACGAGGATCTGCCCCGCCTTTTGCGTGTCGAAATCGATGGCGTCGACCTTGCCCACTTCCAGGCCCCGGTAGCGCACGGTCGCCTGCGGGTTCAGGCCCGGCACGGACAGGGTGGTGGCGAGCAGGTAGGGAACGCGTTCCACGCGGTCGCGGTTGAACCAGACGCCGAACAGGATGGCGGCCACGAGCAGGGTGAGTGTAAAAAATCCCGTCATCAGGGCATGTGATCTGTTTTCCATTACTTCTCCGCTTTCTTGTCAGTGCCGGCGTCGTCGCCTGGCTGTGCGGCCTTGGCTGCCGCCTGTTTTTCGTCCAGGACGGCCAGTGCGCGCTTGCCGCGGTCGCCGAGGAAAAATTGCTTGATGAACGGGTGGTCCACTTCGATCACCTCGCGCGTGGGGCCGATGGCGATCACATGCTTTTCCGCCAGCACGGCGATGCGCGTGGACAGGGCGAACAAGGTGTCGAGGTCATGCGTGACCATGACGACGGTCAAGCCCAGCTCGCGGTGCAGTGACTGGATCAGCGATACAAAACTTTCCGACAGGTCCGGGTCCAGGCCCGCCGTCGGTTCGTCGAGGAATAATAATTTCGGTTCCAGCGCCAGGGCGCGCGCCAGGGCCACGCGCTTGATCATGCCGCCCGACAAGTCCGACGGCATCTTCAGCGCATGTTCCGGGCCCAGGCCCACCATATTCATTTTCAGTAGTACCGCGTCGTGGATCAGCGCCTCGGGCAGCACGCGCAATTCGCGCATGGGCTGGGCCACGTTGTCGAACACGGTCAGCGCCGAATACAGGGCGCCTTGCTGGAACAGCATGCCCCAGTGGTTGCGCAATTGCTGCAGCTGGTCGGAACTTGCCTTGTTGATATCTTCGCCAAAGACTTTGACGCAGCCGCGCGCCGGATGTTCCAGGCCCAGCATCTGGCGCAGCAGCACCGTCTTGCCCGTGCCGGAGCCGCCCACGATGGAGAGGATTTCGCCCCGTTCGATTTCCAGGTTCAAGTCCTGGTGCACGACGGTGCGGCCGAACTTGGTCCACAAGTTGGTGATTTCCACCACGGGCGCGCTGCCGTGCAGGTTGAACTGGCCTTCCTTGCCCTCGCTCGCCTTGCAAGCGGTATCGTTATCGGGCATCAATATCCCACTCCATTGAAGACGATGGCGAACACGGCGTCGGCCAGGATCACCACGGTGATGGCCGTGACGACGGCGGTGGTGGTGCCGCGCCCCAGGCTTTCCGTATTGGCCTTGATGCGCAGGCCGAAGTGGCAGGAGACGAGGGCGATCAGCATGCCGAAGATCACGCCCTTGCCCAGGCCGATCATGTAGTTGGCCAGCGGCACGGCGTCGGGCAGCTTCTGGATGAAGTAGCGCGCCGACAGATTCAATTCCACCTTGGCCGCCACCATGCCGCCGATCAGCGCGGCCGTATCCGTCCAGATGACGAGCAGGGGCATGGAGATGGCCAGGGCCAGCACTTTCGGCATGATCAGGCGGAAACCGTGCGAAATGCCCATCACCAGCATGGCGTCGAGCTCTTCCGTGACGCGCATGACGCCCAGCTGGGCCGTGATGGACGAGCCGGAGCGGCCGGCCACGAGGATCGCCGCCAACAGCGGCCCCAGTTCGCGGATGACGCTCATGCCCAGCAGGTTGACCAGATAAATATCGCCGCCAAAGGCGCGCAGCTGCTGCGCCGACAGATAAGACAGCACGACGCCGATCAGAAAGCCGACCAGGGCCGTGATGCCCAGCGCCTGGAAGCCCGCATGAAAGATATTGGCGGAAATTTCACGCCACGGCCCGCGCATGGGATGGCGCGCGAAGCGGCCGATATCCTGCGTCACCTGGCCGACAAGGGCAATAAAGCCCTTCAAATGTTCGAAAAACAGCAAAATGGCCATGCCCAGCTTCATCACGGGCGTGAGGCGGTTGGCGCGCGAGGGCGGCGTTTGCAGCGGTCCCGTTGCTTCGATGCGCCGGAAAAACTCTTCCAGCGACGGCGCCAGGGTCAGCTGCGCGGGGCGCCGCTTGCCCCAGGCATTCCAGAACAGCTGGGCGCCGATATGGTCCATGCTGTCGATCTGCGACAGATCCCAGTGGGCATTGGCGTCGCCCTGCAGGGGCTTGAGCTGGGCGTCGATGGCCTTGATGGCATTGTCATGCGCCAGCGCGTGCACCTGCCAGGTGCCGCTGGCAGTGACCAGGGCTCCCTGTTGGGAGCTGGTCTGGGAGAGGGTCAGTTTCGGCGATTGTACAGTCGGCATCGTGCCAGTTTAAGGGAGAATGGCGCAGACCGCCACCGATGTTCAATCGCCGTCCGCTCAGGACGCCAGGTGGCGCGCCTGCCGCTGCGGCAGGGCGACGTCCGGGCGCACCTTGCTTGTTTCGGCCGGTTTGACGTGCGCGGCCGCCTGCGCGCCGCCCGCGTAGTCGCTGGCCACGAGGGCATTGGCCTCGAGCGCGCTCATGCCGCGCGTCTGCAGCCATTGCGCCACCAGCTTGGCCAGGCGTTCCATGGCGATGCGGTGGGTGGCGTCCGTGTGGGCGTACAGCCAGTTCGAAAAGTCCATGAAGTTTTCAAACGGCGCGTCACCGAGCATCCATTGCACCGTATTGGCGAAGCGACCCGAGTTGGCCACCAGGTCCCAGTAGCGGGCGAAGCGCACGAGGCGCTGCATGCTCATGAAATCGAGCTGCTTATTGGCCAGGATGGTGTACGGCGGGTGCGGGTCGAACACCATGCCGAAATTCTCCGTGTGGCGGATGATGGGCGTGCCGCGCAGCCGCTTCAAGATGCCGAACTGGATTTCATGCGGTTTCAGGGCCACCAGCTTGTTGAACCCGGCCGCAAAGCTCGCCTCATCCTCGCCCGGCAAGCCGGCGATCAAGTCCACGTGCAAGTGGGCGTTTGATTCTTCGCAAAGCCAGCGGATGTTATCGGCCGCCTTTTGATTATCCTGCTTGCGGCTGACCAGCGATTGCACGTCCGGATTGAAACTCTGGATGCCGATCTCGAATTGCAGCGCGCCGGGCGGGAACTTGCTGATGCCTTCTTTCAAGGCGTCGGGCAGGTGGTCGGGCACCAGCTCGAAGTGGGCATAGATGGGATCGTTGGGATTGGCTTCGATCTTATCGAGAAAGAACTGCATGATCTTCAAACTGGTCTTGATGTTCAGGTTGAAGGTGCGGTCGACGAATTTGAACAGGCGGGCACCGCGCGCATGCAGGGATTCCATCTCGGCCAGGAAGTTCTCCAGGGCAAAGGGCCAGGCCGTCTTGTCCAGCGCCGACAGGCAGAATTCGCACTTGAACGGGCAGCCGCGCGACGCTTCCACGTAAATCGTGCGGTGGCGGATATCGTCGTCTGTATACAAGGAGTAGGGCAGCTGCAGTTCCGCCAGCGGCGCCTGCACGCCCGCATGGATCTTCATCAGCGGTTTCGGGCCGTTGAGGATTTCGCCGCACAGCTTGGGGAAGGTGACGTCGCCCCAGCCCGTGATCAGGTAGTCGGCCAGCCTGACGATTTCCTGCTCGCCAGCCTCATGCGACACTTCCGGCCCGCCCAGCACGATGATGACCTCGGGCGCCACGCGCTTGAGCATGGCCACCAGTTTCGTTGTTTCCTCGACGTTCCATATGTATACGCCAAAACCGACGATGCGCGGCTTGTTGATGAGGATGCGTTCGACCAGTTCCGTGGTCTTGGTGCCGATGACAAATTCCTGCAGCCGCGTCTGCGCCTGCAGCGGCCCCATATTGGCCAGCAGATAGCGCAAGCCCAGGGAAGCGTGGGTATAGCGGGCGTTCAGGGTGGAGAGCAGGATGGTCATGACGGGTGCGAATCGGGGAAAACAGCCATTTTACGCTGCGCACGACGATTTATCGGGATAAAGCTTGCTTAGTAGCACGGATTTGGCTATAGTTCGCCTCCCCAATGAGACGCAGCGGTTTGCGAAACAACGGGATCACTGGAAACGGTGAGGGTAGTAAAAAAGAAGGTTGACGAATTAGCCGAAACGCTTCATACTTTTCCTTCTTCGCAGCTGACAAACACAACGCTTTGTCGATAGCGCGAAAGTAGCACCGAATACAGTTCTTTAACAATTAACAGTCGATAAGTGTGGGCATTTGATGTAAGTGCAGCAGCGATCTTCGGATTGCTGTAATACTTAAAATATCAAATGTTCACAAAAAATAATGAAATAGGCGCTACGAAAGTAGTGGCCTGTCAGTTTTTTGAGTGAGCGACCCGTCAGCAATGACGGTGCCTGTAAAAGGGCAAAGTAACAGAGATTAAACTGAAGAGTTTGATCCTGGCTCAGATTGAACGCTGGCGGCATGCCTTACACATGCAAGTCGAACGGCAGCACGGAGCTTGCTCTGGTGGCGAGTGGCGAACGGGTGAGTAATATATCGGAACGTACC
>NZ_NEGZ01000046.1 GCF_002127585.1 Janthinobacterium sp. GW458P
CAATCCGAAGATCGGCGCTGCACTTGCATCAAATGTCCACACTTATCGACTGTTAATTGTTAAAGAACTGTATTCGGTACTGCTTTCGCGCTATCGACAAAGCGTTGTGTTTGTCAGCTGCGAAGAAGGAAGAGTATGAAGCGTTTCGGCTCATTCGTCAACCTTCTTTTTTCACCCTGCTTTACTCAGCATTTGCATGCGTCGTTCAGCGAGGGGGCGAATTATAGCCCTGCCCCGCACGCCCCGCAAGGGCTAATTTGCAGCCCCATCCAAACAACTCCCCGCCCAGCAGGCAAAGTGCTCACTTCAAGCGTCCTTTTGTGCAGCCTGTCGCAAGGGGCTGGCGTCACGCCATGGCTTTAGGCACAGTGGCAACATCAGACTCTGACACGGCGCAACAACAGGTTAAACTTGTCCGCCGCGTCGATTAACTCTTGTATCCTGTATTTGAAAGCGTCCACATGCTCCCGATTTCCAACTTGCCGCAACTGTTGAAAACCATCCTCGCCTGGTTGCAACGGGCATTTGACGCGACCACGACCTGGGTCACTCAGCTGTCTTGGTGGAAATTTTTCCTGTTTGCCGCCCTGGCACTGATCGCCGGCTCCATTTTGCAGGATGAACTGTTCTCATCGAGTCCGAATGAGGAGGTCGTCATCAAGTCGCACAAGCGCAGCAGCAAAGGCACGGGCGATACCAATATCCTGATCGACGACACGGGCATCCATTTCAATCCGCGCAATGGCAAGAACCGGCGCAACAGCACGGCCGATGCCGCCAGCGAACCTGCCGATGCCGCCGAGGCGGACGAACAGGCCAGCGCCGTGCCGCCGGCGCCGCCCGAGCCGCCGGCCGCTCCCGCGGCGCCGGCCAAGCCCAGCTATCCGGTGACGACCAATGCATCCGGGGAAGAGGTTCACATCGAATTGCCGCCACAAATCGGCGAAGAACTGTCGAACGCCATCGAGGAAGCCGTTGATGACGCCGCCGAACAAAAGGTTTCGCGCTACCACCAACAAGCTTCCACCTGGTTCAAGAGTTTTGTCTCGCTGCTCGTATTGGCCCTGTTCGCCATGAAGGCCCTGGTTGGCGGAAAGAAACGCGCCGAGGCGGAAACCGTCACGGCCAACGAAGCGGCCGAGCGCGAATCCATGCAGCGCCAGCTCAGCGAAGCGAAGATGCAGATGATGCAGGCGCAAGTCGAGCCGCACTTCCTGTTCAACACGCTGGCCTCCGTCGAGCACCTGATCCAGACCGACCCGCCGCGCGCGGCCAAGATGCAGCGCAGCCTGATCCAGTATCTGCGCGCCGTACTGCCGCAAATGCGCGACAACGCCCTGATTACCAACCTGGGGCGTGAAGCGGACATGGTGCAAGCCTACCTGAACCTGCTGAAAATGCGCATGGAGGAACGCCTGACCGTCGATTTCCAGATTCCCGACGGCTTGCGCAGCGCCGCCTTCCCGCCCATGATGCTGCAGTCGATGGTGGAAAACGCCATCAAGCACGGCCTGGAAGTCAAGCCGGAAGGCGGCACCCTGCGCATCGTGGCCGAAGTGGCGCACAGCAAGCTGCGCGTGACGGTCACCGACGACGGCCTCGGCTTTGGCGTCGTGCCCAGCGATGGCACGGGCCTGGGCTTGCCCACCATCCGCGAACGCCTGAAATTGTTGCACGGCGACCAGGGCAGCCTGACCATTACGCCAAATCAACCGTCCGGCGTGTGCGCCGTGATCGAAGTGCCGTATCAGTTGTCCAAATAAGACAGTTGATAAAAGCGCTAAATCATTGAATAATCAATCTTCGCCAGTTCACACTTGAGACCTATGCCTACCGCTATTATTGCCGACGACGAAAGACTGATGCGCGACCAGCTGCGCCTGCGCCTGGGCCAGGCCTGGCCCGAACTGGAAATCATCGGCGAAGCCAAGAATGGCGACGAAGCGATCGAACTGGTGGAGCAGCTCAAGCCGGACTTTGCCTTCCTCGATATCCGCATGCCGGGCAAGACGGGCATGGAAGCGGCGCAAGTAATTGGCAGCAAGAGCCATATCGTCTTCGTCACGGCCTACGACACCCATGCCGTCGAAGCGTTCGAACGGGGCGCCGTCGACTACGTGCTCAAGCCGCCCGAGCACGAACGCCTGCTGGTGACGGTGGAACGCCTGAAAACGCACTTGAACAAGCCGGCGCTGGACGTCAACAGCAGCGTCACGGCCATGCTGTCGCAGCTGGCCGAAAAAATCACGGCCAAGCCCACCTATTTGCAATGGATACAAGCGAGCATCGGCCAGGACTTGCGCATGATCCCCGTGGAAGAGATCCTGTTCTTCCGTTCCGACGAGAAATACACCTGCGTGCAGACGGCCAAGTATGAAGCGCTGATCCGCAAGCCCGTGCGCGACCTGGCGGAAGAGCTCGACCCCTCGCTGTTCTGGCAAATCCACCGCGCCACGCTGGTCAACGTGAACGCCATCGAAGGCGTGACGCGCGACATCCGCGGCCGCCACCTGGTGCTCATCAAAGGCAAGTCCGACAAGCTCGAAGTAAGCCGCAGCTTCCTGCACCTGTTCAAGCAAATGTAGTCCCTCCCGCCGCCGCCCGGTCCGCCCGGTGCGGCGCCTTGATTTCGCCCGCCGCCCTTCCTGCGCCACATCAAGCCGCGCCGCCCCAGCAGGCATAGGCTAGATACAGTCCTGCCGCCATCCCCGTCTTGCCTGCCTTCCTTCGTACACGTTCGCAAGGAGATATACCCATGCCTGACCGAGGCAACTCCGGACTGCTGCGCATCCTGCCCCTGGGCATGACGGCGGCGCTCTTGCTGCTTTTATTCCCCCCGCTCAAGGCCAACCGGCAACGGCAGGCGCGGGGCCAGGCCATCATCGACAGCGCCAGCGACGCCATCATCAGCATCGACAGCCGCCAAGTCATCCTGCATGCGAACCCGGCCGCAGCCAGGCTGTTTGACGACACGCCGGCGCGCATGCGCGGCATGCGCCTGGGCCACTACATCCTGCGCGACTTGCGCAGCCTGGGCAATCACGACAGCGATGCGCCGTTTGGTGACATCAGCCAGGAGCTGCGCCTGACCGGCCGGCGGGCCACCGATTACACCTTGACAGGCAGGCGCAGCGACGGCGCCATGTTTCCCCTCGAAGGGTCGCTGTCGGCCTTGCAGGAAGGCGGGCGCACCGTGTACACCATCATCGTGCGCGACATCAGCGCCCGCAAGCAGGTGCATGAACAGCTGGCCCGTTCCTTTTCGCAACTGCGTGAATTGTCGAGCGCGCTGCAAACCATCCGCGAGGAAGAGCGCAAGCATATCGCGCGCGAACTGCATGACGACCTGGGGCAGTTGCTGGCCACCTTGCGCGTCGACCTGACCCTCGTGCGCCAGCACACGGACACGAGCACCTCCCTGCAGGCGCTGCTGCAGGGCATGGATGGCTTGCTGGTGACGGCGATTACCTCGCTGCGCCGCATCGCCAGCAATCTGCGGCCGCGCGCACTCGATGAGGGGGGGCTGTATTTCGCGCTGCAAAAACTGCGCCATGACTTTCTGTTGCGCCGCGCCATACATTTCGACTTGCTGGCCGATGAGGCCGACCTGGTGCTCGACGATGCGCGCAGCACGGCCATCTACCGCATCGTGCAAGAGGCGCTGACGAATATCGCCCGTCATGCCGAGGCCAGCCATATCACCATCGCCCTGCACCGCATCGATTCCTCGCTGGCCATCACGATCCAGGATGACGGCCGCGGCATCGCCGAACAGGACATGGAAAAAGCCACGGCCCTGGGTCTGCTGGGCATGCGCGAACGCGTATGGGGTTTGCATGGCAGCATCCATATCGGCGCCGATAGTGAACTGGGCGGCACGCGCATCGAAATCTCGCTGCCCATGCATGCCAAAGCAACGGAAACGGTCATGCAGGAATGAAAAAAGGCGCCCGCAGGCGCCTCGCATTGCATGGTTGCTGGCGATGCTTAGAACTTGTGCGCGATACCGACCTGGTACGAGGTCAGCGACTTGACGCGCTCGCGACCAGCGTAGGCGTACACGTCGGTGCGCTTCGACAGGTGGTAGTCGTAACCGATGCCGAATTCCTTGATGGTGTCCAGGTCATTGACCTTGTTATTGCTTTGCTCTTGCTTGCCGTACGATACTTTGGCATCACCGCCGCCAACCGTGTAGTTCAGGCCGATCAGGTAGGACTTGAATTCGCCGGTCGTGGCAACCTTGGTGTCGCCTTTCGAGTAGGCGGCCGTGATCTTGGCTGGGCCGAATTTATAGCCGCCACCGATCGACCACAGGTCGGCCTTTGGCGCTACAGCCGTTGCCTGCACGACTTTTTCGTAGCCGGCATGCAGGCTGATCGGGCCATTGTCGTAGGTTGCCAGGCCGAGCACGCCGGCATCAGCGCTGTTGACTTCGCTCAGCACGTATTGCAGGCTGGCCACGAAGCCGTCAAAGCTCGGGCTGTTGTAGGTCACGGCATTGTTGACGCGCGACGTGCCGACGCCCGAACGCAGCAGGGCTTCATTGTTCTTGCCGACCACGCCGTAGGTGTTGAATGGGTCGACGCGGGCGATGGTGCCATCGACCAGATTCTTGGTGCGGCCCAGGATGGCGGTACCGAAAGCGCCTTTCAAGCCCACGTAGGCTTGACGGTCGAACAACACGCCTTTTTGGGCGCCAGTGTCGGCCAGGAATTCACTTTCCAGGTTGAAAATTGCGGACAGGCCGCCACCCAGATCTTCCGTCCCCTTGAAACCGAGGCGCGACGCATTGTTTTCGCGCTCGACGGTTGGCTGGCCAGTGGTCTTGGCAATACCGAGGTCAACCAGGCCGTACACGGTGACGTTCGATTGTGCTTGTGCCGTAGCCGCTGCAAAGGTGCCGATGATCAATGCTGCCAGAGTAATTTTTTTCACTTGAGATTCTCTACATTAGGTTGGACAAGATGAGCTGCTGCTGAGCTACTTAGCTGCTGAACCGAATCATGCCCACGAAATACTTCAACAATATGACATCGACAAGATGTTGCTTTTTGGCACAACACCGTGTTACATAAAAACAACAGGCGAAAAAAAACCGCCCGCAGGCGGTTTGTCTTGCCGTGCCGGCCTTACTTCAGGCGGCAGCTGAGCAGCCAGTAGTACTCCAGGCGCTTCATGCGGATTTCGCGGGCCGAGTGGGCAAACTTCTTGCGCAGGTGGCTATCCGATGGAAAATTCTTCAACACTTCATAGCGCTCACCCGCATCCGTCGTGCGGAACTGGTGGGTATTGCCTTCCAGATCAGTGCGCGCGATCACGGTGCTGCTGCCATCGACATAGGAATTGTCGATCAGGACCAGCAGGATGTCCTTGCCCAGCTTCGCGCGCAATTGCTTCAGGTATTTGTCCTGGTCTTCGCGCTTGACGTGCGACCACCAGAAACCGGCGAACACGGCCGTAAATTTGCCCAGCAAATCGTCGGGCAGGCTGAACGCGTCGAGCTTGGCGAAGGTGACGTTGTCGGGCAAGCCGCGCTTTTGCGCCAGCGCCAGCATTTCATCGTTGATATCGGTGGCCAGCACGGACTCGGCCGAGTCGGCGAGCACTTCCGTCCAGTAGCCGGTGCCGCAGGCCAGTTCCAGCACGGTGTGGCCTTCCAGCGCGTCGGCGACCTTGTCGCGCAACACTTCCAGGTCTTCCTGGCGTTCGGGCTTGTCATAGACGCGCTCGTACTGCTGCGCGATGGTGGCGTAATATTTGGCAAGCTGATCGGTAATCATTGTTTCTTCTCTTCTTAAATAATCTTGGCCAGGCACATCGCCCGGCCGACTTCCTGCATTGTTAGAGTTCGTAGTGCTCTTTATCACCGCTCATCGCCTGCTCGATGAGCTTGCGGTTCAGGGTCGGCGTCAGCAACTCGATAAAGGTATAAATATAGCTGCGCAAGTACGCGCCCTGCTTGACGGCCACGCGCGACACATTCATGCCGAACAGGTGGCCGACAGGGATGGCGCGCAAGCCTTTGTCGCGCTCGGCATCGAAGGCCATACCCGCTATGATACCAATCCCCATGCCCAACTCGACATAAGTCTTGATCACGTCCGCGTCGATGGCTTCCAGCAAGATGTCCGGCTTCAGGCCGCGCAGCACGAAAGCATGGTCGATCTTGTTGCGTCCGGCAAACGCGCTGTCATAGGTAATCAGGGGGAAGGCGGCGATTTCTTCCAGGGTCACGGACTTCGACTTGAGCAGCGGATGGTCGAGGGGCACCACCACCACGTGTTCCCATTGATAACATGGCAAGGTAATCAGGCCATCGATGGCGGCGATCGATTCCGTGGCGATAGCCAGGTCGGCCTGGTCGCGCTGCACCATCTCGGCGATCTGGCGCGGATTGCCTTGCAGCAATGACAATCGCACCTTGGGGAACTTCAGCATGAAGGCCTGCACCACCTTGGGCAAGGTGTAGCGCGCCTGCGTATGCGTGGTGGCAATGGTAAAGCTGCCGCTGTCCTGCGCCGCGAATTCCTTGCCGATGCGCTTCATGCTGTCGATTTCCTGCATGATCAGCTCGACGGACTCCAGCACCAGACGGCCCGGTTCCGTCAGGCCGCGGATGCGCTTGCCGTGGCGCGTAAAAATATCCACGCCCAGTTCCTCTTCCAGCTCGATAATGGCTTTCGAGACGCCCGGTTGCGACGTGAACAAGGCCTTGGCGGCGTCCGTCAGGTTGTAGTTCTGCCGGACCGCTTCGCGCACGAAGCGCAGTTGATGGAGATTCATTGCTGATTTGCCCTAGATTGCCGTGATTTGCCGAGTTTCCGCCCCACCCATGATTTTGCGTTCATGCATATACGCATATCGCATATAAGCAAATGCGTACTTAGTAGTTTGGAATAAACACTAAGTTTATTACTATTGTGAGTACTTTGGGGGTACAAGCATGACTTTGTCTTATATAGTCTCAGGATTTGCCGTTGGATTACTGGTAGGAATGACCGGCGTGGGCGGCGGTTCGCTGATGACGCCGCTGTTAACCTTGCTGTTTGGCGTGCCCCCCTCCGTGGCCGTGGGCACGGACCTGGCGTTCGCCTCGATCACCAAGAGCGCCGGCACCCTGACGCACCGCCTGCGCGGCACCATCCGCTGGGATATCGTCAGGCGCCTGTGCATCGGCGCCCTGCCCGCCGCCGTCGTGTCCACCCTGGCGCTCAAATCGTTCGGCACCCTGTCGCCGGAAATCGGCCAGATCATCCGTTACTCGATCGCCGCCTCCGTGCTGCTGACCGTCGTGGCGCTGATCTTCAAGGGCCGCATGCTGGCGTGGATCAATGCACACCCCGAGAAACAATTACAAGGTAACAAGCTTGCCGCTGCGACCATCATCGCCGGCGCCGTGCTGGGCGTGCTGGTGACGGTGTCGTCGATCGGCGCCGGCGCCATCGGCGCCACCTTGCTGGTGATGCTGTATCCACGCATGAGCTCGGCCGAAGTGGCGGGCACCGACATCGCCTACGCCGTCCCCCTGACGGCCATTGCCGCCCTGGGCCACTGGTGGCTCGGCTCCATCCACTGGGAATTGCTGGCCTCCTTGCTGGTCGGCTCCCTGCCCGGCATCACGCTCGGTTCCTGGGTGGCCCGCTCCATGCCGGAAAAGTTTTTAAGAGTGCTGCTGGCGATGACCTTGACCGGCGTGGCAGTAAAGCTAATCTATTAATTGACCGAACAAGTGACAAGAGCAGTATCAAGAACATCATCCCAGGCAGTCTTCCAGCACCCCGGCTTTTTTAGGAATTGATATGTACCATTACGATCAGTACGACCACCTCATCATCAAAGAACGCATCGCCCAGTACCGAGACCAGGTTGCGCGCCGTATCGCCAATGAACTGACGGAAGAGGAATTCATTCCGCTGCGCCTGCAGAACGGCCTGTACATGCAACGCCACGCCTACATGCTGCGCATCGCCGTGCCCTACGGCTTGCTGTCGTCCAAGCAGATGCGCATGTTCGCGCACATCGCGCGCAAGTACGACCGCGGCTATGGCCACTTCACGACGCGCCAGAACATCCAGTTCAACTGGATTGAACTGGAGCAAACGCCCGATATCCTGACGGACCTGGCGTCCGTCGAAATGCACGCGATCCAGACTTCCGGCAACTGTATCCGTAATACCACATCGGACCCGTACGCCGGCGTCGCCGCCGATGAAATCATCGATCCGCGCCCGTACGCGGAAGTGTTGCGCCAGTGGAGCACCTTCCACCCCGAATTCATCGCCCTGCCCCGTAAATTCAAGGTCGCCATCAATGGCGCCGAGGAAGACCGCGCCGCCATCGCCGTGCATGACATCGGCCTGACGGCCGTGCGCAATGAAGCGGGCGAAGTGGGCTTCAAGGTGATGGCGGGCGGCGGCATGGGCCGCACGCCCATCCTGGGCAGCGTCGTGCGCGAATTCCTGCCGTGGCAGCATTTGCTGACGTATATCCAGGCCATCATGCGCGTATACAACCTGCACGGCCGGCGCGACAACAAATACAAGGCGCGCATCAAGATCCTGTTGAAAGCCATCGGCGTGGAAGAATTCACGCGCCAGGTGGAAGCGGAGTGGGTCGACCTGAAGGACGGTCCGGAAACCCTGACGGCCGAGGAAATGCAGCGCGTGGCGGACTTCTTCAATCCGCCCGCCTACCTGGCCCTGCCGGAACTCGACTACCAGGCCGAACACGCGGACAACAAGGCCTATGTCAACTGGCTGGCGCGCAACGTCAAGCCGCACCAGCGTCCCGGCTACGTTGCCGTGGTACTGTCCCTGAAGAAAACCGGCGTGCCGCCCGGCGACGCGACGGCCGAGCAGATCGACTTCGTGGCCGACCTGGCCGAGCGCTACAGCTTTGGCGAACTGCGCGTGACGCATGAGCAGAACCTGGTGCTGGCCGACGTGGAACAGTCGAAACTGTTCGCACTGTGGCAGGAAGCCAAGGCGCACGGCCTGGCCACGCCGAACATCGGCTTGCTGACGGACATGATCTGCTGCCCGGGCGGCGATTTCTGCTCGCTGGCGAACGCCAAGTCGCTGCCGATCGCGGCCGCCATCGCGGAGCGCTTCGACAGCATCGACTTCCAGCACGACATCGGCGAGATCGAACTGAACATTTCCGGCTGCATCAATGCCTGCGGCCACCACCACGTGGGCAGCATCGGCATCCTCGGCGTCGACAAGGATGGCAGCGAATGGTATCAAGTGTCGATCGGCGGCGCGCAAGGCAACAACGCGGCCATCGGCAAGATCATCGGGCCATCGTTCTCCTCGCTGCAAATGCCTGAAGTGATCGCGCGCCTGCTGCACGTCTACGTGCGCGACCGCCATGAAGGCGAGCGCTTCGTCGACACGGCCCAGCGTCTGGGCCTGGCGCCGTTCAAGGAACATGTCTATGCAACGCCGATCACGGTCGGCAACCTGGTGGGAGAAGACGAATATGTTTGAAGTACGCGAAGAAATCATCAAAAACGCCGCCGTGGTGCCGAATACCTGGGGCTTGCTGCGCCTCGATGAGACCGACACGCCGGAAACGGTGGTCGTGCCTGCCGGCCAGGTCATCGTCCCCTTGCTCGTTTGGCAAGCCCAGCGCGCAACCCTGGCCGCCCGCCTGCCCGACATCGGCGTGTGGCTGGCCAGCGACGAGCGCCCGGAAGAGCTGGCGGCCGACGTGGACGTGCTGCCCGTCATCGGCGTGGATTTCCCGAAATTCACGGATGGCCGCGGCTACTCCATCGCCTTCAACCTGCGCGCCCGCCTCGGTTTCCGCGGAGAATTGCGCGCCATCGGCGACGTGCTGCGCGACCAATTATTCTCGATGCACCGCGTCGGCTTCGACGCGTATGCGACGCGCCCGGACCGCAGCATCCATGACGCCCTGAAAGGTTTATCGGTCTTTTCGGAAACCTACCAGGCCTCGTGGGACCAGAAAACCCCGCTGTTCCGCCGCCACCACCGCGAAGGCCAGAATCCTGACCTCGACAACGCGGCCGGCATCTGAGGGCCAATCATGAGCGATCTGACTACTTTGATTGACGCCACCGGGCAAACGCTGGCACGCATCGCCGCGGACTTTTCGCCGGCCGTGTTCGCGTCCAGCCTGGCAGCCGAAGACATGGTGCTGACCGACATGATACTCAAGGCGAAGTTGCCAATCGGCATCTTTTCCCTGGAGACAGGCCGGCTGCACCAGGAAACCCTGGCCGTGCTCGACAAGGTCAAGGCCCGCTACGGCCACGACATCACCCTGTACCGCCCGCAGCCGGAGCTTGTCGCCGCCTACGTGGAACAGAACGGCCTGAACGCCTTCTACAACAGCGTCGAGATGCGCCGCGAATGCTGCCGCATCCGCAAGGTCGAACCGCTGGGCCGCGCCCTGGCCGGCAACAAGGCCTGGGTCACGGGACAACGCCGCGCCCAGTCCGCCACGCGCGCCGAATTGCACGTCCAGGAAGACGACGCGGCGCATGCGATGACGAAATTCAATCCGCTGGCCGACTGGTCCGAGCAGGATGTGTGGGACTATATCCGTGCCAACGACGTGCCCTACAACGCGCTGCACGACCAGGGCTACCCGTCGATCGGCTGCGAACCGTGCACGCGGGCCGTGCAGCCGGGCGAAGACGTGCGCGCCGGACGCTGGTGGTGGGAAAACCCCGATTCCAAGGAATGCGGCCTGCACATGGTCGACGGTAAGTTGATCCGCATCAAATCCGTGGCAGCTTGAACAGACACACAGAATAAGAAAGCATCCAATATGAGCAATATTTTGAACCAGCGTCACCTCGACAGCCTTGAGTCGGAAGCCATCCACATCATGCGCGAAGTGGCGGCCGAATCGGCCAATCCCGCCCTGTTGTTCTCTGGCGGCAAGGATTCCGTCGTCCTGCTGCGCCTGGCCGAGAAAGCCTTCCGCCCAGGCAAGTTTCCCTTCCCCCTCGTGCATATCGACACGGGCCACAACTTCCCGGAAGTCATCACTTTCCGTGACAAAAAGGTGGCGCAGCTGGGCGAGCGCCTGATCGTCGGCTCCGTGGAAGACTCGATCAAGCGGGGCACCGTGCGCCTGCGTAACCCGGCCACGGACTCGCGCAACGCGGCGCAAGCCGTGACCTTGCTGGAAACCATCGCCGAACACGGTTTTGACGCCTGCATCGGCGGCGCCCGCCGCGATGAGGAAAAGGCCCGCGCCAAGGAACGCATCTTTTCCTTCCGCGACGAATTCGGCGCCTGGGACCCGAAAGCCCAGCGCCCGGAACTGTGGGACTTGTATAACACCCGCGTGCATCCCGGCGAGAACATGCGCGTCTTTCCCATCTCGAACTGGACCGAACTGGACGTGTGGCAATACATCGCCCGCGAACAACTGGAATTGCCGCCGATCTACTTCGCGCACGAGCGCCAGGTGATCCCGCGCAACGGTCTGCTGGTGCCGCTGACGGATCTGACGCCGCCGCGCGACGGCGAAACGGTGGAAACGCAAGTCGTGCGCTTCCGCACGGTGGGCGACATCTCGTGCACCTGCCCCGTCTCGTCCGATGCGGCAACCGTGGACGCCATCATCGCCGAAACGGCAATCACGCAAATCACGGAGCGTGGCGCCACCCGCATGGACGACCAGACTTCCGAAGCCTCGATGGAAAAACGCAAGAAAGCAGGGTATTTCTAATGAACGCAGCAATCCAGAACACCAATTTGACCGATAACCTGGAGCGCGGCATGTTGCGCTTCATCACGGCCGGTTCCGTCGATGACGGCAAGAGCACCCTGATCGGCCGTTTGCTGTTCGACAGCAAGGGCATCTTCGCCGACCAGCTCGACGCCATGTCGCGCTCCAAGCACAAGCGCACGGTGGGCGACACGGTCGACCTGTCGCTGCTGACGGACGGCCTCGAAGCGGAGCGCGAGCAAGGCATCACCATCGACGTGGCTTACCGCTACTTTGCCACGCCGAAACGCAAGTTCATCATTGCCGACACGCCGGGCCACGAGCAGTACACGCGCAACATGGTGACAGGCGCGTCCACCGCCGACGCCGTCATCATTTTGATCGACGTGTCGAAGGTCAAACTCGGTGACGATGGCAGCGTGGAATTGTTGATCCAGACCAAACGTCATTCGACCATCGCCCACTTGCTGCAGATCGAGCACGTGGTCGTGGCCGTCAACAAGATGGACCTGGTCGACTACGATGAGACGGTCTACAACCGCATCGTCGCCGCCTACCGCGAGTTTGCCCAGTCGCTGGGCCTGAAAGACATCACGCCGATTCCATTGTCGGCCTTGACGGGCGACAACGTCGTCGAGCGCGGCGACAAGCTGGGCTGGTACACGGGTCCGACCCTGATCGAGCTGCTGGAGTCCTTGTCCGTGTACGACGAATCGCACGACGCGCCGTTCCGCTTCCCGGTGCAGCTGGTGGCGCGCCACAATGGCCACGAAGCGAACGACTTCCGCGGCTACATGGGCCGCATCGAGGCAGGCAAGGTCAGCATCGGCGACACCCTGCTGGTGCAGCCGTCGGGCCAGACGGCAACCGTCAAGGATATCGTTACGCTCGACGGCTCGCTGCCGACGGCCGTGGTGGGCCAGTCCGTGACCCTGCTGCTGAATGAATATCTGGACATTTCGCGCGGCGACTTGCTGGCCAGCAACGAGCGCCCCGCCACCCTGCTGAAACAGGTGGTGGCCGACGTGTGCTGGCTGTCGGAAGACGCGCTGGACCTGCGCCGCAAGTACTGGATCAAGCACGGCACCAAGCAGACGGCGGCCAAAGTGACGGCGATCGAATCGATCCTCGACATCAATACGCAGCAGCGCCATCCGGCCGAAGGCCTGAAGCTCAACGACATCGCCCGTATCAGCCTGAACGTGCAGCAGGCGCTGGCGGCCGATGCGTATGACGATATCCGCGCCACCGGGGCGTTTATCCTGATCGACGAAGTCACCCACCAGACCGTTGCCGCAGGCATGGTCCGGCTGTAATCCGCGCATCGACCAAGAAAGGCAGCCATATGAACAGCTTCCCATCCCTGCCCGGCAAGGTCTACCTGATCGGCGCCGGCCCCGGCGCGCAAGACCTGATGACCTTGCGCGGCGCGCGCCTGCTGGCGCAGGCCGACGTCGTGCTGCATGACGCTCTCGTCACGGCCGAGATGCTGGAACTGTGCCCGCAAGCGCAAAAGATTCTTGTGGGCAAGCGCTGCGGCCAGTTGTCGACGGCGCAAGCCTTCATCAACAAGCAACTGGTCGACAACGCCCGCAAGCACGCCGTCGTGGTGCGCCTGAAAGGGGGCGACCCCATGCTGTTCGGCCGCGCCGACGAGGAATTGCGGGCGCTGGAAGAGGCAGGCATCACCGTCGAAGTGGTGCCCGGCATTACCACGGCCCTGGCAGCCGCGGCCGCCACGCAGCAGCCGCTGACCAAGCGCGGCGTGGCGCGCAGCGTGGCCTTTTTCACGTCCAGCACGGCGCCGGGCGAACCGGAGCAGACGCGCATCCCCGACTGCGATACCCTGGTGCAATACATGGGTGGCCGCGAAGCCATCGCCACGGCGCAGCGCCTGCTGGCCCATGGCTGGCGCCCGGACACGCCCGTGGTGGTAATTGAAAACTGCAGCCGCCCCGGGCAGCGCATCGTGCGCCTGCCGCTGGGCGCGCTGGCGCAGGGCCTGGGCGACACCCACGGCCCCGTGCTCGTGATGCTGGGCGACGCCATGGCCATGCGCATGCACCAGAGCGTCGAAGGAGCGGCCGCCATTCTGGCGCGCCATGCTTGAATAAACACAGCGTATTTTACCGACTTTAAAGTCAGTAACTGACGTCTTCAGAAAAAACATGATAGGATGCTGACGCATCTTTTCTCGAGAAGTTATTGCGTAATAGCAATGAAATTCACGCTACCCCCCGCCATAGCGCTTGCTGCGCGGCCTCCCGGCTGACGGGAAGCGCGCGGCAGTCTCCCCGAAAAAAGCTGCGCCCGCAGGCTGCAATACCGCCGCCGCGCAACTTTAGCAGTTACGACCCAACAATGAATGTCAATTCCATGCGCGAAGCCCTGATTTCGCTCAGCCGCAGCAATGCCGGCGTCGCCAGCGCCGTACTCCTGAGCATGGCAGCCTCCATCGCCCTGTGGACGGTCTTTCCTGATATCGATGACGAAAACCATCTTCTGGAATGGCTGCAGGCGCTGTTCCTGGCCCTGGCCTGCACGGTGCACGGCATGCGCGCCTGGCAGGAAACCGAGCGCCAGTCGCTGCGCTTTCTGATGCACGCAGGCATGTCCGCCCTGCTGTTCGGTTTCCTGCTGCGCGAACTCGATATCGACCAGTTCGGCACGGCGCCCGCCTGGGCGCAGGCAGAAAAAGCCCTGCGCGTGGTGGAATTGCTGATCCTGATACGCCTGCTGGTCTTCTTCGCGCCCCGCGCGCGCAAGGTGTTTGCGGCGGCGCCGCAGATCTTCGCCATGCGCATTACCATCCTGACCCTCATCGGCGGCCTGCTGATGGTGGCCGGCTGGCCGTTCGACAAGAAGGTGTTTCACGGCATGCCGGACGCTTATGCGCTGCTCGGTGAAGAAGTGCTGGAACTGGGCGCCTACCTGCTGCTGTTCCTCGCTGCGCTGTCCGACAGCTCGGCCGCGGCGCGCATCAGCCTGGCTTCCAGGGGAAAACAGGCCAGCTAGGTCCGTTCGAACGACGATGGCAGCGGCAGCAGCTGCTGCAAGGTGGCCGCCACGCGCAGCAGGCGCGGATCGTCATCGTCCGCTTCGTCGCAGGTGTCGTTGATGCAGAAGAATGGCAGGCGGCCGAAATGCGCCAGCAGCTGCTCCAGCTGCCGCGGCGCGTCCGCGTCGCCGCTGGCGACATGCAGCGGATCGAGAACATGCGCATGCGCATACCCCATGTGCACCATCCAGCGCGGCACCAGGTCCGGCAGCAATGCCGGCACCTGCCATGCACGGAACACCGTGGCCCGCACGCCGGCAAACATGGACGGCGCCAGCCCTTCCAGCTCGTGCAGCGCGCTTTTCAGCATGGGCCGCGGCGCATGCGCGTACAGGCGCGGCTCGTGCCGGTAGCCCGCATACTGCGCCGACAGCCATTGCCGCGACAAGGCAGCGCAATTGACGGGCGCCGCCACGTCGGCGCGCAAGCCATCCGCTTCCTGCTGCAGCGCGCTTTCCGTGAACACGCTCAGGCGGCCGTCGTCCCCCTCGCCAAACCAGAATGCCGGCTCGAACGGCGCCCCCAGGAAGACGTCGTCATTCAGGTACAGGAAGCGCTCGGACAGGCCGGGAATATGGTGCAGATACGATTCGATATGACCTGAATCAAAGACGGGCAAGGCCGCGCCGGGCATCAGGCTGGCGTGGTCGATCACCGTCAGGCGCTTCGATGCGCGCAGCCAGGCCGGCACCTGCCGGTCCGTCAGCAGGTAGATATGGCCGTGGCCGGGGAAGAAACGCTCGAGCGCGCGCAGGTTGTAGCGCAATTCGCCGTTGTCGCGGTAGCGGCCAGCCACGTTGCCGTGCAGGGCCAGCTGGCCCGGATGCGCCTGCGCCCAGGCGGCGTACGCCTGCTGCCGGCGCGCGCGCCAGGCCGGATCGGCGCCGTCGACCCACAGGTAGACGACATCGATGGCGGCGGCGCTGCCGTTCAAGGCCGGGAAATGGAAGCTGGCGCGGCCACGCAGTAATCGGCGATGGCGGCCAGCACGCTGGCGTTCTCGCCCACCGCCTCGACCACGTTCAGGCGCAGTGCCGGATGCTGCTGGCGCAGTTCGTCAAGCAACAGGGGCAAGTCGCGCAGCACATGCCCGCCCTGCCCCAGGAACACCGGCACCACGGTGACGTCCAGGATGGCGCCGGCGGGCAAGTCAGTCAGCAGGGTCGCCACCAGCTCGGGCAGGCGCGGCGTCATCAGTTCCAGGAAGGCCAGGTGCACGGCGGTGCCGGGCATGCGCGCCTGCGTCAGCTCGCGCAGGCGCTCGAACGGCGCGGCCCATGATGCGGCGCGCGCGCCGTGGGCAAACAAGATCAGTGCCTGTTTCACGTTCGTCTCCATCAGTGCCGCTCCACCCACCACAGGGCGCCCAGCGCCAGCAGCAGGTACAGGGCGCTCGGCGCCACGGCCGTCAGGAAGGCCGGCCAGGTGCTCAGCAAGCCCAGGTGCGAGAACAGCGTGTTGACCAGCATGAAGCTCACGCCGATCATGATGCCGATGAAGATCTTCAGGCTGATGCCGCCGCTGCGCGTATGCATGTAGGCGAAGGGCAGCGCCAGCGCCATCAGCACGAAGATGGCCAGCGGATCGATCAGCTTTTTCCAGAAGGCGATGCGGAAGCGCTCCGTTTCCTGCTTGTTCTCGGCCAGGTGGCGCGTATACACGGCCAGTTCGCTGGCCGACATGCGTTCCGGGTCGGACGCGGACACCGTCAGAATCTTCGGCGTCACTTCGGACACCATGTCCTTGCTCGCGCTCTTTACCGTGCGTACCAGGCTCGTTTCCTGGCCATAGTAGTTTTCCAGCTTGGGCGCGTAGCCCGGCGAGGCGGCGGCGCTGTTCGAGAACGAGGTTTCCGTCACATCGGTCAGACGCCAGGTATTATTGCCCTGATAAGTAGCACTATTGGCCACGGTCAAGGTGCGCAAGCGCATTGTGGTGTCAAATTCATACAGCTTGACGTTTTTCAGCTGGCCGTCAGGACGCGCTTCGCCAACATTGAAGAAGCGCGAGCCGGTGACGGCGCCCGTCAGGCCCTCGCTCTTGACCATGTCCTTGGTCCACAGGCCGGAGCGAAATTCGCTCGACACGGCCGCGCCGCGCGAGGTCAGCTTGAGGCGCTCGGCCAGCGGCTCCGTGCGCGGCGTGATCAACTCGCCGAAGATGAAGGTGATGACGACAAAGACGATACCGATGCGGAACAGGAAGCCGGCCGCCATCGCCGTCGACATGCTCGACGCCCGCATGATGGTAAATTCCGAGCTGGCGGCAAACTGCGCCATCGTGTAGATGGTGCCGATCAGGGCGGCGATCGGCATCACTTCATAGACGTGGCCCGGCACCAGCACCAGCACGTACAGGAAGGCGTACTGGATGCTGTAGCCGTTCTTGCCCACCTTGGGCAGCTCGCCCGTCAGGTCGATGAAAGCCTGCAGCGCCAGGAAGGCCAGCAGGACGAACAGCACCGCCTGGAAAATCGAGACGGCAAAATAGCGCTGTAAAATCTTCATTTCGATGCCGCTTTACTTGGGTTGCCGGCGCGGCGCGCGCGCTTGAAGGACGCCAGCAGGACCAGCGGATGATAGCGGTGGTTCACATTCAGGCGCCAGGCGAACAGCGCCACCACGGCCAGCGCCGCCAGCAGGTGCAGCGGCCACCAGGCCACGCCAAAGCTCAGGCGCCCCTGTTTTACGCTCGCCTCGACCACCTTGATCAGATTGCTGTACGTAAAGAAGATCAGCAAGGCCACGATCAGGTTGGCCGAACTGCCGGCGCGCGGATTGACAAAGCCCAGCGGGATGGCCAGCAGGATCAGCATCAGGCCGATCAGCGGCGCGCTGACCCTCCACAGCAGTTCGGCCATGGTGTAGGGATTCGGTTCGGCGATCAGCGCCATGGTGCTCATGGCGCGCACGCCCAGATCCGCCCCCAGGTCTTGCTGCTTGCTTTCGATGCGCATGATGTACTGCTCGAATTCCATGGTCTGAAAGTCGGCCTGCGTCGGCGTGCCCTGGTAGCGGCGGCCGCTCTTGAGGACCAGGAAGCGTTCGCCCCGGGCGTCGGTATTGATCACGCCTTCTTTGGCGACGACGACGACGGCGCTGCCTTTTTCATCGACCGTGTTGACGAACACGTTCTGCACCACGTTTTTCTCGCCGGTGACACCCTCGACGAAAAAGATGCGGTTGCTGCCGGCCGATTCGCGGAACTGGCCCGGCGTGACTTTCTGCAGGTCTTCGCGCTTTTCAAAGCGCGCCACATACTCGTCGCTTTTCTTTTGCGCCCACGGCGTGGCGTACAGGCTCAGGATGCCGGTGGCCAGCACCAGCGGCAGGCCGAAGCTCAGTACGGGCCAGATCCAGCGCGACAGGCTCAGGCCGGAGGCGAACCACACCACCATCTCCGACTCCTTGTAGCTGCGCGTGACGACCATCAGCACCGCAATGAATCCGGTGAGAATGAGGATGGTGGGCAGCTGCATCAGGGCCGAAAAGACCATCAGCGACATGACGTCGGACGACGCAATCTTGCCGCCCGCCGCCTTGCCGAGAATACCGATCAGCATCCAGGTGAGCAGGATGCTGAACAAAACAGTGAAGGTGGCCCCGGCGGCACTAGCCAATTCACGTCGAAGGGCGCGTTGAAAGATCATTCGGAGTTTATAATTCGGGTCAGTTAGTTGAGTAACACGTTACTAGTAAATGAAAACGGAGAACCAAATGGACTTTAGCATAAAAGCATTCGATACCAAGAGCACCCTCGGCACGGCCAAAAGCGGATGCATCGCGGTTGCGGTATTCGAAAACAAAAAACTGTCGCCAGCGGCAAAATCGCTGGACAGCAAGGGTGCGATTTCGGCTGCGCTGAAGTCCGGCGACATCAGCGGCAAGCCAGGCAGCACCTTGCTGCTGCGCGCCATCGATGGTGTCGCCGCCGAACGCGTTCTGCTCGTCGGCATGGGCAGCGATGAAACCGTCAGCGAAAAAAGCTTCGCTACCGGTGTACAAGCGGCGCTGAAGGCCTTTGGCTCCCTGGGCGCTGCGGACGCCATTATCGCATTACCGCTGACGGATGTGAAAGAGCGTGACGTAAATTGGGCAATCCGTTGCGTGGTGCAAGCCGCCCATGACAGCGAATACCGCTGCGACTCGCAAAAAAGCAAAAAAGATCCGGCGCCGGCAGGCGTGCGCAAGATCGTCCTGTCGGCACCTGCGACGGCCGCCACGCGCGGCGCGCTGGCGCAAGCCATCGCCATCGCCAACGGTTCCGACCTGACGCGCAATCTGGGCGACCTGCCGGCCAACATCGCCAATCCGACCTACCTGGCCCACACGGCCAAGCAACTGGCCAAGGATTACAAGTTTGAAGTCGAAGTACTCGACCGCAAACAGCTCGAAGCGCTGAAAATGGGCAGTTTCCTGTCCGTCACCAACGGCAGCGAGCAGCCGCCGAAGTTCATCGTCCTGAAACACATGGGCGGCAAGGCCAAGGATGCGCCGGTCGTCCTGGTCGGCAAGGGCATCACCTTCGACACGGGCGGCATTTCGATCAAGGCCGGTCCCGGCATGGACGAGATGAAGTACGACATGTGCGGCGCCGCGTCGGTGCTGGGCACCTTCCGCGCCATCGGCGAAATGAACCTGAAGCTGAACGTGATCGGCGTCATCGCCGCGTGCGAAAACATGCCGTCGGGCCGCGCCACCAAGCCGGGCGACATCGTCACCTCGATGAACGGCCTGACCATCGAAGTGCTCAACACCGACGCCGAAGGCCGCCTGGTCCTGTGCGACGCGCTGACCTACGCCGAACGCTTCAAGCCGGCAGCCGTGGTCGATATCGCCACCCTGACGGGCGCCTGCGTCATCGCCCTGGGCCACCACAACAGCGGCCTGTTTACGCGCAGCGACGCGGCGCATGACCAGCTGGCCAATGAACTGCTGGCGGCCGGCAAGCAGGCCAGCGACACCGCATGGCGCATGCCGATCGAAGAAGCCTACAACGAGCAGCTGAAGTCGAACTTCGCCGACCTGGCCAACATCGGCACGCCGGGCGGCGGTTCGGTGACGGCGGCGGCCTTCCTGGAAAACTTCACCAAGAAGTACACCTGGGCCCATCTGGACATCGCCGGCACGGCATGGAAATCGGGCGGCTCGAAGGGCGCGACCGGCCGTCCAGTGCCACTGCTCACGACGTTCCTGATCAACCGCGTGTAAGGAAACGCCAGACCAAACCTGCTGCGCGGGGCTATTGGCGGCCGGCGATGCTCGCTGTACCTGAAGTACAGCTGCGCTTCTCGGCCACCACTAGCTCCCGCTCGCGACGGTTTTGTCAGGCGTCGTGACACCGTAAAAAAAACCGCCAGGTCTTGCGACCATGGCGGTTTTTTTATGCGCAGCGCATGAATCAGTAGACGACGCGATCGGGAATCGGCAGCGGCGCCACCTTCGGCTGCACCACCGCTTCCGGCACGGCGGCCGCCGGCGGCGGTGCGGGAACCGGCGCCGGCGGCGCCATGCGCGCCGGGTCCTGCATGACGATCGTCAGGACCGACGGGTAGTCAAAGCCGGCGCCCGTGTTGCGGTCGACGAAATAGCCGACGCCCAGGGTCAGGATGACGTTGCCCCACACGCTAGCATTGAGCTTGGGATCGATGCTGTCATCGACGGCGACGGCGGGCGAGCCGTGCTTGCGGCAATCGACCTTCAGCGGTTCGCGGCTCTTGCGGATGGTGATGCGCCCGGGCGTGGTGACGAACCACTTGCCGACGTCGTTGCTGAGTATGCAGCCGGCGCCATTGAGCTCGCGGTTATCCAGGATGGTTTGCACCAGCACCATCTGATCGGCATTGCCTGTCAGGGTGGCGCAGCCGCCCAGGCCGGACAGCAGTATCGCCTTGGCGGCGAGGATGGCGGCGGAACGGAAGCCACGCATGGGTAGCTCGCTTAACGGACGGGAATCGGCTGCTCGCCGGGCACGGCGACGGCAGTGACGCTGTTTTTCGGGCTGCCTTCGATCAGGCGGTCGGAATACACGAGGTAGACGAGCGCATTGCGCTTGCTGTCGACCATGCGCACCACGCGCACATGCTTGAAGAAGATCGAGGCACGCTCGGTAAACACTTCTTCCTGGCGCGGCAGCTTGCCCTTGAACTGCAGCGGCCCCACCTGGCGGCAGGCCACGGCCGCATCGGCCTTGTCTTCGGCCAGGCCGACGGCGCCCTTGATGCCGCCCGTCTTGGCGCGCGACAGATAGCAGCTCACGCCCGCGACGCGGGGATCGTCGTAGGCTTCGACGACGATCTTGTGATCCGGGCCGATCAGTTTGAACACCGTGTCGACGGAGCCGATGGTTTCGGCATGCGCCGCGGCACAGGCAAAGCCCAGCACGAATGCGGCAGGCAGCAATTTACGCATGAAGAGTATCCCTGGCACGCACGCGGGCGGCCATCAGTTGATGGGGGCAAATCGCTGCACCATGACGCCTTCGACCTCGATCAGCTGAAAGAACACGTCTTTCGGCCGCGTCCAGATCGAACCGTCAGCGGCGCGATAGACGATCATCGGCGTCAGGTCCGCTTCCAGCGTGGCTTCGCACACCAGTTCGTAAATGCCGCCCTTGTAGTGCCGATAACGCATCGCCGCCCCCTCAAGCCGTGGAATCTTCGCTCTTGTCGTCAGCCAGTGCCTTCTGCTTCATCTTCAAGCCCTGGATCACCTTCAAAATGCCTTCCATGCCGGCCGCGCCATCGGCGCTGCTGAAGGCGTCGAGCACCTCATTGAGTACCTTGTTGCGCACGGTCGCTTCATCGGACGACATTTCCAGGGCACGCTGCGCCTTCGCCGCCTTTTCGGCCGCGCTGACCCGCGGCTTGGGAGCCGTCTTGCCATGCGTCAGAGCTGCCTGCCAGATAACCCAGCGGCGCTGGGTTTCAAAAATCAGGTACTCATCCGGTTTGTCTTCTCTTCGCCGCACAATGTGGCCGTCACGCTGCGCCCACGCTTCAAATGCAGTTCGCATTTTCTTCCTTTGCAAATGCTACGCGCAAGTCTCACTATTAAAACTGCAACATTTCAAAATAGTACCATCTATTGATGTCGCAAAACAGTCTCATAGATATAGTACTGCAATTTATATAACAAGTCTGGCGGCGCCAGGGATGGAATCGCTGCTCCGCCCCGGGCACAGTGGTCATGTAATCGGAATAGCAATTACAACTAATTACAACTGCTTCCTGTTGATTTCCTACGTTGGCAGTAACAAAACCGTGTGACACAGTTGTTACATTGTGCCATTTTAGTAGTTTTTATCGCGTCTTAGCGAGAAACTTTACACGTTTCTCGCGTTAAAAGACGATACGCATCATACCGTGCCGGCCACTTATGCCAAATCAAACATAGGGGTTGATCAATCATACACAAAAACATAATATTCATGCGCCACGATTGGCTAAAAATAAATACTTTTTCTACATTCATTTTCCCTCCCAGCAAATAAAGCGCCTGGCCGGCAAGCCTGGCACGACGCCGGCGACACGCATGCGGTAAGATTCGCGCCTATCGACACCTGATCGCCACCTACTCAAGCAAGGATTTTTCCCCATGAAACTAGCCACCTGGAACGTCAACTCGCTGAAAGTGCGCCTGCCGCAAGTGCTGCAGTGGCTGACAGATAATCCGGTCGACATACTCTGCCTGCAAGAGACCAAGTTGACGGACGACAAGTTTCCCGTCGCCGAGATCGAGGCGGCCGGCTACCAGGTCGTCTTCAGCGGCCAGAAAACCTACAACGGCGTGGCCATCCTGTCGAAACTGCCGATCACGGACGTGGTGAAGAACAACCCGCGCTATGAAGATGCGCAGCAGCGCATCCTGGCCGCCAGCATAGGCGGCGTGCGTGTCGTCTGCGCCTACGTGCCGAACGGCCAGAGCGTCGACTCGGACAAGTATGAATACAAGCTGGGCTGGCTGGCCGCCCTGCACGACTGGCTGGCCGAAGAAGCGCAGCAGCACCCGCAGCTGGCCGTGGTGGGCGACTACAATATCGCGCCCGACGACCGCGACGTGCACGACCCCGTCGCCTGGGCCGGCCAGGTGCTGGTCTCGGACAAGGAACGCGCCGCCCTGCAGCGCCTGTTCGACATCGGCCTGACGGATTCCTTCCGCCTGTTCGAGCAGGCGGAAAAATCGTTCAGCTGGTGGGATTACCGCCAGCTGGGCTTCCGCCTGAACAAGGGCCTGCGCATCGACCATATCCTGCTGTCGCCGGCCCTCGCCGCGCGCTGCAAGGCCTGCGTGATCGACCGCCTGCCGCGCAAGTGGGAACAGCCGTCCGACCATGCGCCCGTCGTGGCGACGATCGATTAACTAAGGACCACCCGCTGCAGCAGCGATTGCGCATTCGCTGCAGGCACGGGCGCGGAAAACAGATAGCCCTGCGCATAGCGGCAGCCATGCGCCTGCAGCAGGGCGAACTGCTCTTCCGTCTCCACGCCCTCGGCCACGGTCGACAATTGCAGGCTGTCGGCCAGCGCGATGATGGCCGAGACGATGGCGCGGTCTTCCGCGCTGTGCTCGAGGTCCTTGATGAAGGCGCGGTCGATCTTGACCTTCTTCACGGGGAAGCGCTTCAGGTAAGCCAGGCTGGAATAGCCGGTGCCGAAATCATCGATCGACAGGCGCAAGCCCATGCCATTGATCTGCCGCAAAATCTCCAGGGTATGTTCGCCATGCTGCATCAGCGCCGTTTCCGTGATCTCGAATTCCAGCAGCGCCGGATCGATGCCCGTTTCCCGCACCACGGCGGCTATGGTCGCCACCAGGCCCTTGTGCATGAACTGGCGCGGTGACAGGTTCACGGCCAGCGGCACCGGCTGCAGGCCCTGGCGCTGCCACGCCATGCTTTGCTCGCACGCCTGGCGCATCACCCACTCGCCAACCGGCACGATCAGGCCGTTTTCCTCCATGATGGGAATGAAGCGGTCCGGCAGCACCAGGCCGTGGCCGGGACGACGCCAGCGCAGCAGCACCTCCATGCCGTGCAGGCTGCGCGTGGCGATATCGATGACGGGCTGGTAATACAGCTCGAACTGGTCCTGCGCCAGCGCCGTGCGCAAGCTGCTTTCCAGGTCGAAGTGCAGGGCCGCGGCCTGGTTCATCGTCTGCGTGAAGAACTGGTAATTGTTGCGGCCATTGCCCTTGGCGTGATACATGGCCGCATCGGCATGGCGCATCAGGGCGTCGACGTCGCCGCCGTCGTCCGGATACACGCAGATGCCGATCGACGGGGTGATGTGCAGCACGTGGCCGTCCAGCGGGAAGGCCGGCATCAGCGACTCGATGATTTTCTCGGCCACGCGCGAGGCTTCCTCGGCGCCGCGGATGCCCGGCACCAGCACGACGAATTCATCGCCGCCCAGGCGCGCCACGGTGTCGCTGGCGCGCACGGCGCGGCACAGGCGGCCGGACACTTCCTTGAGCAGCAGGTCGCCCGTCATGTGACCGAGCGAATCGTTGATGGTCTTGAAACGGTCCAGGTCGATGAACATCACGGCCAGCTTGCGCTCCGAGCGCTGCGACGCCAGCATGGCCCGCTCCAGGCGGTCAGACAGCAGCGCGCGGTTCGGCAATCCCGTCAGGTTATCGTGGTACGCCATATGGTGCACGCGCGCCTCGGCCTGGCGCCGCTCGACGATTTCCCCCTGCAGCAGCAGGTTCGCGCCGGCCAGTTCGGCCGTGCGTTCATGCACGCGCAATTCCAGCTCGTCGCGCGCGCGGCGCACCGCCTCGGCCGCCTCGCGCCGCGCCGTCACGTCGTCGACCAGCCACACGGAACGGCCATGCGCATGCGCCAGATCAAAGGGACGTCCCGACAGGCGCGCCCAGAAGCGGCTGCCATCCTTGCGCACCAGCTGGTACTCCGACATGTGCACGCGCCCCGCACCGAAGTCGCGCTCCGTTTCGCTGCGCGCCGCCTTCCAGGCCGCCACGTCCGGATACAGCGCCTGCACGGACAGGCCGTTGATCTCGCCCGGTCCATAGCCGAACAGCTCTTCCATCTTGCTGTTGCTGCGCAAATTATGGCCGCCCTCCACCACCGAGATGCCCAGCACGGCGCTGTCGAGGATGGCCTGGTTTTCCAGCAGCGCGTTGCGCAAGGACTCCTCGGCGCGCTTGGCTTCGGTGCGGTCCTCGATGATCCAGATGGTGCCGGCGGCCGGATCGTCGGGATTGACGACATAGGCGATCAGCTGCGCCCACAGGGTGCTGCCGTCGCGGCGCATCATCTCCACTTCCGTCTGGAAAGGCTTGGCCACGGAGAGGAAGGGGAAAGCCGCCGCGCCCAGCAAGTCGTAGGACTGCTGCGACACGTACAGCGCGCGCCCGGGCAGGCCCAGCGCCTCGTCGCCGCTGTAGCCGAACATCGTGGCAAAGCCCAGGTTGTAGCGCGTGATCTGGCGGTTCTTCGTGTACAGGATGCTCACCGAGGCATTCGTCATGATGGCCGCCACTTCCATCTGCGCCTGGCGGCTGGCGGTAATGTCTTCGAGGATCCAGATGGCACCCTGCTCGCTGTGCGCCTGGTCGACGGCCTTGGCGCGGATGCGGCACCAGAACAGCGTGCCGTCGCGGCGGCGGAACAGCGACTCGTCCTGCTCGTACGGCAAGCCCTGCCCCAGCAACGGCGTGGCCTGCACGCCGAACTGCGCGTAGGCGGCGGGCGAGGGAAAAAGTTCGGCGGCGGGCAGGCCGATCATCTCGTCCTGCGTGTAGCCGAACATTTCGGCGAAGCGGGGATTGCAGCGCAGGACCAGGCGCGAACGCGAGAACAGGATGCCGACGGAAGCGTTATCGAGAATGGCCTGCTGCTCCAGCATCAGCTGGCGCATCGCCTCCTCTGCCGCCTTTTGCGCGCTGCGGTCATCGAACAGCCAGATCGTGTCGCGCAGGGCGCGGTCGGGCTGGTTTTCCGGATTGAGCACATAGCCGTACGCCAGCGCCCAGAAGGTCGAGCCGTCGCGCCGGCGCATCTCCATCTCGCCCTGGAACGGCAAGCCGCGCCGCAGCAGGGGCGCCGCTTGCCGCACCACGTTCTCGTAGGCCGCGCGCGACGGGTACAGCTCGGCGACAGCCAGACCCACGCCGCTGTCGCCGTCAAAGCCGAAGCATTCGGCAAAGCGCCGGTTGTAGCGCAGCACGCCCTTGTCGCGCTGGAAGCCGATGGCCAGCGGCGCGTTGTCCATCACGGCCTGCATTTCCAGCACGGCGCGGCGCAACTGGTCCTCGTCGCGCCGGTGGTCGCTGATATCCTCGACGATCCATACCGTGCCGTCATGCGTGTTGAGCGGATCGACGGCGCGCCCGTGCAGGCGGCTCCAGAACAGCGAGCCATCCTGGCGCCGCAATTCCAGCTCCGTGCGGTACGGCTTGCCCTTCGAGAGCAGCGGCGCCGCTTCCAGTCCCAGCACGCGGCAATGCTCGGCGGAGCGGTACAGCACCGCGCCCGGCATGCCCGTCAGCTGGTGGCGCGCATAGCCGAACATTTCGGCGGCGCGGATATTGCACTCCTCGATGAAGCCGCCCTTGGAAAAGACGATGCCGACGGCCGCGCTCTCCAGGATGGCCTGCTGCTCGAGCAGGGTCTTGCGCAAGGCCTGCTGGTCGCGCTGCTGCACGCTGATGTCCGCAAACACGAGCGTCGCGCCGGGCAAGCCGTCGCCCACGGGCAGCGGCTTGGCCCACACCTGCACGGCAATGGCGCCCGTCTCCCCTTCGAGGCTGCTGTCCCAGCGCCGCTCGCGCCCGGCCGCCCCCAGCGCGCCGCGCAACATGCTGCTGCTCGACGCGCGGTAGGCATCGGTAAAACAATCGGCCAGCAAGCGGCCCGACACATCCCGGCCCAGCAAGTCGACCAGGGCGCCATTCGCCGCCACCACCATGCCGCAGGCATCGCAGGCGCACGCCGGCAAGGCGATCAGCTGCAAGGCATCGGCGATAAAATCGGGGCTGGTCGGTACGCGGTTCATGGACACCGTGGGTCGGTTGGTAGCGGTCGGGCATGCGCCTGAGCAATATATTCCTCAGGCATCATGGTGCTGCTAGATCATAAACCAGTTTCCGGGGGTTTTTTCATATTCCTTCTTGGCAATATCTGAAACACCACAGACCAGTTGCAACATGCATGTTGCAACGGTGTTGCATATCAAAAAGATGAAACAAATCGTTTAGAATAAAGCATGCGCCGCCCTCCCCAGCCCCCGCTCGACCATCGCGACAAACCCGTCATCTGGACCGTCTCCGTCTCGCGCCTGTTCGACCTGTTCCGCGACATCACGCTCGAATACGATGATCTGGCGACGATCGAGCCGATCAACCTGGGCTTCGACGACGCCGTGCGCCACATCCGCGAGCGCATGGCCACGGAGCGCTGCGACGCCGTCATCGCGGCCGGCTCGAACGGCGCCTACCTGAAAGGCCGGCTGTCGGTACCGGTCATCATCGCCAAGGCCAGCGGCTACGACGTGATGCAGGCGCTGGCGCGCGCGCGGCGCATCTCGCCGCACATCGGCGTCGTCACCTATCAGGACCCGATGCCGGAACTGGGCGAATTTGCCGCCACCTTCGGCTTCCAGATCGCGCAACGCACCTACGCCACCGAAGAAGACGCGCGCGCGCAGATCAATGAACTGAAGGCAGAGGGCGTCAAAGCCGTCGTCGGCGCGGGCCTCGTCACCGACCTGGCCGAGGAGGCAGGGCTGGCCGCCGTCTTCGTGTATTCCGCCACCTCGATCCGGCGCGCCTTCGACGACGCGCTGGAACTGGCGCGCCTGACCCAGCTCGAATCGAACCGGGGACGGCGCACGGTGGTGGCCGATACCCTGCGCGCGCGCCACGGCCTGCACGACCTGCGCGGCGAATCGGAGGCGATGGAAGCGCTGCGCCAGTCGGTGGTGCTGTTCGCCCGCTCGCCGGCGACGGTGCTGATCCAGGGCGAGACGGGCAGCGGCAAGGAGCTGGTGGCGCAGGCCATCCACCGCGAAAGCCCGCGCAGCCTGGGCGCCAACCGCCCCTTCATCGCCATCAATTGCGGCGCCATCGCCGAGTCCCTGCTGGAGTCGGAGCTGTTCGGCCACGAGGACGGGGCTTTTACGGGCGCGCGCCGGGGCGGCCATGCGGGCCTGTTCGAAGCGGCCAACCACGGCACCCTGTTCCTCGACGAAATCGGAGAAATGCCGCTGGCCCTGCAAACGCGATTGCTGCGCGTGCTGGAAGAGCGCGAAGTGGTGCGCGTGGGCGGCACGCGGCCTATCGCCATCAATGTGCGCATCATCAGCGCCACGCACTGCGACCTGGAGCAGCGCATCCGCGAAGGCCGCTTCCGCGCCGACCTGTTCTACCGCCTGGCCGTGCTGCGCCTGCATTTGCCGGCCCTGCGCGAACGCGCCAGCGACATTCCCGGCCTGGCCGAATGGTCGCTGAAAAACGCCCTGGCCGCGCTGGGCGCCCGCCCGCATCCGAACCTGCACGCGGAAATCCAGGCCTGCGCGCCGCTGCTGCGCCGCTACGGCTGGCCCGGCAACGTGCGCGAACTGCGCAACCTGGCCGAAAGGCTGGCGCTGTTCCTGGCCGCCGAACCGCTGCAGGCGCTGACGCCCGCCTTCGTGCTGGGCGTGGCGCCCGAACTGGCCCATGGCGCCGCCGCGCCCACCGCGCTGGCGGTACCGGCTGCCGCCGCACCGCCGCGCCCGGAAGACGAAAGCGCCAGCGCCGTACTGGCGCGCTTCGGCGGGCGACGCGACGCAGCCGCCCATTACCTCGGCATCAGCCGCACCACCCTGTGGCGCCGCCTGCGCGCCGGCTGATTTTTCAGCCATACAAAAGAGCCCTTGGACGAATGGCCTCACCCGCACGATTATGGCAGCGCGGCACGGGACACGGCGGCGCGGGCGGCACCAGCGGACTGGCTCGCACCAGGACGTGCCGTCCGCCGCTGACCTGCGCCATCACGAGCAGCACGGCTATCTGGTGCCGCGCGTGAAGGCCGCCTGCAGCCTGTAGCCCCTTACTTCAGCGCGGGGATCGGCTGCGCCTGGAAGGCCGGGCGCGGCTGCTCCCTGAGCTTTTTCGCCAGCATGTCGAGCGCCACGTCCAGCTGGCGGTCGGCGCCATTGAAGGTGGCGTGCGGCGGATTGTCCACCTCGACGTCCGGCAGCACGCCCACGCCTTCGATCAGCCACTGGCCGTCGATGCCGAACTGGCCGTTTTCCGCCACGCGCGCCATGCCATTATCGGCCAGGCGCGTATTGTCGCTGAGCCAGACGCCGGCGCCGGCCGTGCGCTTGCCCACCAGCGGCGCCAGTTTCAATGCCTTGATGCCGGCGGCGAAGGTCTCGCCATCGGAATACGTGAGTTCATCGACCAGCACCACCAGGTGGCCGCGGAAGGTGTTCTGCATGTTCGTCGATGGCTGCACGCCCGGCGGCGCCCAGTAGGCCCAGGCCTTGCGCAGCAGCTTTTCGATGATCCAGCTGTCGATATTGCCGCCGTTATTGCGCCGCACGTCGATGATCAGGCCTTCGCGGTTGATGTTGGCGTAAAAATCGCGCGCGAACGAGGCGATGTCGTTCGGCCCCATGGCGCGCAGGTGCAAGTAGCCGATGCGTCCCTGCGAGACGGCCGCCACCTGCTCGGCGCGGCTCAGTTCCCAGTCGCCATAGCGCAGCGCCGTCTGTTTCGCCATGTTGACGGGCGTGACGATGACGGCGCGCGGCGCAGCCTTGCCATTACCGCGTTTGACCTGCAACAAGACCTGCTTGTCGGCCTGGTTCAGCAGCAGGTCGCTGATGTCGCGCGCGCCCAGGACGTCCTTGCCGTTGACGGCCGTGATCACGTCGCCTTCGCGCACGTCGACCTCGGGGCGCGACAGCGGCGCGCGCGCCGACGGCAGTTCCGCCTCGCTGCGGTAGACATGCTCGACACGATAGCCCTCGTTTGTGCGCGCCAGCACGGCGCCCAGGCCCGCCGGCGTGCCTTCCTGCTCCGTGCGGCGCAATTCGCCGGGACGGATCTGCGAATGCAGGGCGCCCACCTCGGCCACCATCATGCCCAGCACGTCATTGAGCTCGGCCCGGTCCGTGACCCGCTCGACCAGCGGCGCATATTTATCGCGCGCCGCCTTCCAGTCCACGCCACGCATCTTCGCGTCGTACAGGAAGTCGCGGTGCAGGCGCCACGCGTCGTTGAACATCTGCTTCCATTCCAGGCGCGGATTCGACACAAACGTCCAGTCGTCGACTTTTACTTTCGCCTTCGACAGGTCGGACGGCAGCTTGGCGCCCGCCTCGATCACCAGCATCTCGCCCGGCCCCGTGGCCGTGGCCGTGCGGTAGTACAGGTGTTTTTTATCCGTCGCCAGGTCGAATTCGCGCACACTGGCCACCAGCAGTTCCGGCTTGGAGCCGGTATTGCCGATGGCAAGCGTCTTCAGGCTGGACTTGTTCTCGCCGCTTTCGCGCTCGAGGAAATACAGTCGCTTGTCATCCATGGCCAGCGCGCTGTAGTTGCCCGCAGCCAGCGGCACCTCGTACAGGCGCTCGGCCAGGCCCTTGAAGACGACATCCGGCAGGGCGGCCGGCACTTTCTTCACGGCCGCCTTGCCGCCGGCCTTTTCCAATGCCTTTTCCGCCGCCGATTCGGCCGCCTTTTCATCGTCCGTCTCGGCCGGTTTCACTCCCGGACGGCTCAGCTCATCGTCGGGCTGGAAGGGGAAGCGGTTGCCCGGCTGCAATGCCAGCGCATACACGCCGGTGCGCTTGTCGAACACGGGCCCCATGTTGCGGTCGCCCCATGGCGAACCGTTGGCCAGCTGAAAATTGCGCGCCGACATGAAATACAACCAGCGCCCGTCCGGCGAAAACACGGGCGAGCCGGAGGTATAACGGTCGCTGGTGACGAACTGCAGCTGCTTCGACGCCAGGTTGTACAGGCCGATCTGCTCGCGCTGCTCATTGCTGGCCACGCGCACGATGGCCAGGTTGCGGCTGTCGGGCGACCATTGCACTTCATCGTGCTTGTCCACGCCCGCCTTGCCCGCGTCGTCGATCAGCTGGTTGCCTTTTGTTGCCAGGTCCAGCAGCCAGAAGCGGCCCTTCTTGTCCGTGTGCGCCAGCCAGCGCCCGTCCGGCGACGGATACAGCTTCCAGCGGTGATTATTTCCCTGCGTCGTCAGTTGCTCGCCCTTGCCCGAGCCGTCGGCGGCAAACTTCCATATCTCGTTTTCTCCGCTCGTGTCGACGATGGCATAGACGGACTTCTCGTCGCTGGAAAAGACGGCGTCGCGCGCCCTTGCCCCTTCCGGAATGGCGATGTCGACGCGGCGCAGGCTGCCCGTGCCGGCGATGCTGACGCGGCCCCTTGCAGTGAGGATGATGCGCTCATCCTTGCCCGACACCTGGACATTGCTCAAGGTATCGAGCGGCGAGCGGATCTGGCGCGTGCGCTGCTGGTCGAAATCGGACACGAGGCTGATGGCCAGCGGCTGCGAGACGTCGGCCGCGGCGGCATTCACATCGAGCACGTGCAAATCCGCGCCCAGCTGGTAGACGATGCGGCCATCGCCCAGGGACGCGTTGCGCACGTCCCACTGCGTGTGGCCGGTCAACGCGCGGCGGTCGGAACCGTCGGGCAGCATGCTCCACAGATTGTCGCTGCCGCCCGCGTCACTGATGTAGTAGACGCGGCCCTGCCACCACATGGGGCGCTTGTTGTTGCCGGCCTGCACGGCCGCATCCGTGTGCATGGGCATGGCCTCAGCCTTGCCATCGAGCGTATAGCGCCACAGGGTCGCATGCGCGCCGCCCCGGTAGTTGCGCACGTTGTCGTTGGTCACGGCCAGGCCGAAGCGCGTGAAATACAGGGTCGTGCCGGCGTCGTCGAGCACGGCGTCGTTGGCGTCGGCCACGGGAAACACGCGCCGCGTCAGTTTTACGGGATCGATGGCGGCGACGATGCGGCGCGAGGCGGGGCCATCCGTATTTTGCGTGCTGACCAGCACTTCGCCCTGTGCCGTCCAGCCCAGCACCAGCACGCCGCCATTGTCAAACGAGATGCGGCGCGGCAAGCCGCCCGCCAGCGGCATCACATATGCTTCCTGCGCCCCTTCGTAGGCGGCGGAAAACGCCAGCCACTGGCCGTCGCGCGAAATCGCCGCGTTCGTTTCATAGCCGGGATGCGTGGTCAACCGCTGCGCCGCGCCGCCGCGCAAATTGCTTTTCCACAAGTCGCCTTCGGCCGTGAAGACGATGGTATCGCCGCGCACGGCGGGAAAACGGAAATAGCTGGCGGCGGGCGCGACGGCAGCGGCGGCGCTGCCCAGCAGGCCGGCGGAAAACAGGAGGGAGGCAAGGGTGCGGGAGATGGTCATGTAAGCGGTCTTTCAACGAGCTAAGGAAACGACGTGGGGCCAGGCAGACATCGGGATATCGATTCTTGCATAGCTTGCGGAAAAGAAATACCTATTTTTAAATAAGGATATTTACACAACAATTTCCATGGCACGCTTTCCGGACATAAAAAAACCCGCGCCACTTGCGTGGGCGGGTTTTTGGGTCGCGCGTGGCGCTGCGGTCGATTACTCGACTTCCACCGTTTCCGGTGGCGCCGTCGGCGCCGCGTCTGGCGGTTCCGGGAATTCCAGCAAGACCTGGTCCTTGTCGTCGAGATCGACAGTGACCTTGCCGCCGGACACCAGGCGACCGAACAGCAGTTCGTCGGCCAGCGCCTTGCGGATCATGTCCTGGATCAAACGCGACATCGGCCGCGCGCCCATGAGCGGATCGAAACCTTTCTTGCCGAGGAAGGCACGCAGCTTCTCGGTAAACACGGCTTCCACCTTTTTCTCGTGCAACTGCTCTTCCAGCTGCATGAGGAACTTGTCGACCACGCGCAGGATGATTTCCTGGTCCAGCGCGCGGAAACTGATGGTGGCATCGATACGGTTGCGGAACTCCGGCGTGAACATGCGCTTGATGTCGGCCATCTCGTCGCCAGCCTGTTTCGAGCTGGTAAAGCCGATGGACGCCTTTTGCAGGCTTTCCGCGCCCGCATTCGTCGTCATGATGATGATCACGTTGCGGAAATCGGCTTTGCGGCCATTGTTGTCCGTCAAGGTGCCGTGATCCATCACTTGCAGCAGGATATTGAAAATGTCCGGATGGGCTTTTTCAATTTCATCGAGCAGCAAGACCGCGTGCGGCTTCTTGGTGATCGCTTCCGTCAGCAGGCCGCCCTGGTCGAAACCGACGTAGCCCGGTGGCGCGCCGATCAAACGGCTGACGGCATGGCGCTCCATGTATTCCGACATATCGAAACGGATCAGCTCGATGCCGAGGATGAAGGCCAGCTGTTTCGCCACCTCGGTCTTGCCGACGCCCGTCGGACCGGAGAACAGGAAGGAGCCGATCGGCTTGTCCGTCTTGCCCAGGCCGGCACGGGCCATCTTGATGGCCGAGGCCAGCGCGTCGATGGCCGGATCTTGCCCGAAAACAACATTACGCAAGTCGCGGTCTATCGTCTGCAGCTTGCTGCGGTCGTCCTGGTTGACCGTTTGCGGCGGAATGCGGGCGATCTTGGCGATGATGTCCTCGATCTCGGCCTTGCCGATGGTTTTCTTCTGCTTCGACTTCGGCAGGATGCGCTGCGCCGCGCCCGCTTCATCGATGACGTCGATCGCCTTGTCGGGCAGGTGGCGGTCGTTGATGAAGCGCGCCGCCAGTTCGGCCGCCGTCGACAGGGCCGAGGCCGAGTATTTCACGCCATGGTGCTCTTCGAAGCGCGACTTGAGGCCGCGCAAGATCTGCACGGTTTGTTCGACGGTCGGCTCGTTGACGTCCACTTTCTGGAAACGGCGGCTCAGGGCATGATCTTTCTCAAACACGCCGCGGAATTCCGTGTACGTGGTCGCGCCGATGCATTTCAGTTGACCATTCGCCAGTGCCGGTTTCAGCAGGTTGGACGCGTCCAGCGTGCCGCCCGACGCCGAACCCGCACCGATGATGGTGTGAATCTCGTCGATGAACAGGATGCCGTTCGGATTGTCCTTCAATTGCTTGAGCACGGCTTTCAGGCGCTGTTCGAAGTCGCCGCGGTACTTGGTGCCGGCCAGCAAGGCGCCCATGTCCAGCGAATACACGACGGCATTCTGCAGGATTTCCGGCACGTCGCTTTGCGTGATGCGGTAGGCCAGGCCTTCGGCGATGGCGGTCTTGCCCACGCCCGCCTCGCCGACGAGCAGCGGATTGTTCTTGCGGCGGCGGCACAGGATCTGGATCACGCGGTCGACTTCATCCTCGCGGCCGATCAGCGGGTCGATCCGCCCTTCGGCCGCGGCCTTGTTCAGGTTCTGCGTGAACTGGTCGAGCGGGCTTTCCTTCGGCTGGCCGTCGACGGGCGCTTCTTCCACGCCTTCGGAGGCTTTCGCGCTTTCCGTCGACTGGTCCTTGCGCACGCCGTGCGAGATGAAGTTGACCACGTCCAGGCGCGTCACGCCCTGCTGGTGCAGGTAGTAAACAGCATGCGAGTCCTTTTCGCCGAAGATGGCCACCAGCACATTGGCGCCCGTGACTTCCTTCTTGCCATTCGAGGCGGACTGGACATGCATGATGGCGCGCTGGATCACGCGCTGGAAACCAAGCGTCGGCTGGGTGTCGACTTCGCCCGTGCCAGGCACGGTCGGCGTGTTATCGCCGATGAAATTGGTGAGGGTCTTGCGCAGGTCTTCAATATTGACCGCGCAGGCACGCAATACCTCCGCTGCGGAGGGATTATCCAGCAGTGCCAGCAGTAAATGCTCAACCGTGATGAATTCGTGCCGTGCCTGTCGAGCTTCGACAAACGCCATGTGCAAACTTACTTCTAATTCCTGCGCAATCATACTTCCTCCATCACGCACTGCAGGGGGTGCCCCGCCTTGCGCGCATGCGTTAAAACGAACTCCACTTTGGTACACGCTATATCTTTAGAGAACACGCCGCACACTCCTTTGCCGTAGCGATGAACACTGAGCATGATTTGCGTCGCCGTTTCACGGTCCTTGTTGAAATACTCCTGAATGATGGCCACCACAAATTCCATCGGGGTGTAGTCGTCATTGAGCAAGGCCACCTGGTAGAGCGGCGGCGGCTTCAGTACTTGCCGCTCCAGCAGGGTTTCTGTGTCGTGCTTGGTTGCCATACGCTTATTCTAATGCTTTCACAGTGGTTGTCATGCGCTATATCTGCGCGTTTCCAATTGTTTTCAATCTTACGCGTTTTCTTAATACTGCGCAGATGGCGACCTTGCCGCCGAAATCAAGAGTTGCTTTTTTGGTCGTCGTGAAGAATTTGGCAATATCGATGGAAAAGCGCTTGACTTCATTATTTATTCCGCCAACAATGCTGTATCGACTGTTGCAGTAATGTACAGCTTGATAAGAAGTGAGACGTCGAGGAGGGGGCAAGAAGCTTCTTGCTTTTATGGCTCGTGTGATTTGTTTTAATTTTGAAAGTTCTTTTTATGGCAACAGGTACAGTTAAGTGGTTCAATGATTCCAAAGGCTTTGGCTTCATCACTCCAGATGATGGCGGCGAAGATTTGTTTGCTCATTTCTCCGCAATCAACATGAACGGTTTCAAGACCCTCAAAGAAGGTCAAAAAGTTCAATTCGAAGTCACGCAAGGCCCTAAAGGCAAGCAAGCTTCCAACATCCAGGCAGCCTAAGCATCCCCTGCCCTCAGATGTGAAAAACCCCGTTTCCTTGAAGCGGGGTTTTTTTTCGCCCGCAGGGTGCGCCGCACCCTGCCCGCCCCTCTTGTTACATGTGCTCGATCATCACGTTGCCGAAGCCGGAGCACGACACCTGCGTGGCGCCCTCCATCAGGCGGGCAAAATCGTAGGTGACGCGCTTCGAGGCGATCGACTTTTGCATGGAGGAAATGATCAGGTCGGCCGCCTCCAGCCAGCCCATGTGGCGCAGCATCATTTCCGCCGACAGGATCAGCGAACCGGGATTCACATAGTCCTTGCCCGCGTACTTGGGCGCCGTGCCGTGCGTCGCTTCAAACATGGCGACGGAATCGGACAGATTGGCGCCCGGCGCGATGCCGATGCCGCCCACCTGCGCCGCCAGCGCGTCGGAAATGTAGTCGCCGTTCAGGTTCAGGGTGGCGATGACGCTGTATTCGGCCGGACGCAGCAGGATTTGTTGCAGGAACGCGTCAGCGATGGAATCCTTGACGATGATGTCGCGCCCCGTCTTCGGATTCTTGAACTTGCACCATGGTCCGCCATCGATCAGCTCGGCACCGAATTCCTTTTGCGCCAGCGCATACGCCCAGTCGCGGAAGCCGCCCTCCGTGTACTTCATGATGTTGCCTTTGTGCACGATCGTCACGGACGGCTTGTCATTGTCGATCGCGTACTGGATGGCCTTGCGCACCAGGCGCTCCGTGCCTTCGATGGACACGGGCTTGATGCCGATGCCCGACGTGGCGGGAAAGCGGATCTTCGTCACGCCCATTTCCCTGACGAGGAAATCGATGAGCTTTTTCGCCCCTTCGGAACCTTGCTGGTATTCAATGCCGGCATAGATGTCTTCCGAGTTTTCGCGGAAAATCACCATGTCCGTCTTTTCCGGCTCTTTCACGGGCGACGGCACGCCCGTGAAGTAGCGCACGGGGCGCAGGCACACATACAGGTCCAGCTGCTGGCGCAGGGCCACGTTCAGCGAACGGATGCCGCCGCCGACGGGCGTCGTCAGCGGGCCCTTGATGGAAACCACGTAGTCTTTCAGTACCTGCAGCGTTTCTTCCGGCAGCCACACGTCGGGACCGTACACATTCGTCGATTTTTCGCCCGCATAGATTTCCATCCAGCTGATCTTGCGCGCGCCGCCGTAGGCCTTGGCCACGGCCGCGTCGATCACCTTGATCATGACCGGGCTGATATCGATGCCCGTGCCATCGCCCTCGATGAAGGGAACGATGGGATTATCTGGTACATTCAGCGAAAAATCGGCGTTGACGGTGATTTTTTGGCCGTCAGCAGGTACAGTGATATGTTGGTACATCGTGATCTCCGAAGTGGGACGCGGCGTGGGCAGCCTCGGCGGCCCGGCGACGCGCTCTGCGGTTGCAGAGTTTACAAAAACAAGTCTGAACATGGCAGCAACAACGCACTTTAGCAGGGAAAGCACACCCAGGCCATCCGCATGGCAATACCGGCCGCGGCGCCAAAGAACCTTATCGCAACGCCGGCCTCAAGTCTTCTATAAGACATAAGACCAATATTTCACATTATGCACCAGTATCTTACAAGGCGCCACGCTTTTGCGGCGCCAACCAGCAGCCACCATCGTTTGCATCAATTAAGCCACCAGCATGCCACTCATTCTCTTCAATAAACCATTCCAGGTCCTGTGCCAGTTTTCACCGCAGGACGGCCGCGCCACCCTGGCCGACCACATCACCATACCCGGCATCTATCCGGCCGGCCGGCTCGACGCCGACAGCGAAGGCTTGCTGCTGCTGACGGACGACGGCCGCCTGCAGCATGAGATCAGCCACCCGGACCGCAAGGAAGCGAAAACCTACCTGGTACAGGTCGACGGCGTGCCCGACGCGGCCAGCCTGGCGCGCCTGCAGGCACCGCTGGACCTGGGCGACTTCATCACCAAGCCGTGCAAGGCCGTGCGCATCGCCGAACCGGACTGGCTGTGGCCGCGCAATCCTCCCATCCGCGCGCGCGCCGACAAGCCCACGTCCTGGCTGGCGATCACCTTAAAAGAGGGCAAGAACCGGCAAGTGCGGCGCATGACGGCCGCCGTCGGCCTGCCCACCCTGCGCCTCGTGCGCAGCGCCATCGGCCCCTTTTCGCTGGCCAGCCACCCCTTGCTGCCCGGCGAATGGTGCGAAGTACCCGCCGAAAACATCGGAAAAGCGTGAACGGGACAAGAAAAATAGCTTTCCTTGTGGAAATTTACCAATAAGCACTATTTATTTTTAGATAATGCACTAGAATCATCATCACCTTAACTTATTGAGAAGGAAAGATGATGACAAAAGTAATGCTCGCCCTGGCCGCCTCCCTGCTTGCTGGCGCCGCACTGGCGCAATCGGGCGCTAAGGTGCACGCTTCCGCCGCGCCCGATGCCGTCAAGCCGCCGCCCGCCTCGGCCGCCAGCCATGCCTCGGCCGCCACCGACGCCGTCAAGCCGGTGCCGCCGGCATCGGCCTCCGTCAATGCGTCGGCCGCGACAGATGCAGCACGCGCATCGAGCAAGGCCTCGGCCGCAACCGATGCGCCGCGCCCGATTCCCCAGGCGCGCAAGACGACGCAGCCGGCCGCTGACGCAGGCAAGCCCGTGAAATAAGGACGGTCCCCGGGGTGACGGCAGCGACGATGTTGCTGTCACCCCACGCTTTCGGCGCACCCAGGCGGCATGCTTGACCAGGCAGCCGCCAGCATGGCCTAATCGCCGCTTTGCAGCTACCGTCCCGCCCCATGAAAAATTCCCTTCGTCGTCTCAGCCTGTCCATCGCCGTGGCGGCGTGCGCCAGCATTGCGCAAGCGCAAACACCAACAGGCAAGAGCTTGCAATTATCGGCCGGCATGCATCTGATCCAGGCGGAAGTGGCCGCCACGCAAGCGCAGCGCGAACAAGGCTTGATGTACCGCGAAAAAATGCCGGCCAATGCGGGCATGCTGTTTGTTTTCAGCAATCCATCGACGCAATGCATGTGGATGAAGAACACGCCGCTGCCCCTGTCCGTCGCCTTCATCGATGCGGATGGCAAGATTGTCAACATTGAAGACATGCAGCCGCACACGCTGGACAGCCATTGCTCCACGAAGACCGTGCCCGTGCGCTATGCGCTGGAAATGCACCTGGGCTGGTTCAGTCAGCGCCATATCAAACCGGGCATGGCCATCGGCAACCTGCCGGCGGCACGCTAGGCGGGGGCAAGCCGCCGCTGACGGACGCGGCTGCGAAAAAACGCGAAAAAACGCGAAAAAACCCGCCAGAATAAATCTGCGGGTTTTTGCTTTTCAACCAGTGCCAGCGTACCGGCACAGGCAAGGCCACCTTGGCGGCTTGCCTGCTGGCAAATATTAAGCGGACAGTGCTTTCAAAGCAGCTGCCAGACGGCTCTTATGGCGAGCTGCCTTGTTTTTGTGAATGATCTTCTTGTCAGCGATACGGTCGATGGTCGACACGGATGCCTGGAAGATTGCAGCAGCAGCTGCCTTGTCGCCGCCCTGGATCGCTTTGCGAGCAGCTTTGATAGCCGTGCGCAAGGTCGAACGTTGGGACGAATTGTGTGCGTTTTGCTTAACTGCTTGACGAGCGCGTTTGCGCGCTTGTGCGGTATTTGCCATGGAATTTCCTAAAACAGGGTCAAAGTGCGTTTGCAAACATTAGTGTTTGCCAACCGGTGCGTTCTGTGCGTCTGCCGAACCATGTGTGCCAAACCAGTGCCTGTCAAACATTAGTGTCTGCGTAACAGAATTCTGTACAGCCTTCGATTATAGCGATATTTTCAAGCGGGGGCAAATCAAAAAACCGTGCCTGATGCCAAAAACACCCGAAAATGGGCCTGGCAAGGGCGAATCGGCAGCAATTGTTACCATATTTTAAGCGTTTAACGGTACCGCGCCCGGCTATAATCTGCCCCCATGAACTTGCTTAAAACCCTCGCCGCCATTTCCAGCATGACCATGCTGTCCCGTGTAACCGGATTATTGCGCGAAAGCCTGTTCGCGCGCGCCTTTGGCGCCGGCGCCTACACGGACGCCTTCATCGTTGCCTTCCGCATCCCCAACCTGCTGCGCCGTTTGTTTGCCGAGGGCGCGTTCTCGCAAGCCTTCGTGCCGATCTTGTCGGAATACAAGAACCAGCACGGGCAGGAGGCGAGCAAGCAGCTGGCCGACCATGTCGCCACCACCCTCGTCTGGGCCACCCTGCTGGTGTCGGCCATCGGCATCGTCGGCGCGCCGTGGTTCGTCTACGTGATCGCCACGGGCCTGTCCAAGGACCCGGGCGCTTTTGATGCGGCCGTGTGGATGACGCGCCTGATGTTCCCTTATATTAGCTGCATGTCCTTCGTCGCCCTGGCCGGCGGCATTTTGAATACCTGGCGCGAATTCAAGATTCCCGCGTTTACACCGGTGCTGCTGAACCTGTCATTCATCGCCGCCTCGCTGTTCCTCGCGCCCTACCTGAAACAGCCGATCTACGCCATGGCCATCGCCGTGTTCGCCGGCGGCCTGCTGCAGGTGGCCATCCAGATTCCCGCGCTGATCAAGATCGGCATGCTGCCGCGCCTGTCGATCAACCCGGCCATCGGCCTGTCCGACGGCGGCGTGCGCCGCGTACTGAAGAAAATGGGACCGGCCGTGTTTGCCGTCTCGGCGGCCCAGATCAGCCTGATGATCAACACCAGCATCGCTTCGCGCCTGACGGAAGGCAGCATTTCCTGGCTGTCGTATGCGGACCGCCTGATGGAGTTCCCCACCGCCATGCTGGGCGTGGCCCTGGGCACCATCCTGCTGCCCAGCCTGTCAAAGGCGAACGTGGATGGCGACAAGACGGAATACTCGGCCCTGCTGGACTGGGGCTTGCGCCTGACCTTTTTGCTGGCCCTGCCCGCCGCCGTCGGCATGGCCACCCTGGCCACGCCGCTGATCGCCACCCTCTTCCACTACGGCAAGTTCACGGCCGAATCGGTGACCATGTCGACGCAGCCGCTGGTGGCCTACAGCCTGGGTTTGATCGGCATCATCCTCGTGAAAACCCTGGCGCCCGCCTTCTATGCGCGCCAGGACATCCGCACGCCCGTCAAAATCGCCCTCGGCGTGCTGATCGCCACCCAGTTGATGAATCTGCTGTTCGTGCCTTACATCGCCGTAGCCGGCCTGGCCCTGTCGATCGGCCTGGGCGCCTGCCTGAATGCCAGCTTCCTGTACTGGGGCTTGCGCAAGCGCGGCATCTACCAGCCGAAACCGGGCTGGGCCAAGTTTTTCCTGCGCCTGCTGCCGGCGCTCATCGTCATGGGCGGCGTGGCGGCCCTGGGAGCGACACGCATCGACTGGATCGCCATGCAAGCCCATCCGCTGCTGCGGGCCGGCGCCCTGGCCATGGTGGTGGCCGTGTGCGGCGCGGCGTACTTTGCCACGCTGTTCCTCGTTGGCTTCCGCTTCCGCGACTTCAAGCGCAGCGCATGACAAGCTGCGCAGGACGTTGTTGCCTGCGTCTCGCCGTACTGCCGTACTGTCTTCGACCTGGCGCCTGGTCCTGCGCAGCTTGTCCGGATTGCGCAGGACGTTGTTGCCTGCGTCTCGCCGTACTGCCGTACTGTCTTCGACCCGGCGCCTGGTCCTGCGCAGCTTGTCCGGATTGCGCAGGACGTTGTTGCCTGCGTCTCGCCGTACTGCCGTACTGTCTTCGACCTGGCGCCTGGTCCTGCGCAGCTTGTCCATCCAGACAAAAAAAAACCCGCCGACGCGGGTTTTTTTCATTGCGGCGCAAGCTTAGTCAGCTTTCTTGGCGCGGCGGCGTGCCACGGCGCCAACCAGTGCCAGGCCGCCGAGCAGCATGCCGTAGGTTTCTGGTTCTGGTACTGGCAGGGCCGAAACCGTGCCTACGTATTGAACATTTTTCACCAGGGTCAGGCCCGTGACTTGCACCGTGTAGGTGCCGGCGGCCAATTGACCGGCCCAGCTCAGATTCTGGATGCCGTCAGCCGTGCTCTTGGCCAGGCTGCCATAGCCGACCAGGGTCGCGGCGAAATCCTTGATCGCGCCGTTCGCCACGGAGAACGTTTGCAATGCACCGAACGAGGTCGACGATGGTGCCAGCAACTGGAAGGTCCACGAATCATTGATCGCCGAATTGATGGCGAACTTGGTCGTGAAAGCCGACAGGGTGTCCGAACCGGTTGGGTCCAGGATGCCCAGGTCGTAAGTTGCTGCCGACGCGCTGAACGATGCTGCTGCCATGATGCCTGCAGCGATAAATTTCAATTTCATAGTTTATCCCTTAAAAAGTAATTTATGGCTGCGATGCGCAGGCCACCAATAGTTTTAGTACCGGAAGTACTGACAGGAATGGTAGCATAATTGCATCAAATTAATTATAAATATTTTATCTAAGTTTCGTATGTGATAACTATTTTCAAAATGAAATATTTGCCACTATCTATGAATTTCTGCAGAAGAATAGTTGCCAGCACATTCATCTATTTTTCCGTGCTTTACGGTGGAACTACCGGCTCTGCAGCGTTTTCAGCGGGATTTTGTGGTTCAGGCTGTTCAAATGGCTCAGCCGGCTCAGGTTCTTGCGGTGGAGTAACAGGGCGGGAAAACAACGGCGATGCCGGCAGGTCCGGTGCAATGGCGGTTTCATTGCCAGCCGGCATGGCTGCCGGTGCCGCAAACTGCCCGGATGGCGGGCGGGCATCGGCCATGAAGCGCCATTCCGAGAAATGCGCCTTGCCTTCAAAACCGGTGTAACGGGCGTCGAAGTTGCCCATCTTCAAAGGCGCCGCCTGCGACAGGCTGTGCACGCCGATGATGCCCTTGCCGCCTGGCTGGTACAGCAAACCCCACTCGGCGCGCCCCGTGACGGGATCGACGAACAGCTTGCGCAAATGCCGGCGCACTTGCGGAAAGCGGGGATCGCGCAGCAAGGCGGCCAGATCCGGCGGCTGTTGCGGCTGGCCTGGCGGCGTGGCGGCCGCATAGCTGTACAAGGCGTCGGAAAACTGGGCGCCGATATCGAGCAATTCCTGCTCGGCCGCCTGGCGCTGCAGCAAGGAGCCCATCTTCAGGCCGGCCGCGCCCACCAGGCCCAGAATGGCCACCACGATGATCAGGCCCAGGTAAGTAAAGCCGCGCTGGCGGCGCGCAGAACGAGGCATGGCCGCTACCAGTCGGCGAACGGCGTGCCGCTGCGGTCCTTGCCCGGCGCGCCGCTTTTCACGTCATACACCTGGCCCGGCGTGTCGTCGGGCGGCGGCACGATGAGCCAGCTGCTGTCGCTGTCCGTGATGGGATCGATGGGCATGGCGCGCAGGTATTTCTTGTCCACCAGTTGCTCCAGGGAATCTGGATAGCGGCCCGTATCGCCGTGGAACTGGTCGATGGTCGTGCGCAGATTGCGCAGGTTATCCGCCAGCACGGTTTCCTTCGCCTTGTCCAGGCTGGGAAAGTAGCGGGGCACGGCCAGGGTCAGCAGCAGCGCCACGATGCCCAGCACCACCAGCAGTTCGATCAGGGTAAAGCCGCGCGCACGGCGCGGGGCGTTTTCAGCGGGCATGGTTCACCATAGACGGTAAGGCACGTTGTTCAAACCGGTCTTGCCGGACGTGGAATACACATCGTAGACATCGTCGCCCTCGCGCGGCGCGGCCGCTTCGCTGGCGTAGCTGCGCTTGCCCCAGGTTTGCGCGTCGCTCAGGGCAGCATCCGCGTTGAACGGGTCGCGCGGCACGCGGCGCAAAAAGAACATCTTGCCGCGCTTCGGGCTGCGCTGGTCCGGCACGCCCTCGACCAGCACTTCCAGGCTTTTCGGGTAGCCGCTGGCGTCGGTCGCGCGCACGATGCGCCCTTCGTCGCCGGCCCGCTTATACGCGTCGAGCCCCTGGCGGATCTCGCGCAGCGCGCGCCGCAGCTCCTGCTCCTGGCGCCGCTGCACCGTCACCTGCGTGACGGGGATCACCAGGGTAGCCAGCACGCCCAGGATGGCCAGGGTCACCAGCAGTTCGATCAGGGTGAAGCCGCCGGATCGCCTTGGTGCATGCGCCGGTCTCATTTGGCGGGCGGCGGCGCCACCGGCACCGGCTGGCTCGACGACAGGGGCAAGGGCGCCGCCTGCAGCGGCACGGGCTGGCCGGACGACATCGGCAAGGGCGACGCGGCCGGCTCGGGCGACGGCGTCACTTCCGGCGCGGGCACGCTCTGCGGCAAGGTCGGCGGCAGCGCGCCGGGCGTCATCATCGGCTGCGCCGGCGCCGGCTGCATGCCGACGGCCGACGGGCCGGAACGCACGATCACCGTGCCCGGCATCTGCGTGGGCGCCTTGACGGCCATGTCGGGACGGCGGCGGAAGCTGCCCTCGGTTCCGGCCGAAAATTCCGACTCCTTCGCTTCCGGGCGCTGCACCGTGCGCACCAGGTGCGGCGTGATCGACAGCACGATTTCCGTCTTCTGGCTGTCGTCCTTGCTGCTGCCGAACAAACGTCCCAGCACGGGAATGTCGCCCAGGCCCGGCACCTTGTTGCCCGAACTGCGCTCTTCATTGTTGATCAGGCCCGCCAGCACCTGGTTTTCACCATCCTTCAGCTGCAGCATGGTCGACGCCTGGCGCGTGCCGATCTGGTACAGCGTCGAGCCGCTCCGGGTGGTGGTGGCAGCCCCCAGGTTGCTCACTTCCAGCGAAATGCGGATGCCCACTTCATTGTTCAAATAGATGGTCGGCTCCGCGTTCACCGTCAGGCCCACGTCCAGGTAGCTGATCGATTCGGAAGCGAAGCCGCCCGTGCCCGGTGAAATCGTGGTGGTCACCACGGGTACCCTGTCGCCGATGACGAATTTCGCCTTTTCGCGGTTGCGCACGCGGATGCGCGGGTTGGCCAGGATATTCGCGTCGCCATCCGTCTTCTTGGCATTCGCCGTCACGGACAGGTCGCTCACGCCGATGCTGCGCTGGTTCAGGTTATTCAGGTCATTGATGGTCAGCCCGGCGCCGCCCGAGGTGCTCAAAGGCGTCAGGGTCAGGCTCGATGGCCAGGCCACGCCCAGCTCCAGCAGGCGGCTGCGCTTGACCTCGAGGATTTCCAGCTCCAGCACCACTTCCGCTTCCGGCACGTCCTGCAGCGCGATCAGGCGCTCGGCCAGGCGGATCGCCTCGGGCGTGTCGCGCACGATGACGAGGTTGAGCTTTTCATCGGCCACCACGTCGCGCGTCTTCAGAATGGTCTTGAGCGTATTGGCCACCTGCTTGGCGTCCGCGTTCGCCAGGAAGAAGGTTTTCACCAGCACTTCCTGGTACTCCTTCAATTTCGCCGCCACATTGGGATAGATCAAGATCGTGTTCGCATCCATCACCTGCTGTTCCAGCTGGTTCGTCACCAGCAGGAAGTAGACGGCCGATTCCACCGTGCTGTTTTTCAGGAAGATCGACGTTTTTGCGTCCGCCTTGACGTCCTTGTCGAAGACGAAATTGAGTCCAGAGCGGCGCGCGATCAGCTCAAACACCTGTTTTAAAGGCGCGTCGCGGAACTCGATCGTGATCGGCTGCTTGTATGATTTGGCCAGTCCCGATTCGACGATGGGCGGCGCCGTCTTTTCATCGACCTCGCGCAGCAGCGCGCGCGCGCCGGCGTGATTCGGCTGCTCGGTGAGGATGGCGTTCAGGCGCTGGCGCGCCGGGTCGTATTGTTTTGCATCAAACGCCGTGCGCGCTTCGGCCAGCAATTTCCCCTGGCGCTGCTCGCGTTCGAGCGCGCGCAAGCCGCTGTTGGCGCGCTCGTTTTGCGCATCGATCTCGAGCACGCCGAGAAAGGAAGCGCGCGCCAGCTCGCCCTGCCCCGCCTGCGCCTGGCGCTCGGCCTGCTGCAGGCCGGTGCTGGTGGCCCGTTCGCGCGCCTGCAGATAGGCGCTGCGGTACTGCGCATTGCCGGGATCCTGCTGCAGCGCTTCCTGCAATTTCTGCAGGCCGGCCGGCACCTGGTTTTGCGCGATCAGCTCGCGCCCGTCGCGGTAGGCCTGCTGCCCTGCGCAGCCGGACAGCAGTGCCAGCAATACCGGCAGCAGCGCCGATGAAAAGGAACGAGGCATCACTCGGAAACTCCAATGTTGAGCTGCTGAACCTGGTTCAACGGCAGGTAGGTGAGCGTCATGACGGGCGGCGCGATCGTCGCGACCTTGTAGGCGCCATCGATGACGGTATTGGCGCGCACGATATACGTCTTGTCGGCGCGCGACAAAAACACTTCCCAGGCACCGTCGGCGGCCGCCTTGCCCAGGTAGACGAAAGGCAGCGGCGGCGCCATCGGCGGGGGCGGGGCGGCCTGCGCCACCGTTTTCGGCGGCGGCGGGGTCCAGCTCTGGCTGTGGAAGACGCCATCGGCGCCGCCAAAGGTGTCGCCATCCTCGCCCGCCACTTCGCTGCGCGGCAGCAGGGCCAGGATGGCCGGCTGCGCGGTCGGCGGCCTGGCGGCATGGCGCGCGGGCGCGACGGCCCGCTCCACCGCTTCGGCCACCTCGGCCACGGGCTGGCGCTCGCCGAACAGCAGCAAGGCGCCCGCGCCCAGCACGCCGGCCAGCAACAGATAATGGCGCGGCGTCATGGCGCGCCTCCGGCATCCGTCGGCGCGTCGGTCAGATAAAAAGTCAGGCGCAGGCGCGCTTCGAGCTGCGTGTCGGCAATCTGTTCGCGGCGAAAACTCAGTTCGTCGAGCGAGGCGAAGGGCATGGCGCGCAGCGCCTGCAGCGCAAACTGCCATACGGCCGCATAACTGCCCTTCAGCGGCAAGGTCACCTGCCAGGTGGCGACCCTGCCGGCCTTGTCGTAGCCGCTTTTATATTCGCCCTGCGCCAGCACCAGGCCGTGCTTCGCCGCCAGGTCGAACAGCTGCTTGACCTGCTGCTCCGCGTGGCGCTGCTGTCCCAGGGTGGCGTAAAAACGGGCCAGGTTGTCGCTGGCCGTCGCCGGCGGCGCCAAGGCCGCCACGGCCAGCGACGGCTGCGGCAAGGTGCGTGCTTCCAGCTGCGCCGCCACGGCGCGCTGCTGCCAGGCCCAGGCACACGCAGCCACGCCCAGCAACAGCAAGACCGCCGCCAGGCAGGCCGGCACGCCCAGGCGGCGCAACAGCAGTTGCGCGCGCAGGCGCAGCGCGTTCAGGTCGAGGGCCATCATGGCGCGCCCCAGCGCGCTTCGAGCTGGAAGCGCAGGGGATGGTTCGGGTCGAGCGCATTGATTTCATGGCGCAGCAGCTGCACGCGGGAGCCAAACAGCTCCTGCTGCTTCAATTGCGCGATGTAGGCCACCATGGCGTCGCTGCCCGTCGTTTCGGCCGTAATCTTCAGCACGCGCTTGCGCGCGTCCGGCTCCAGCGCCAGCAGCGCGATGGCGGGCGGCGTGGCGCTGGCCAGCGCGTCCTGCAGATCACGCCACGGCAGGTTCAATTGCAGGATGGCCGCATTCACGGCCGCCGCCTGCGCGGGCGCGATCGGCACTTGCGGCGCAGGCGCCGGCCCTTGCGCGGCTTG
>NZ_NEGZ01000047.1 GCF_002127585.1 Janthinobacterium sp. GW458P
GGCCAGCCTGCCACGGCCGCCAGCGCGCCGGCCGGCGTGCTGCTGGCGCGCCTGCTCGACGCGCTCGACCGCGACGATCCGGCGCCGGCCGAAGCGCTGCTGCAGGAGCTCGGGCAGGTGCTGCCAGCGGGCAGCCTCGACGCCTTGCGCAGTCATCTTGCCGACTTTGATTTTCGCGGCGCCGAGCGGGCCACGCGCCAGCTGGCCGACAGCCTGGCGGCGGGAGTGCCGGGATGAAGCTGCCGACCGTGCTGGTGGTCGATGACGAGCCGACCAACCTGAGCCTGCTGCGCTCCATCCTGGCCGACGCGTACCACCTGGTCTTCGCCTGCAATGGCAGGGATGCGCTGGCGGCCGTGCTCAAGCACCGCCCGGCGCTGGTGCTGCTCGACGTGGGCCTGCCGGACATCGACGGCTATGCGCTGTGCCCCCAGCTGCGCCAGATCGATCCCACGCAAGCGATGCAGGTGATCTTCGTCACGGCATACGGCGGCACGCAGCAGGAATCGGCCGGCTTCGAGGCGGGCGCCGTCGACTACATCGTCAAGCCCGTTTCCGCGCCCATCGTGCGCGCCCGCGTGGCGGCCCACCTGTCGCTGGTGCGCGCCACGGCACTCGAACGCAGCTACCGCGACGCCATCGAGATGCTCGGTCATGCGGGTCACTACAACGATACGGACACGGGCGAGCATATCTGGCGCATGGCCGCCTATGCGGCAGCCCTGGCCCGCGCCGCCGGCTGGGATGCCGAACGCTGCGCCCGGCTCAAGCTGGCCGCCGCCATGCACGACATGGGCAAGCTGGGCATTCCCCAGGCCATCCTGCGCAAGCCGGGGCCGCTCGACGAGGCCGAATGGGCCATCATGCGCACGCATCCGAAAATCGGCTACGACATCCTGTCGCGCAGCGAGGCACCCGTTTTCCGCCTGGCGGCCGAGGTGTCGCTGCGCCACCACGAGAAATGGGACGGCAGCGGCTATCCGGACGGACTGCGCGGCGAAGAGATACCGCAATCGGCTCGCATCGTCTCCCTGGCCGACGTCTTCGACGCGCTCAGCATGTGCCGCCCCTACAAGCCGGGCTGGCCCGTCGACGACATCATCGCCCACCTGAAAGCGGGCGCCGGCAGCCATTTCGACCCTTGGCTGGCGCAGTTGTTCGTCGAACTGATGCCGCAACTGCTGGCGATCAAGGAGCAGTTCGACGACGTGGAGACAGTCGCATGACGCCGGCGCCATACCAGAAAGTCACCATGGATGCGCACACCGATGGTAAACTTGCCAACATGAAAATTTGGGGAACGCTATGATCTGGTGCAGGGATTTGCTGCTGAAGGCCTTCATGTTGGGCATGCTGCTGTTCGTCGTGGGCGAATCGCTGTCCTACTGGGCGCCGGAAATCAAGAAGCTGCTGGCCTGGCGTCCTTTCTGACGGCGGTTCAACCTTCGCGCCCATCCACCCGGGCGCGCCACAGGTAAGGCGCATACACGACGGCATACAGCACGAAGGCCAGCGTCCAGCACAGGCCTGCCGCCAGCAGCGCGGGCATGAGCAGCGGAGCGGGGCCGACGGCGCCCAGCAGGCGCGCCAGCGCGCCCAGCTGGATCAGCCAGTACATGCCCGCCTCTGACCTGCCGCCCTGCAGGGGCCGCCCCGTGTGGCCCAGGGTGGTGCGCGTCATCATGCCGATGATCAGTCCCGCCATCGATCCCACCGTCAGCGCGTGAAACGCGGCGCTGGCCGGCAGCAGGTGCAGGCTGGCGGCCGCCAGCAGCGCAAAACCGATGCCTATCCACGCATACGACAGGTGCAAAATCCACAGCAGCGGCACGCGCACGGTGCGCTGCGGCTGCCAGGCCAGCAGATTGGCCAGCGATACGGCTGCCGCGCACAAGGCCAGCGGCGCCGTCACCGCGCCCGGCGCACCGGCCAGCCAGGCAATCGCGGCGGCCGCCATGCAGGCCACGGCGATCATGGCCCGCTGCGGACTGGCCACGGGCGTGCTGCCAGGTGCGCCATTGCGGGTAAACATGGGGATGACGCGCGCGCCGATCACCGATTCGATCAGCACGATGATGAAGATGGCCGCCTGCACGGGCATGAACAGCGACAGCGGCAGCCAGCCCAGCACGGCCGCGTGGAACAGGCCGTTGGCCAGCGCCAGTAACGCCAGCAAACCGACCAGGAACAGGTTGCGCGTATTGCCCGAACGGCGCAGCACCTGGTACAGGGGCCAGGCGGCCAGCGGCAGGAACACCCAGTCGACCAGCGCCGCCGCCACGCCTGGAAAGCACAGCATGGCCACGCGCCCGGCCAGCCACAGGCCGACCAGCGCCATCAGCGCCCCCCCGCGCGGCGTCGGCAAGCCCGTCCAGTTGCGCCCCGCCGTGTACAAAAAGCCCACGACGACGGCCACGGCAAAGCCGAATACCATCTCGTGCATGTGCCAGCCCAGGCCCACCTGCAGGCCGCCAGCCGGCACGCCGGAATAGCTGGCCAGCCACAGCGGAATGCTGATGGCCGCAAACACGGCCGCCAGCAGGTAGAACGGGCGGAAACCCAGCTGCCAGACGGCGTGGCCGGCGTGCCAGGGAGCGGCGCCGGTGGCGGCGGGAGAAGAAGATGGTTCGCTGATCGGGGTGATGGCCATGATGGACTCGCGCTAAAGATATATTCAATATACTACTTTAAAAGCGCGAACACCGCCATCGGCATAAAGGACTAGAGATAATATCCATGGGGTCCGGCCCGGCGGGTCAGACCCCATCTACTCGGCTACTTGCCCTGGCGGTGCTCGACCGCGTACACGGCCGCCTGCACGCGGCTGGTGAGGTTGAGTTTTTTCAGCACGTTCTGCACGTGGATCTTGACCGTGCTTTCGGCCAGGTCCAGCGTGCGCGCGATGCCCTTGTTGCTTTCGCCGCGCGACAGGCAGTCGATGATTTCCTTTTCGCGCGGCGTGAGCTTGTCGAGCTCCGACACGGGCTCCTCGCGCCGCGTGCCCGCCTGCAGCTGGGCCACCAGCTTGCCCGTCATCGCTTCGGCGATGACGACTTCGCCGGCGGCCGCGCGGCGGATGGCGCGCACCAGGTAGTCCGCGTCGATGTTCTTGATCAGGTAGCCGCAAGCGCCCGCGCGCAGGGCCGTGGCCAGGTCTTCGGCGTCTTCGGACACGGTCAGCATGACGATGGCCGTGTCGGGACAGTCGTGCTGCATCAGCTGCAGCGCTTCCACGCCGGACATGCCGGCCATGTTCAGGTCCAGCAGCACGACGTCGGGCTGCAGCTGGATGGCGCGCTTGATGCCTTCGACGCCATCGGCGGCCTCGCCCACCACGGAAAACTCCGTGTGGCGCTGCAGCAGCGAGCGTATGCCGCTGCGGAACAGCGCGTGGTCGTCCACCAGCATGACGGTGATCGGTTTATCGGGAGTCTCCATTTTTGTACTTTCTGATAGTGGCTTAGGCGGTGCGGCGCTGCTCGCGCGACAAATGCAGTTCGACCGTGGTGCCGCCGCCAGGGCAGGCATGCACGTCGAACGTGGCCTCGATGCGCTGCGCGCGCTCGCGCATGATGTGGATGCCGACATGGCTGTCGCCCTTTTCCAGCACGGCGGCGGCGTCGAAGCCGACGCCATTGTCGCTGATCGTCAGGGTAAAGTCCTGGTGATCGGCCAGGCGCACCTCGACGTGGCTGGCCTGGGCATGCTTGCGGATGTTCGACAGCGCTTCCTGCACGATGAATAATAGCTGCAATTGCTGCTCGCGGGGGAATGGCGCGCCGTCGACATCTGCCAGCAGTTCGGCGTCGATGCCCGTCTGGCGGCGGAATTTGTCCACCGCCGCGCGCAATGAGCCGATCAGGTCGTCCTCCATCAGGCGGCTGCGGAAGTTCGCCAGCAGTTCGCGCACGTCCTCGTAGCTTTCCTTCACGCCCGCGTGCAGGGCCGGCACGATGCCCGCCACCTCGTCGAAACGGGCGTTACGCACGGAGTCGTCGAGCATCTGCACCTGCAGGTTGAGGAAATTGAGGCTTTGCGCGATGCTGTCGTGCAGGCCCTGCGCCACCAGATTGCGCTCCTCGGAAATGGCCATTTCGCGCTCGCGCGCGGCCAGGCGCAGGTTTTCCAGCGCGATGCCCAGCAACTGGCCCAGGGTTTCCAGCAAGGCCAGCTCGCGCGCGGAGAACACGCGCGCATGGCGGAAATGCAGGTTGAAAAAGCCCAGGTGCTGCTCGTGCGCGTGGATGTGGAAGACGGAGACGGTGGCAAAGCCCTCGCGGTGGCAGCGCAGCTCGTGCGCCTTGTCGATGCGGCGCATGTCGTGCACCTTCGCCACCTTCATCTCGACGGCCGTGCCGCACAGGCAGTCGCCCACCTTCAGGCAATGCTCGGACGCCACCAGTTCCTCGGACAGGCCAGTATGCACCACCATGTGCAGGTTGCCCCGCTCGGCGTCGAGCACGCGCACGGTGGAGCCGTCGGCTTCGAAATAATCGACGATGCGCTGCATGAAGCCGCCGCAAATGTCTTCCAGGGGCTGCGGGCGCTGCAAAAAGGCCGCGCTTTCATACAGCAGCGCCAGTTCGCGGTTGCGGTATTCGAGGGTGGCCGTCTTGCTGCGCACGCCCTCTTCCAGGTTGCCGTACAGCGCCTGCAGGCGGTCGGCCATCTGGTTGAAGCCGCTGGCCAGCTGGCCGAATTCGTCATTGCTCTCGACGGCCAGGCGCACGCTGAAATCGCGCTCCTTCATGCGTTGCATGCCCAGCCGCAGGCGCGTCACCGGTTCGATGATCAGCATGAACATCAGATAAATCATGCTGACGGTGCCGATGACGGCCATGCCCACGAGGATCAGCTGCGAAGCGCGCAGCCAGAAGGTGCGCTGTTCGCTGTCGTGTTCGATCAGACGCACCAGTTGGTCGACCCGGCCGACAAAGGTATCGGCTTCGTGCTCGAACTGGCGCGCGCGCGCGGCCGAATCGGCCGCCAGCGCGGCCGGACGCAGGCTGCCGCGCCAGTCCAGGCCGATGCGCTCGAATTCCGCCTTGATGGCGGTGCTGGGGGGCAGGAACAAGGGGCGCTGCGGATCGCCGTGGGCGATCTTGGCCAGGGTCTCGTCGATGAGCAGTACCTGGCGCTGCGCCTGCTGGCCGGCGTCGCTGGCGATCAGCAAGGTCAAACGATAGGTTTGCATGCGCAGCCGGCCCGTCTCGTTGATGGCCGCCGAACTGCCTTCGAGCTGCCACGACAAGAACAGGGTGCAGCCGATGGCACTCAAGGCCAGCACCAGCATGAGCAGCAGCGCGCCGACGATCTTGGTCGACAGCTTCTGCCAGGAGGAAAACATCGCCTTCAATTTCATAGTTCCTTTTGCCTTAACAAGCACACCCCTGGCGCCACGACACCTGGCAAAACCGTAGCGAGCGGCAGTGATCTGTGGCCGGGAAGCGCAACCGTACTCTAGTACGGTGAGCATCGCGGGCCGCAAAGCGCGCCGCGCAGCAGGTTTGGTCAGTTGTCCATGCTAGCCGCCCGTCTGCGCCATGAACCGGATAATCTTGTCCGGCTGCGTATTGAAATCATGCTGCTGCGGCTTGAGTTCGATGGCGGCGCGGATCGCCGCCTCGATCTCTGCATCCGTGGCCCCGCCGCGCAGCATGGGGCCAAACGCGAATTTCTCTTCCTGGCCCAGGCACAGGTACAGGGTACCATCGACGGACAGGCGCACGCGGTTGCAGGTGGCGCAAAAATGCTGCGACATGGGCGTGATGAAGCCGATGCTCGAGCGTCCATCGGGGGTCGCCATGTAGCGCGCCGGCCCGCCACCCAGTTCCACCGCCTGCTGCACCAGGCCGAAACGGGCCGCCAGGCGCTCGCGCACGGGGCCCAGCGGCATGTAGCTGGCATTGCGCCCCGTGCTGCCCATCGGCATGGCTTCGATCAGGCGCAGGATAAACTGCTGCTCGATGCAGAAGGCCGCCATGGCCTCGATCTGGCCGTCATTAACGCCGCGCATGGCCACCATATTGATCTTGATCGGGTCGAAACCGGCCGCCTTGCCCGCCATCAGGCCGTCTAGAATGGGCTGCAGGCTGTCGCGCCCCGTGATCTGCTGCATGCAAGCGCGGTCCAGCGAATCGAGGCTGACGTTGATGCGGTCCACGCCCGCCGCGCGCAAGGCCACGGCGTGCTTGCCCAGCTGGGTGGCGTTGGTCGACAGCGACAGGTCGTCCAGACCGGGCAGCGCGGACAGCCTGTGCGCCAGCTCGGGCAGATTGCGCCGCAACAGGGGCTCGCCGCCCGTCAGGCGCACGCGGCGCGTGCCGAGGCGCACGAAAATGCCCAGCAGGCGCTCGATCTCATTGAACGTCAGCCAGTCCTTCGGTTCCTCGAAACCGCGAAACCCCTTGGGCATGCAATAATTGCAACGCAAGTCGCAACGGTCGGTGACGGACAGCCGCACATAGTCGATCGATCGGCCAAAACGGTCCTTCAACTTGACGCTACCCATGATACAACTCCTGTTTCTTCCTTGATTGTAAAGGCTGGGGCAGAATCTGGCTGTGCCCCAGAAGGCCTAGCGGCCTACGCCTTTTTAGCTATTGCACCAGCGGGCTGGCTGTGCCTTCGACGCTGGCACCTTCCAGTTCGATACCGGCAATCTCTGCGCGTCCCACCAGCAAATGCAGATACTGGTGCACGGCGCGCTGCCATGCCGCCCGCGACAGGCGGTCGGCGATCTGTGCCTGCACGGCCTCGTAGGGAATGGCCTGGCCTTCAACGCGGCGCTGCACCTGCACGATGTGGTAACCGAAGCGCGTTTCCAGCAAGTGGCCGGCCAGCGCGCCCTCTTCCAGGCGGAACACGAGCGCGTCGAACTCCGGCACGCTCTGGCCCGGCGACAGCTGGCCCAGGCTCCCGCCCAGGGCGCCGGACGGGCAATTCGAGTACTGTGCCGCCAGTTCGCCGAAGCGCTCGGGCGCCAGCTTCAAGGCGTCGAGCACGGCTTGCGCCGTCGTGCGCAGCAGCTCCAGGGGAGCTTCCGGCGTCACCTGGAACAGGATGTGGCGCGCCTCGACCAGCGCGCCGCTGCGAAACAGCTGCGGGCGCTGCGCATAAAAGGTGCGGCAAGCCGCATCGTCGGCGGGTGGCACGCGCACTTCCTGCGCGAACAACGCCTCGATGCGGTCGTCATCGCTGGCGCCCGGCACGCCGAGGCGTTCGGCCTCGTCCAGCAGCAGCCTGCGCAGCACCAGTTCATGCACGGCCTGTTTCAACGGGTTGCCGGCGCCGTCGTGATGCGGCAGTTCCTGCGCGATGTCGGCATCGTCGATATCGATGCCATTGACGGAGATTCCCATCTTACTTTCCTTCCATAAATAGCCTGAAAAATCGTAGCGAGCGGAGATGAGTTACGGCTGAGAAGCGCAGCTGTGCGGATGCACAGTGAGCATCGCTGGCCGCAAATCGCTACGCGCAGTAGATTTTTCATGGCGTTTTTTAGCGGCGGCGCACCAGCTGATAAGCGCGGCCCAGATATCCGACGGCGCCGAAGCCGCTCCACACGTGCACCAGGCGGGTGAACGGGAAGATGACGAACAGCGACATGCCCATGAACAGGTGCAGCTTGAACACCAGCGGCGCGTCGACGATGAAGCTGGCCGCGTCGCCGCGCAAGGTCACGATGTGCTGCGCCCAGTGCATCAGCAAGACCATCATGTGGCCATCCATGTGCGACGCCGAGACGAAGATCGACGACAGGCCCAGCAACAAGGTCAGCAGGATCCACGCCATCACCAGCTTGTCGCCGGCCGTGGTGACGGCGCGCAGCCGTGCATTGCCGAAGCGGCGCGCCAGCAGGATCAGGATGCCGGCCAGGCACAGGCCGCCCATCACGCCGCCGGCCGCCATGGCCACGCCCTGCTTCAGGCTATGCGACACGCCCAGCGTATCCCACACCCAGACGGGGGTAAGCAGGCCGGCAGCATGGCCGAACAGCAGGCCGATGATGCCGATGTGGAACAGGATATTGCCCAGGCGCAGGCTGCCGCGGTGCAGCAGCTGGCTGGAATCGGACTTCCACGTGTATTGCTCGCGGTCGAAACGGATCAGGCTGCCCAGGAAAAAGATGGCCAGCGCGATGTATGGATAAATGCCATACACAAATTGATGCAAATAATTACTCATGATGTACTCTCCTCATGCGGGCGCAGTGGGCCATTTAGGCGGCGCGCCGCGGCTGCGGGTGAAAATGCACGGGATGGACGCCGCCTGCGACCTGGCCCAGACCTTGGCGCAGCAGCGGCTCGACGCCGTCCGCGCCGGGACCGAAGGTTTCCAGCGCTTCATCCATGTCGCGCACCGGCGGTTCGGCCAGCATTTCTGCCGCCACGGGGCTCAGGCGTTCGAGCAAGGTGAAGACGGGCGCATACGGGCTGCCGTTGGCCGTCAGCTTGCGGCCGATGTGCGCCAGCACGTGGACGGCGTCGCCCAGCAGCGGCGCCGAGACTTCCTCGTCGAGCTGCGCCAAAAACTCCAGGAACAGGGGCACGAAGTCGGGCAAGTCGTCGCCCACCATCTGCAGGCCGTGGCGCTTGTATTCCTCCATCAGGTCGACCATGGCCTGGCCCCGGTCGCGCGATTCGCCGTGGATATGCTCGAACAGGTGCAGCGAGTGCGACGGATTGCGGTCGAACGTGGCCACGTACTGCTGCTGCAGGTCGATCAGGGTGCTGCTTCCCAGATGCGCCAGCAGCGGGCGCAGCAGCGCCTGCCACTCGGGCGTCGCTTCCAGTGCCGTATCGAGCTGCGGCAGGTGCGCGATCAGCTCAGGCTCCGGGTACAACAGCAGGCGCGAGAGGACTTGATAGTGATGCATAGCGTGTGTCATATCGTCTCCTTAAGCGCCTGGCGCCGTTTTGCGCGACTTCGGCATCTGCATGAAGATGGCCGAACCGTGTTTTTTCTTGCCGAACAAGGTCGGTTCGCTGCTGCCGTCCGAGCAGCCGTTGCCGAAGCTGAAGCCGCACGAACCCTTCTCGTTGAAGCTGTCCTCGGCCATTTCCTTGTGGCTGCTGGGGATGACGAAGCGGTCTTCGTAGTTGGCGATGGCCATGATGTGGTACATGTCCTCCACCTGCGCCTGGGTCAATCCCACTTGCTTGAGAACCGTGAGGTTTTCCACCTTCTCGACGGTCTTGCTGCGCATGTAGGCACGCATGGCCAGCATGCGGTCCAGCGCCGAGACGATGGGCGGCTGGTCGCCGGCCGTCAGCAAATTGGCCAGGTACTGCACGGGAATGCGCAGGCTTTGCGTGTCCGGCAGCATGCCGTTCACGCCCAGCTTGCCCGATTCGGCGGCCGCCTGGATCGGCGACAGCGGCGGCACGTACCACACCATCGGCAAGGTGCGGTATTCGGGATGCAGCGGGAACGCCACTTTCCACTCGACGGCCATCTTGTAGACGGGCGACTTGACGGCCGCTTCCAGCCAAAGGTCAGGGATGCCCTGGCGGCGCGCCTCGGCGATAATGGCCGGGTCGTGCGGATCGAGGAACAGGTCCAGCTGCGCCTGGTACAGGTCCTGCTCCTGCGGCACGGAGGCGGCAGCCTCGATCTTGTCGGCGTCGTACAGCAGCACACCAAGGTAGCGGATGCGGCCCACGCACGTTTCCGAGCACACGGTAGGCTGGCCCGCTTCGATGCGGGGGAAGCAGAAGGTGCATTTTTCCGCCTTGCCGGACGACCAGTTGTAGTAGATCTTCTTGTACGGGCAGCCGGAGATGCACATGCGCCAGCCGCGGCACTTGTCCTGGTCGATCAGCACGATGCCGTCGTCTTCGCGCTTGTACACGGAGCCGGACGGGCAGGACGCCACGCACGTCGGATTGAGGCAATGCTCGCACAGGCGCGGCAAGTACATCATGAAGGTGTTTTCGAACGTGCCGTACATCTCCTTCTGCATGTTGTCGAACAGCTTGTCCTTGCTGCGCTGGGCAAACTCGCCGCCCAGGTCATCTTCCCAGTTCGGACCCCACTCGATTTTCTCCATCTTTTTCCCCGTCAGCACGGAGATGGGACGGGCCGTCGGCGGCGTCTGCGACAGCGGCGCGCTTTGCAGGTGCTCGTAGTCGTAGGTGAACGGCTCGTAGTACTCGTCGATGGCGGGCAGGTTCGGATTGGCGAAGATATTGGCCAGGATCTTCAAACGGCTGCCCTGGCGCGGCTCGATCTTGCCCGCGTCCGTGCGGCGCCAGCCGCCATTCCACTTATCCTGGTTTTCCCACTGCTTCGGATAGCCGATGCCGGGCTTGGTTTCGACGTTGTTGAACCATGCGTACTCGACGCCGTCGCGGCTGGTCCACACGTTCTTGCAGGTGACGGAACAGGTGTGGCAGCCGATGCACTTGTCCAGGTTCAGCACCATGCCGATTTGCGCTCTGATTTTCATACTATGCTCCTTGTTCCTGCAACGGGCCTTCGAGCCAGTCAACCTTGTTCATCTTGCGCACCAATACGAATTCATCGCGGTTGGAGCCCACCGTGCCGTAGTAATTGAAGCCGTAGGCCAGCTGGGCGTAGCCGCCTATCATGTGCGTCGGCTTGGGCACGGCGCGCGTCACCGAGTTATGGATGCCGCCCCGCTTGCCCGTCATCTCGGCGCCAGGCACGTTGATGATCTTTTCCTGGGCGTGGTACATCATCGTCATGCCGGCCGGGATGCGCTGGCTGACGATGGCGCGCGCCGTCAGGGTGCCGTTCACGTTGAACACTTCGATCCAGTCGTTGTCGACGATGCCGGCCGCCTTCGCGTCGGTCTCCGACAGCCACACGTGCGGTCCGCCGCGCGACAGGGTCAGCATGCGCAGGTTGTCCGAATACGTGGAGTGGATGCCCCACTTCTGGTGCGGCGTCAAAAAGTTCAGCGCCAGTTCCTTGTTGCCGTTCGGGCGGGTGCCCAGCAGCGCCTCCGTCGTCTTCGTGTTGATGGCCGGCTTGTACACGCACAGTCCCTCGCCGAAGTCGCGCATCCACAAATGATCCTGGTAGAACTGCTGGCGGCCCGTCAGGGTGCGCCAAGGAATCAGTTCATGCACGTTGGTATAGCCGGCCGTGTAGCTGACTTCTTCGCTTTCCAGGCCCGACCAGGTGGGCGACGAAATGATCTTGCGCGGCTGCGCCTGCACGTCGCGGAAGCGGATGCTGTCATGTTCGCGCGGCAGCGCCAGGTGCGTATGCTCGCGTCCCGTGATGGCGGACAGCGCGGCCCAGGCCTTGACGGCCACGTGGCCATTCGTTTCCGGCGCCAGCGACAGGATCATCTCGGCCGCATCGATGGCCGTATCGAGGCGCGGCTGGCCCTGCGACACGCCTTCATCGAGCACCGTGCGGTTGATGCCGCGCAGTACCTCGACTTCATGGCCCGTCTTCCAGGAAATGCCCTTGCCGCCATTGCCGATGGTTTCCAGCAGCGGTCCGATCGAGGTGAACTTCTTGTAGACGTCGCGGTAATTGCGCTCGACCACCGTCATGTTCGGCATGGTCTTGCCGGGGATGGCATCGCATTCGCCGGCGCGCCAGTCCTTGGGATCGAAAGGCTGGCCCAGTTCGCCCGGCGTATCGTGCATCAGCGGGGTAAGGATGATGTCTTGCTGGGTGCCCAGCAAATCGCCGCCGATTTCCGAGAATTTCTCGGCCAGCCCCTTGTAGATTTCCCAGTCCGACTTCGATTGCCACAGCGGCTGCACGGCTTCGGACAGCGGATGGATGAACGGATGCATGTCCGAGGTGTTCAAGTCATCCTTTTCGTACCAGGTGGCCGTCGGCAGCACCACGTCGCCATACAGGCAGGTGGTCGACATGCGGAAATCCAGCACCACCAGCAGATCGAGCTTGCCTTCGGCGGCCGGGCGCACCTTCACCTGCTTCGGCGTGATGCAGTCGTCTTCATCGCTGAGCAAGCCGTTCTGCGTGCCGAGCAGGTATTTCAGGAAGTATTCATGGCCCTTGCCCGAGCTGCCCAGGATATTCGAGCGCCAGACGAACATATTGCGCGGGAAGTTGGCCGGATTGTCCGGGTCGTCGCACGAGAACTGCAGCTGGCCCGCCTTGATCTGGTCGAGCGCATACGCGGCCGGCGCCTGCCCTGCCGCCTTGGCGGCCTTGGCCACTTCCAGCGGATTGGTCTGCAGCTGCGGCGCCGATGGCAGCCAGCCCATGCGCTCGGCCTTGGCGTTGTAATCGAGCAGGGTCAGGTCGCCCGTGCCGCCGGCCGCCGATGGCGAGGCGATGTCGCCCGTTTCCAGCTTTTCGTGGCGCCACTGGCTCGTGTGGGCATAGAAGAACGAGGTGCCGTTCATCTGGCGCATCGGACGCACCCAGTCCTGGGCGAAGGCCAAAGGCGTCCAGCCCGTTTGCGGACGCAGCTTTTCCTGGCCCACGTAATGGGCCCAGCCGCCGCCCGACTGGCCGATACAGCCGCACATCATCAGCATGTTGATGATGCCGCGGTACGTCATGTCCATGTGGTACCAGTGATTCAGGCCGGCGCCCACGATGACCATGCTCTTGCCGCGCGTCTGGTCGGCGTTTTCCGCGAACTGGCGCGCCACGGTGATGACGTCGGCGCGTTTCACGCCCGTGTGCTTTTCCTGCCACGCGGGGGTGTACGGCACGTCGTCGTCATAGCTTTCCGCGACATTGGCACCGCCGAGGCCACGGTCGATGCCGTAGTTGGCCAGGGTCAGGTCGAACACGGTGGTGACGAGGCCCGTCGTGCCGTCGGCCAGGCGGATGGTTTTCACCGGCACCTTGCGCAGCAGCATGTCGGACGCGTCCTTGCCGCCGAAGTAGGCAAAACCCACTTCCGTGACGGCGTCGCTGTCATTGATCATGGAGAGCATCGGCACGATGGGTGCGCCGCTGCCGCCCGCCTTCTGCTCCAGGTTCCACTTGCCCGACTCGCCCCAGCGAAAGCCGATGGAGCCGGCCGGCGCCGTGATGGCGCCCGTGGTTTCATCGATGACGAGGGTTTTCCATTCCGGATTGTTGGTTTCGTCGAGATTGTTGTCCAGGTGCGAAGCGCGCAGGAAGTAATCGGGCACCAGGGTGCCGTTATGCTCCTTGAGCAGCACCAGCATGGGGAAGTCCGTGTACTGGCGCGCATAGTCGCGGAAGTAGGCGCTCTGCCCTTCCGAGTGGAATTCCTTGAGGATCACGTGGCCCATGGCCAGCGCCAGCGCGGCGTCGGTACCCTGCTTGGGCGCCAGCCAGATGTCGCCGAACTTCACCATTTCGCCGTAGTCGGGCGAGATGGCCACGGTTTTCGTGCCCTTGTAGCGCACTTCCGTGTAGAAGTGGGCGTCGGGAGTGCGTGTCATCGGCACGTTCGAGCCCCACACCATCAGGTAGGTCGAGTTGTACCAGTCGGCCGATTCCGGCACGTCCGTCTGCTCGCCCCACACTTGCGGGCTGGCTGGCGGCAAGTCGCAGTACCAGTCATAAAAACTCAGGGCCACGCCGCCGATCAGCGACAGATAGCGCGTGCCGGAGGCATAGCTGACCATGGACATGGCGGGAATCGGCGAGAAGCCGATAATGCGGTCCGGGCCGTATTTCTTGATCGTCAGCGCATTCGCGGCGGCGATGATTTCATTCGATTCTTCCCACGTGGCGCGCACGAAGCCGCCCAGGCCGCGGATGGATTTGTACTGCTGCGAACGCACGGGATCCTGGCTGATCCAGTCCCAGGCCGTGACGGGGTCCATGGTCTTGCGCGCTTCGCGCCACATTTCCATCAGGCGGCCGCGCACCATCGGATATTTCACGCGCTGGGCCGAATACACATACCAGGAATAGCTGGCGCCGCGCGGGCAGCCGCGCGGTTCGTGGTTGGGCAGGTCGGGCCGCGTGCGCGGGTAATCGGTTTGCTGGGTTTCCCAGGTGATCAGGCCATTCTTGACATACMCCTTCCAGCTGCACGAGCCGGTGCAGTTCACGCCATGCGTGGAACGCACGATCTTGTCGTGCTGCCAGCGCTGGCGGTAGGCGTTTTCCCAGGTGCGGTCTTCATCGACCACGGTGCCATGGCCGTTTGAAAACGGCTCGGCGGGCTTGCTAAAAAATTTAAGACGGTCCAGAAAGTGACTCATGCTACCTCCACATTGCGCCGCAGGAGCGGCGCCAGGTCATAAAAACGCTGCAAGCAGGATGGCTCAAGCGTCGATACAAGCAGTCTATCGATGCGCCGTGCCCGGCGGTATTGGCAAGAAGTCGGTTTCCGGCACCAGGAATGCATAGGCGCGTAGTCACCCGGATAGTCACTATTGCCTATGGGCGGCAAGTCCACGCTGCGGTATATCTGTCACCATCGCTGCCACTATCATTCAACCAGGAGAAAAACCATGTCCATTACCGATTACGCCAGCCTGCTGCGCAGCGCCCGCAGCCAGGAGCAGCCGCAACGCCTGCTGTTCACCTTTACCCAGGCGCAGGCCCAGCCCGGCGGCCAGGGCCGCTCGCTGACGCCCGTGATGTGCGCCGACAAGCTGCCCGATGAACTGGGCAGCTTTGAAGCGTTGGAGGAGGAATCGAAACAGATGCAGACGCACTGGGACGTGGTCTTCGTGGCCGGACTGGCGGGGCGCGCAGGCTTGCCGCCCGCCCCGGAGGATTGCGAAGCGCCGCTGCGCGCCATGGTGACAGCCATCGAGCAAGGCCGCATCGACAGCCTGCTGGCGTTTGACCGCAGCGGGGATTTATTGCGTTTTAGCTGAATCCGGCCACGGGCGTTCATGCAAATGACGCGCCCGTTCTATAGGGCAGACCAGCGGCAAAAACTGCTGCTGGCGCGCCGAATACGCCATCAGCGCCCCGCTGTCGATATCAAAATACCAGCCATGCAGTTTCAGCAAGCCCTGCTCCACCCGGCGCTTGAGCCACGGGTAGGTCAGCAGGTTGTCCAGCGACTGCAGGATGCTGGCCAGTTCGCACGCGTGGTGCTGCTCTTCCGACGAGCGGTGCGCCAGGTCGCGCCGCACGCGTTGCGCCACCGGCTCGGCAATGCGCATCCACTGTCCCACGAAGTCCGTTTCCTGCTCTTCGGAGCGCGGCTGCGGCTGCAGCAGCGCGCGGATGCCGCCGCAGCGCGCATGCCCGAGCACGATGACCCTGGCCACTTCCAGCTTGCACACGGCGAACTCGATGGCCGAGCTGACGCCGGGCGGCGCCTCGGGCGTGCACGGCGGCACCAGGTTGGCGATATTGCGCACAACAAACATGTCGCCCGGGTCGCTGCCCGTCAGCAGCATGGGGTCGACCCTTGAATCGCAGCAGCCGATCAGCAAGGTCGAAGGCCGCTGCCCGTCGCGCAGGCTGTCGTACAAGGTCTGCGGCTCGCTGAAATACTGCTGCTGAAACAGGCTGAAGCCGTTGACGAATTTTTCCAGTTCTTCCATGACTACCTCTGATACTGTAAACAACGCCTGACAAGTGCGACCTGCCAGGCGTTTTGCTCAATTAACAAGGCATCGGCGCATTTTTACGGGCGTAGCACCACCAGGTAATCGCGATGCAGCTCACATAAAAGCCGATGAAGCACCACAGGGCCGCGTCGGGGCTGCCCGTCAGCGCAATCGAGGTGCCATAGCTTTTCGGGATGAAGAAGGCGCCGTAGGCCGCCACGGCCGACGTGAAGCCCAGCACGGCCGCGCCTTCCTTGTTGGCGTCGACGATGGCCTGCTCCTGCGCCGCCTTGCCCTTGCCGGCCGCCGCGCGCTGGTGCTCCGTCAGGAAGATCACGGGGATCATGCGGAAGGTCGAGGCATTGCCGATACCCGTGCCGGCGAACAGCAGCATGAACATCCAGAAGAAGCCGTTGAAGCTGCCCGCAGCGTGCACACCTGCGCCGCCTTGCGGCATGAAGTACAGCACGCCCAGCACGGCGCCTATCATCAGCAGGAACGACCACAGGGTGACGCGGGCGCCGCCCAGTTTGTCGGAAATCACGCCGCCGGCCACGCGCGCCAGGGCGCCGACCAACGGTCCCAGGAAGGCGTAATCGAGCGGATTGACGTCAGGGAACTGGATCTTGATCAGCAGCGGGAACGCGGCCGAGTAACCGATGAAGGAGCCGAAGGTGCCCGTGTACAGCCAGCACATGAGCCAGTTGTGCTTGCGCTTGAAGATCACGGCCTGCTCGGAAAACGAGGCCTTGGCCGACGCCAGGTCATTCATGCCGAACCAGGCCAGCAAGGTGCTCAAGGCGATGAACGGCACCCAGATGAAGCCCGCGTTTTGCAGCCACATGTCCTTGCTCACGCCATTCTTCACCCAGGTGAGCGAATCGCCGCCCCAGGCGCCGAAGACGGCGAACGTGATCACCAGCGGCACGACGAACTGCACCACCGACACGCCCAGGTTGCCCAGGCCCGCATTCATGCCCAGCGCGAAGCCCTTGCTCGCCTTCGGATAGAAAAAGCTGATGTTGGCCATCGACGAGGCGAAATTGCCGCCGCCGAAGCCGCACAGCAGCGCCAGGATCAGCATGGTCGGATAACCGGTGTTCACATCCTGCACGGCCAGGCCGATGCCGATGGCGGGGATCAGCAGCGAACCCGTGGAAATGGCCGTCCAGCGGCGGCCACCGAAAATCGGCACCATGAACGAATAAAAGATGCGCAAGGTGGCGCCGGACAGGCCCGGCAAGGCCGTCAGCCAGAACAGCTGGTTGTTACTGTAGGTAAAACCGATGTTGGGCAGGTTGACCACCACCACGCTCCACACCATCCACACGGCGAACGCCAGCAGCAATGCGGGAATCGAAATCCACAGATTGCGCGCGGCCGTGGCCTTGCCCGTGCTTTGCCAGAAGCTCGGCGTTTCCGGCTCCCACGTATTGATCATGTAGCGGCTCATGCTTGTACTCCTGCGGGTTGATTGATGGGCGCCGCGCGCAGCGGCTTGAACGAGAAATGCATCCAGACGAGGGAAACGCAAACGGTGCCGTACAGGAGCATGAAGGAGCTCGAACGCACGCCGGTGAAGTCCACCAGGGCGCCGAACATCACGGGCAGGATGAAGCCGCCCAGGCCGCCGGCCAGGCCGACTACGCCCGAGACGGCGCCGATGTTGTCGGAAAAGTCATCGCCGATGAACTTGAAGACGGACGCCTTGCCCACGGCCATGGCAATGCCGACGATGAACAGCAGCACGGTGAACCACAGCGGCGACAGGCCGATATGGAAGGCCAGCGGCCCGGTGACGGTTTCCACGACCATCTGCGTTTGCGGATACGACAGCAGGAAGAAACACACCCAGCACACCCACATCACGGCCCACGTCACCTTGGCGGCGCCGTATTTGTCCGAGATCCAGCCGCCCACGGCGCGCAGCACGCCGCCCGGCAGCGAGAAGCAGGCCGCCAGCAGCGCCGCGTGCTTCAGGTCGAAACCGTATTCGGCCACGTAGTACTTCGTCATCCACAGGGCCAGCGCCACGTAGCCGCCGAACACCACCGAGTAGTACTGGCAGTAGCGCCATACGCGCGGGTCTTTCAGCACCTTCATTTGCGCGGAAAAGCTCTCGCCCGATGGGGCCAGGTGCGATTTGTCCGTGAACGAAAACAGCCAGAAGATGATGGCCGTGGCCAGCATGGCCACCGCATACACCTTGGGCAGCATCTGCCAGCCGAAGGCGGCGACGATGCCGGGAGCGACGAACTTGGTCAGCGCGGAACCGGAGTTGCCGGCGCCGAAGATGCCCATCGCCAGGCCGCGGCGCTCCTTCTCGTACCAGCGCGCCACGTAGGGCGTGCCGACGGAAAAGGAACCGCCCGCCAGGCCCACGAACATGCCCAGCACGAGGAAATGCCAGTAGGCGGTGGCGTAGGAGATCAGGTAGATCGGCACCACGCTGGCCAGCATCAGCAGGAAGAAGACGCGGCGTCCGCCGTATTTGTCCGTCCAGATGCCCAAGGGAACGCGCACGAGGGAGCCCGTCAGCACGGGCATGGCGGCCAGCAGGCCGAATTGTGTTTCAGTCAAGCCCAGGCTGGTCTTGATGGGGATGCCGAGCACGGCAAACATCATCCAAACCGCAAAGCAGATGGTAAATGCGAAGGTACTGCTGATCAATACGGATGCCTGCTTGCGCCGCATGCCCGGTTCGACTGCCTTGTTAATACTGTTGTTCTTAGTGCCATCTAGGGTAGCCACGATGTTTCTCCATGAATGCACTGGCCGTCTGGCCAGCCGTCCCGACCAGCTTACGTGGCAGAGGCGAAAGGCACTATCGGCCACAGGGTGATTCTGGGAAGGCAATCTGGATAGCCGCATCGGCAAAAGTGACTAGATGGCGCGGTGCGGGCCTAGCCTGGATGGCGGGTGTTTTACAAACCGGCGCATTTTTGGCACACTCGGCGCCTGGAGAAAAGGAACGGCATGCAGAATAGGCACGAAGCAGACGAGATCATCACCCGCGCGGCCCAGGCTGGCGATGTGGCAGCCATGCTGGCTTGCGATGCCTATGCCCAGGCGCACCCGGAGCGCGGCGAGGCCGTGCGCGCCGCCGTCGGCAAGGGGCAGTGCCAGGTGGCCATCCGGGCCGGACAGATGGCCGGCTATGCGCTCCTGCACGACGACTTCTTCGGCCACGATTTTGTCTCGCTGGTGGTGGTCGCGCCCGCGCACCAGCGCCGCGGCGTGGGATTGCGCCTGCTGGCGGCCGCCGCGCACGCGTGCACGACGGCCAAACTGTTTACGTCGACGAACCAGTCCAACGGCGCCGCGCAAGGGCTGTTCGCCAGCGCGGGCTTCGTGCGCAGCGGCCGGATCGACCATCTCGACGAGGGCGACCCTGAGCTGGTGTACGTCAAATTCCTGCCTTAGTCCCGTCTCATCCCGACGGCGTATGGTGCGGAAGGCCAAAGGCGGCTATGCTGTCGCCACGATCAATCAACGCCCACCACATCACGCATGGATTATCTGAGCCTCAAGCATTTTCACATGGGCTGCGCCGCCGCCAGCGGAGCGCTGTTCCTCTTGCGCGGCGCCTGGATGCTGCGCGCCTCGCCCGCCTTGCAGCAGCGCTGGGTAAAAATCCTGCCGCACCTGATCGACACGGCCCTGCTGGCCAGCGCCATCGGCCTGGCCGTGTGGAGCGGCCAGTCGCCGGGCAGCCAGCCGTGGCTGGCCGCCAAGCTGTGCGCGCTGCTGGCCTACATCGTGCTGGGCACCATCGCCCTGAAGCGGGGCAAGACGCCGGCCGTGCGCGGCGCCGCCTTCGCGGCAGCCGTGCTGGTATTCGCCTACATCGTCGCCGTGGCCGTTACCAAACAGGCATGGCCGCTGTAGCACCAGGTAAGCGCATCAGAAGAGGTAGCGCAGGGTGACGCTGGCATTGCGCGGCGCGCCCCAGTAGCCCTGGTTGTACATGCCAAGCTGGCTGTAGTAATGCTTGTCGAACAGATTGTTGACGTTCGCCTGCAGCGACAGCTGACGCGACAGCGCATATTTCACCATCAGGCCGGCCACCGCATAACCGCCCTGCTCCACGCGCTCGACACCGTTCGGTCCCGTGGCATCGCGGTAAGCGCCGCTCTGCCAGTTCACGCCGCCGCCCAGCGACAAGGCGCGCCAGCCGCCAGGCAACTGCCAGGTGGAAAACACGCGCGCCAGGGTCTGCGGCACATAGCTGTTCAGGCGCGCGCCCGTGTTGTCCCCGGCCGCCGCGTGCGACACGCTGGCCGAGACGTTCCAGCCCTTGGCCAGCTCGCCCGACATGTCCAGTTCCACGCCCTTGCTGGTGGTGCCCGAAGCCGCGTAGTACGCCTGCGTCAGGGAGTTGCCGACAACATGGCCCGTGTCTTCCTGCGCCAGGCCATCCTGCGCGATGCGGAACACGGCCAGCGCCGCATTGAGTTTGCCGCCGAAATACTCGCCCTTCACGCCCGCCTCCGCATTCTTGCCCTGCACGGGGTCGAGATAGCGGCCGAACCGGTCCTGGTAGCCCTGCGGCTTGAAGATCTTGCTGTAGCTGGTGTACAGCGCGTGCTGCGCATCGATATCCCATACCAGCCCCGCGTACGGTGTGACGGCGTGCTTGGCGTAGGCGTAGCCGCCACCCCAGTCATCGATATGATCAGCCTTGTAGCGGCTGTAGCGCGCGCCGACGATCAGCTTCAAGGGGTCGGCCAGCGAAAAGCGCGCCGTGCCATAGATGCCGCGCTGCTGCACCGTGTCGAGCAGCTTCCAGCGCGAGAAATTCGGGTCGTTCCAGTCCGGCTCCGGCGTCACGCCCTGCCATTGATGGAAATTGCCGTAGTCGACGCTGCCACCGGCAATGCCGGGGTTGCTGGCGAACTGGTTGCTGCCCGAGACGCCGAACGCCAGGTCGTGCGTGCGGCCCAGCAGCTGCAGCGGCCCCTGCACATAGGCGTCGACGCTGTCCTGGCGCCGCGTGCCCGAGTAAAAGCCGGCATAGCCCGTCACGCCCTGGCCCGTGGCCTTGTCCGGCCAGGTATTGGCGAAGAGTTCGGCCGCCGAGTAATTGCCCCAGCCGTGATTCAGCATGGCCGTCAGGTTCCAGCCCTTGCCCAGCTCCTGCTCCAGGCGCAGGAAAGCCGTCTGGCTGGTGCTGAACCAGCGGCTCCAGGCGGTCGCCGTGGTGGTGGAGCGGGAAAACGTGGCCCGTTCGCCATCCGCGTACCACAGCGGCAGGCCGCCGTACATGCCGCCGCGCGGGCGGTTATCCTGGTATTCATAGCCGGCGATCAGCACGCTGCCGGGCGCCAGATCCGCCTCGACGGTGGCATACGCCATGGCCTTCTTGCCATGATACAGATTCACATACGATTCGCTGTCCTGGTAGCTGGCCACGACTCTTGCGCGCACCTTGCCGTCGGCACTCAGGGGCGTGGACAGGTCGGCGCTGGCGCGCGCATTGTTCCAGGAACCCAGGCTCAGGGCCGCATTCCCGGCCAGCTGCCTCGATGACGCGCGCTTGCGCACCAGGTTGATGGTGGCGGACGGCTCGCCCGCGCCCGTCAGCAGGCCCGTGGCGCCGCGCACGATCTCGACCCTGTCGTAGGCCGTCATGTCCAGGGTGCTGTCGCCCACGTTGAATGCATTGTCGACCGTGGTGGGTATGCCGTCATACTGGTAGCTGGCGATGGAAAAACCGCGCGCGAAGAACGAAGTGCGGTCGCTGTCGTAACGGTTGATGGCGATGCCGGCCGCGTTTTGCAGCACCTCTTCCACCGTTTGCAGGTTCTGGTCATCCATCTGCTGGCGCGTGACCACGCTGACGGCCTGCGGCGTCTCGCGCACGGACAGGCCCAGGCGCGTGGCCGAGCGCATGCTCTGCGTCGTGTACGCGCCGCTGCCTTCCGTCGCGCCGTTCGCATCAAAGCGGGCGCTGACCTTCATCTCGGGCATGGTCTGGCCGCCATCGGCCGCTGCCGCGTCGAGCACATAACCGCCATTGGCCTGCGGCACGGCGCGCAGGCCCGAGCCGGCGACGATGGCGCCCAGCGCTTCTGGCACGCTGTAGCTGCCCGCCAGGCCGGCGCTGCGCTTGCCCGCCAGCGCCGCGGCCTGATAGGAAATCATGGTGCCCGTCTGCTGGCCGAAGCGCACCAGCACCTGTTCCAGGGTGCCGGCCGGTATCTCCAGCGCGATGCGCGCCGCGTTCGCGGCCTGGGCCGCTGGAGCCGAGATGAAAGCGCCGCTGGCGGCGAGCAGCCACAGGGCGTGGCTGACGGCCAGCGCCGCCACGCTGCGGCGGCAGGTACTGGAAGCGGAAGAAACGTGAATAAGTGTTGTGCTGGGCATGCGGACTGTTTTCCTGAAAGTGAATGAAGGGTTCACTTGCTATGTCACGCGAAAATCGCAAACCCCTCACTTTTCAGAAAATATTCATGCATGCTGCCGATGCGGCGTCACGCTCACCCAGAAGCGCGTGCTCTGGCGCACGTCGACGGGCAAGGTGCGCGTCAGCATGTCGAGCACCTGCCCCGTATCGGCCAGCGGGTAGATGCCTGACACGCGCAAGTGGGCGATGGCCGGATCGCAAGCCAGGCGCCCAGGGCGGTAGCGCGCCAGCTCGCCGATAAACTCCGCCAGCGGCATGTCGTGCGCCACCAGCATGCCGGCCGTCCACGCGTCTGCGCCGGCGGGCAAGGTCCGAATCGCGCCGATCTGCGCCGCCGTAAAGCTGGTTTGCCGGCCCGCCTGCAGCCTGCCCGCCGCATCGGGCGCATGTTCCAGTTGAATGTCGACGGCACCGGCGAACACCCCCAGCTGCGTGCGGTCGCCTTCCATGCGGACGGCAAAGCGCGTGCCCACCGGTTGCAAGCGGCCTTGCGCCGTTTGCACGAAAAATGGCCGGCCGGCCGGGTCGCGCGCCGTAGTGACCATGATTTCGCCCTTCAGCAGCGTCACCAGGCGCTGGCCCGCGTCATAGCGCACGTCGATGCCGGACGCCGTATTGAGCGCGATGCGCGTGCCGTCATCCAGCACCACGTGGCGTAATTCTCCCGTGCCGGTACGGTAATCCGCGAACCAGAAACGCGCCTGTTCATCGCCGCCCGCCAGCCAGGCGCCGCCGCCCACGGCCAGCAACGCCAGCAGCTTGAGCGACTGCCGGCGCGCCGCATTCGCCTGCGCATGCGCGGGTTTGCGCGCCAGCGTGCCATGCGCCAGCGGCGCGGGCAAGGCACGCATGCGCGCCATGCAGCCTTCCACATGCTGCCAGGCTTGCTCATATTCGGGGTCGCTGTCGCGCCAGGCGCGCCACGCGTGCTCCACTTCCGCCGTCGCGTCGTTGGCCTGCAGGCGGACCAGCCATTCCACCGCTTGCAGGCTGGCCGCTTCCGGCGTGAAGGCGCCCATCACGATGCCGGATGCGCAAAGAAACACCGGTGCATGGCTTTGACCAGGTAGCGCTGCACGGTGGCCAGCGAGACATTCAGTTCCAGCGCGATGGCCGCCTGCGGCATGCCATCGAGCTGCGCCAGCAGAAAGGCGCGGCGCACGGCAGGCGCCAGGCCATCGAGGCGGCGGTCGATGTCGAACAGGGCTTCGAGCAGGATCGCCTGCGCCTCGGGATCGGGCGCGTGCTGCGCCGGCAGGCTGGCCAGCGTTTCCAGGTAGGCCGCCTCCAGGTCGCGCCGGCGGTACAGATTGCCCAGCACCCCCTTGGCCACCGTCGTCAGGAAGGCGCGCGGCTCGCGTGCGGCGATGCTTTCCTCGCGATTGAGCAGGCGCATGAAGGTGTCGTGCGCCACGTCGGCCGCATCAAAGGCGTTGCCCAGCTTGTGCCTGAGCCAGCCTTGCAGCCAGCGGTGGTGATCGTGATACAGGCTGCCCACCTCCTGGTGAACGCCGGGTTGGGCAGCCGACACGTCGCATACTCCCTGGTTCGCAAATAATAATGATTCGCATTCTATATCTATGCGGTGCTGCGGCGCAAGCGCCCGGCAAATGCCTGCCTGACGCGCTGCTTGCAAACGCTGCCATGATGATCGCGTCCGCCGGCGTAGCGCACGTTGCAAGTTCTGCAGAGCGCGCCCAGATACGCGGCAATGATAGTATTGGCAACACTTCAACACGCAGGCCTCCCTGGCCATGCATCCACACTATTGAAAGGCAACCATGCTGCTATCTGAACTGCTGACCAAGCTCACCTGCGGCGACCTGGAAGGCGAGGAACTGGACGAAGCCGTCACCGCCATCACTGCTGCGCCCTCCGCGCCACGCAACGAGTGGGTCGACAGCGATGCGCAAGCCTACACGGACGCGATCCTCTTGCACCTGGCCTGCTATACGGCGTCGAGCGACAAGCTCGATGAACTGCACGAACAGATACAGGACATGTTCGACGAATTCCCCGACTTCCCGTACGAGATGCTCGAGGACAGCGGCGGCAGCGCGCTGCCCTATTTCGAATGGCTGGACACGGAACTGGCGCAGCGCGCCGTGGACGACGGCGGCTATGAGCTGATCCAGATCGACGGCAACGGCTCCGACGAAATGGATGCGCTGGTGGTGTACCGGCGCGATACAGACGACATCATCCAGGCGGCGGCATTGATGGGAGTGACGATAGTCCGGCCGCTCACTTACTATCGCGGCATTGAAGCGACGGTGGGCAAGCGGCCGTTCTGAGAGACCACGCCTATTGCACCGGCAAGGCGCTCACATCGACGGCGGGCGGCAGGCCCGTGGCCGGGCGCGTGAAGTTCTGGCTGGTCTTCACGTAGTCGGCAAAGAAGCCGCCGTTATGCAGGTAGAACCTGCCGTTTTCCACGCCGCCCGCGTAATCCATGCGCTGCGCATTGGTGGCCGTGGCGTCGCCCGTGAAGCGCCCCGCCGTCACTTCCGACCAGGTGCCCGATGCACTCCTTGCCCACTGGTTGCCGAACTGGACGCGGCGCTCCGTGTGGCCCAGGGTGTCGATGAAATTCTCGAGGAAGGAATGCACGCCCGTCAAATAGGTGGAAATCGCCGGCCGCTTCCAGGTGGCGATATAGCGCCACTTGCCCGTCTCGGGCGCGAAGAACCAGGCCGAGTAATCGCTGCCGCCATTGCCGTCGGGCCGCGCGCGCGTGATGAAACGGTACGTCGTGCCGGCAGCCCAGTTATACGACAGATAGGTCTGCCCGCCCGTGCCCTCGCCGCCGAACGCATTGTCGACCACGCCGGCGCCCTTGCTGACCAGGGTGGTCTTCGCGCCATTGTCGGCGTCCCACACGGAGAACAGTATCCAGCGCTCGCCGGGCGATTTCACCTGGATGCCCATGTAGCCCTGGCCAAAGCCGTTGGCCATGAAGTAGGAGCCGACAGCGTCCTGGCCCACGGGGATCGTCATCTCGTTATAAAAATACTCGGTATTGGCCGGTACCGCGTAGCCCATGTGCACGGACGGGCCGCGCCGCGACCAGTAGTAATTGGCGGGATCGTTGGCGTAATTGAGCGCGGCGTTCGCCGTCACCTTCAGCGCCGCAACGTCGCCAAACGTGGCCTTTGCGCGCGACAGTCCCTGCAAGTCCACCTTCACATAGCCGGCCGCCGCCACGTTCACCGTGCCCACGGCATAGGTCTTGCGCTCCTTGCCGGCCAGCTTGACGTCGAACGGCGTGCCGTTGATCTTCACGCGGATGGTGCTGTTGCCGCCGTCGGCCAGGCTGGCGTCGAGCGCCACCTGCACGGGGCCCGCCCCGGCCACGCGGAAGTAGGTGCTGGCGACGGCAGCGGGATTGCTCCAGCCGGACAGGCCGCGCTCGCTGATGACGGCGCCCTCATTCCCGCTCGTGATGAAGGCGTTGCCAGCCAGTTCCACGGTGGCGGACGTGGCGGGCGCGGCCACGCTGGCGGCCAGCAAGGCCGTATTGCCGTTGCCCGTGGCGGTGGCGCCGCCGCAGGCCGCCAGCAGCAAGGGCATGACGGGAAGGATGGCATGGAATAATGCACTTCTGTGTTTCATCGACGTCTCCTGGTGGTGAAGCTTTGCGACGGGCGAACACTGGCCTGCGCACCTGCGCCGCGGTTGAAAAACGCATGGGGATAGAAAAAACCCGCTACGGCAACTGGTGCGGTAGCGGGTCGTTAAGGCTTAGTACTTGCCGTCGAGGGCGAAGATCGGCTTGCGCGATTTCCACTGCCCGCCCGTGAAGTCCGGGAAATCCAGGGTCTGGAAGTTGGCGGCGATCGACTGCTCGGACAGGGGCGTGATGGCGCTCCACGTCACGGCGTCGTAGATATCGATCGGCATCGGCGCGTTGGCCTTCAATGCTTCGACAAAGGCGTGGATGACGAAGAAGTCCATGCCGCCGTGGCCCGCGCCTTCGGCCTGCGCCGCGTACTTGCGCCAAACGGGGTGGTCATACTTGTCCTGGTAGAGTTTGAAATCGTCCCACTGGTGCGGCTTGCTGACGCCTTCGATGTGGATGGAATTATTCAGGTCCATCCACAGGCCGTCCGTGCCTTGCACGCGGAAGCCCAGCGAGTACGGGCGCGGCAGGCTGGTATCGTGCTGCAGGATGATGGTTTCGCCGTTCTCGCAGGCCAGGGTGGTGGTGACGATATCGCCCAGCTTGAATTTCACCTTGGCGTTCGCATGCTGCGCGCCGCCCGGCTGCTTGACGATGTAGTCGTGCAAGCCGCGCGCCTTGCTGGCGAAGGCGTTGATGCGCGTAAAGCGGTTGCCGCGGTTGATGTTGGTGTACATGGCGCACGGGCCGATGCCGTGGCTCGGATACAGTTCGCCGTTGCGCTCGACCGAGTGCTGCGTGCGCCAATGGGCTTCCGACCAGCCCTTCTCTCCGAATTCCACGCCGCCGCCGTACGGCTTGGCGGGATTGCCGCTGTTGAATTTGACGGCGCGCAGATCGTGCTGATAGCCGCCCTGCAGGTGCAGCAGTTCGCCGAACAGGCCGGCGCGCACCATCTGCAGCGCCGCCATCACGTCGCGGCGGTAGCACACGTTTTCCAGCAACATGTACGGCGTACCGGTCTTCAACTGGGTATTCAGGACATCCCAGTGGTCTTGCAGGGTGATGCCGGCCACCACTTCGCAGCCGACGGCGATTTTCGCCTGCATGGCGGCAATCGCCATCGGTGCGTGGAATTCCCACGGCGTGGCGATGATCACGCCATCGAGGCCGCCCGCGTCCAGCATGCGCTTGTAGGCTTTCTGGTCGCGGTCTTCGCCATACGTGCGCGGACGCGGCTTGCCGGCTTTTGCCACCTGGCCCAGCGCGTGTTTCAGCATGATCGGTTCGATATCGCACAGGGCCACCACTTCCACGTCGTCGCGGCGCACCAGTTCGGCCAGCAGCACCTGGCCGCGCATGCCCGTGCCGATCACGCCCAGGCGGACCTTGTCGCGGCCGGCCACAGGGGCGGCGTTGGCGTCGCCGGGCAGCAGTGCGCTGCCGGCCATGGCGCCACCGGCCAGCGCGGCGCTGGCGGAGAGGAAATTGCGTCGATTGATTTGTGTTGTCATTGGTCTCTACTCGCTTCCGTTGGTAATGATCGTCACCGGCCCGCCGCACGGCGGGCCGGCTGCAGTTTAATAGGTGTATTCAGCCGTAAAGCGCACGGAACGCGGCGCCGTGCGTCCATCGACCTGCAGGTAATTGCGGGAGATGGCGCCATGGTCTTCGCGCGTTTCGGTGTAACGGGTCACGGTCTGGCTGTTGAACACATTGAACACGTCCACTTTCAGGCTCAGGCCTTTGACGGCGCTGGGAGTATAGGCCACATTCATGTCCAGCTGGGCTTGCCATGGCAGGCGGCCCTGGCTGCCGCGCGGCGCCGGCTTGCCATTGCAATAGAAGTAGGAATCGCCGTAATTGTTCTCGAACTTCAGGTTATCGGGCAGCGCGCCGATGCAGTTGCGCGGCGCACCCGAGATCAGCGACAGGTTGGCGCCCACCATCACGTCCGGGATGAGCTGCATGAAGCCGTAGGCCTTGAAGGCGTGGCGGTGGTCGCCCGGCAGGTAGCCATACGCGTTGTACATCAATTCCTTGTGGTCGTCGCTCACCGTCAGGCCCACGTCGCCGCCGCCGATGCTGTCCGTCTGGCCTTCCATATTGCCCTTCAGGCCGGACAAGGTGTAGGTCAGCTTGCCGTACCAGCCATCCGTGTACGGGTGCTCGATGAACATGTTCAAGGCGCGGTAGGTGCGCGATGGCAGCGGGTTGCCCCACTCCGCCGCCGAAATATCCACTCGGCGCAGGCCCTTGCCATCGTCAAAGTCCACCATCAGGCTGTTGTCGCGGCCCGGGTTGATGATGGCGCACTGGAAGCCGCTCCAGTTGCCCGTATCGACGCCGTTGCGCGTGGCCCAGGCTTGCAGCGGACGCTCGTCGCAGGTGTCGTCGTTGGTGTCGTTCAGCTTGCGGTACAGGAAGCTGGCGCCCACCACCAGCTTCTTGCTCAGGGCGCGTTCGAAGCCCAGCGAGAATTCATCCTGCGACAGCGGCTTGAGGCCGACGGCCGTCACTTCGCGCGCATCGCGGCTCTGTCCATACGCGTTGTTGGCCGAATACGGCTTGCTGATGGCGTGCAGGCCCGTCGGCGCGCCCGTGACGGGATCGACGCCCGTGTAGGTGAACATCTCGCTGGTGGCCAGGAAGGGGCTGGCCATGTTGCTCGACAAATTCGACGGCACCGGCAAGTGGTAACGGCCGCCATTGGCGAAGAATTTCAGGGTGCCGTCGCCCAGGTAATCCCAGGTGGCGCCCACGCGGGGAGCGATCATGTTGCGCTGTGAAATGAAGGCCACGCCATCGGTGCTGTAGTTGGTGAACTGTTCGCGGCGCAGGCCCAGGTCCAGCAGCACCCGTTCCGTGACCTGGTAGTGATCCTGAATGTACTGCGCCGATTGCACGCTGGTCGGACGCGCCAGGTTGGCGTTCAATTCCTTGCTGACGTAATAGCCATCCTTGCCGTAGCCGTTGCCCTGTGCCGGCGTTTCAAAGGCGCCGTTGATCAGGAGCGTCGGATCCTTGACCTTCTCGTATCTCCAGCGGTAGCCGCCGGCCAGGCTCAGGCCCACTTTCGATTCCACGTCGATGCGGTCGATGCCGCCGCGCAGCGAATGCTTGCCCAGCTTGTATTCCAGGTCCAGGCGCTTGGCCTTCTGGCGGTCTTCCGACGACGGGTCGACCAGAGTACCGGTCACCGTTTGCGGATTGGCGTACGTCAGGCCAGGCACCTGGGTCGATTCATTCGACGACGTTTGCGCCAGCAGCGGATTGTAGCCTTCCGGGGTACGGCGGTGCGAAGTGCGCGACTGCCCCATCATCGCCGTCACCGTCAGGTTATCCGTCAGGTAGCCCGTGTACTTGAAGATGTCGACATTCGCGCCCGGCGCGGCCGACGAGCCGCAGCAGTTGAAGGTGGTCTCGCTCCCGCCGCCAGGCACGTTGTTGCGTTTCAAGGTGGTATAGTCGAAACCATAGCTCTGGCTGTCCGTCGTCGTGCGGTCATACAGCTTGGTATATTCAAAGTGATGGTCGTCCGTCAGGTTGTAGTCCAGCTTGGCCATCATGCGGTCAACCTTGCTCTTGCTCTCGCGCCAGCCGTTCGGCAGCACCTTGTCGACCAGGTCGTCGCGCGCACCGGCGACGGCACCGCCGTCCGTGCGCGTCTGTTCCAGCGCCACGAAGGCGAACAGCTTGTTCTTGATCAGCGGTCCGCTGCCGTACAGGCCGACGACCTTGCTGGTGCTGCCGTTATCGCGGTTCCAGTACTTCAAGGTGCCATCCGTCTTCGGATTGGCGCCCGTGTTCGGGTAATACCGGTTTTCCGTCGTGCCCTTCAGCGAGCGGGGGATGATGGAGACCTTGCCGCCGAATTCGACCTTGTTGCCGCCGCTCTTGGTGGTGATATTGATCACGCCGCCCGTGGAGCGGCCGAATTCCGAACCATAGCCGCCCGACAGCACCTGCAGGTTGGAGATCGCGCCGAACGGCAGCTCCGACGCGCCCACCTGGGTCAGGAGGTTAGTGATGGGGAAGCCGTTGACGTAGAACGCATTTTCGGACTGGCCCGAGCCGCCGATCGATGGTGCATTGCCATACACGCTGTTGGTGCCGCGCGAAACGCCCGGCGTCAGCTGCACGATGGAGGCGACATCGTTACCGACTGGTAACGCCTTGAGCTCCTTGGCCGTGAAGATCACGCCATTGTTGGTGTTCGACACGTCGATCGGATTGCGCGACGCCTTCACCACGACGGTCTGTTCCTGGCCCACGGGGCCGGGCGCGCTGGCCGGGCCGAAGTTGGCTTCGGCGCCCGCGCCGATCAGGGCCTCGACTTCCTGCGTCGCTTCGACCGCACCGGCGCGCAGCACGCGCACCGCGTAGCGGCCCGGCGGCATGGAGTTGGCCACGTAGCGGCCCGACGCATCGGGCGTCAGGGTGCGCTGCACGCCCGTCGCCAGGTTTTCCAGCACCACGGTGGCGCCGGCCGGCGCGCTCACTTCGCCGAAAATGGTACTGGTGGCGTTCGACTGTGCCCAGGCCTGGCCTGGCACGCCGGCCGCCAGGGCGATGACGATGGCGGCGGCGCGGCTGATGTCGCGCAATTTGAGTCGTGTGCTATGCATGGGTGTCTCCATCTATTCGAGGGTTATCGGCGCCTTCCCTCGCTCCGTGACGAAGCCGTGGGGCGCCATTTTTATGGTGATCGTCGGAAGGCGGAGCCAGGCAGTTGCACCTTCCGGGAAACCAGTCCGTATCGGCTGATTTTCGTTTTCTTGGAAATACTTTAAAAAGAAAAATAACTACCGTCAATGAAAAGAAAGTAATAACGCAAATTTATCTCTAAAATGAGCAAATAAATGCGATTTATCTTTCGTTTTAATGAGTTTCTCCGCAGATAACTTTCGCTATCGTGGTGTGGCAGATACACGCGCACACAAGGAGACCGTCGGGAAGGCACAAATCGCGCAGTGACGGGGAGAGAAAAACGCGAAAGACGACAGGACAATCGCCCATAACTTACGTTTATCTTTCGTATTGCGCATTTCGGAATGTTGTCTTTTTCTTTTCATCGCAATACCCCGGCCCGCAGGCAGGCCGGGGTAGCGTCACGCCTTAAAAGAACTTGTAGCTGGCCGACAGGGCAAACTGGCGGCCGAACAGGTCCTGGCTATGGTTGTAGCCTTCCCAGCCGTTCGGGTCGTAGTACGGCTGCTTGTTGAACGCGTTCTTCACGTTCAGGCCCACGTCGAGGTTCTTGAACGGCTTCCAGCTGAAGGCCAGGTTGACCGTCGTGTACGACGGCGCACCCTTGCACTGCCCCGCTGGCAGGGACACGGAAGCGGCGGTGCAGTTTTCCGGCGTGTTGTCCTTGTCCCACGGACCGTAGGCCCAGCGCGTCTTGCCCGAATAGTTGATGAACACGCTGCTGACGAAGTTGCGGTAGCTCCAGTCGGCGTTGACTGTCGCGCGGTAGCGCGGCGAATCGTAGTAGCCGACGGTATTGCCCTTGATATCGCTGCCGTCTTCGCTGTCATGGGTGTCGCGCTTGCGGATGGTGGCGGCGATGCCGGTACTCAGCTTGCCCCAGTCGCCGAGCGAAAAGCGCGTGCGCGCGTCGATGTCCACGCCGTCCATCAGAGTGCGGCCGCGGTTCGAGTACGAGTTGATCAAGCCGCCCAGGTTGCCCACCGAGTAGCCCGGCACGCCGCCCGCGCACACGCCCGCGTTGGCTGGATTGGCGCACATGGCAGCCACCGCCGCCATATTGCCCCGGTCCGTGTCCGTCAAGTCGTTGCGGATGGCGCTCGACGTGCCGGCCAGGGTCGGGCCGTATTTGCCCACCAGTTCCGTAAACAGCTCGTTGAAGTCCTGGCGCACGATTTCGTCGCGGCGGTTGATGAACCAGTAGTCGATCGAGATGCTCACGTCCTTGGCCGGCTGCAGCACCAGGCCCACGGTCGAAATCTTGGCCTTTTCCGGGCGCAGGTTCTGGTTCGGCGGCGTCAGGCCGCCCACAGTCGTGGAGCAGTTCGAATTGAGCAGGCTCTTGCCCAGGTCCGCATCCGTCGCCACTTTGGACTTCATCAGGGCGCGCGCCATGGCATTCGTTTCATCGCAGCGCACCGTGTCGCGGATGCCGCCCACCTGCGCAAACACGCCGCCCGAACCCGATTCAGCCAGGTTCGGCGCGCGGAAGCCTTCCGAATACGTCCCGCGCAGCATCAGGTCGGGCCGCGCGCGCCAGATCACGCCCAGCTTGGGCGCCAGGTTGGCCGAAAAATGCGGGTATTTGTCCAGGCGCGCGGCCGCATTGACTTCCAGGGTGTCGCTGAGCGGCAGCACCACTTCGCCAAACACGGCCGCGATGGTGCGCTTGCCATCGAACCAGGAACCGCCCTGCTGCGTGATCAGGCCATTGGCCGCATCCGCGTTGCCGGGCGTGAGAAAACTCTCGCGCATGACGTTGGTGCCCACGGCGGCGCGCACTTCGCGCTCGCCCAGCTTGAACAGCGTGCCTTCCAGCTTGGCGTCCCACGTCATCAGCTTGGTCCACGATTCAATGGCGAAGGTCGGGTAGGCGGCGCGCAGCAGCGCCGCATTGGCCTCGCTGATTTCGCCGAACTTGTAGGCGGGATTGTCCGCGATATACGTGCGGCCGCTGACGGGATCTTTCGTGAACGGGCCGAACGCCTGCTTGAAGCCATTGATGTTCAGGTTGGCCGTCTGGAACAGGGTGGAATGGCTGCCCGCCACGCTGAGCGCCGTTTCAAAATCCCAGCCGCCGCCGATGCCGCCGCGCAGGCCGACGAGCGCGCGGTAGTTTTCATCGACGTTCTTCTGGCCGAAATGGCCCGTGGCATCCTGCAGCAGGTAGTTCAGGCCCGCCGCGCCGCCCATCTTGGCCACCATGTCGGCATCGAGCTTGCCTTTCAGGTAGACGTTGTTCGGGCTCAGGAAAGGCGTGGCGAAGGTGTTCAGGGTGGTGCCCGTGTTGCGCGCAAACCAGTTGTTCGTGCTGCCGCTGTTGAAGCTGGAGGGGCCATTCTCGCCGCGCATCTTGATGTGGGTGTAGGCGCCTTCCGCGAACGCTTCCATGTCGCCGCCCAGCTTCAGCCGGCCGCTCAGGTAAGCCGTGGCGCGCTCCGAGGTGGGGCCCGTGTCGAGCTGGTTGGGCAGCGCATTCCACACGCAGCGCGTGCCCGACGCCTCGCTGATGCTGGTGTTGCAGCCTGGCGCGGCGCGCTGGGTGCGCGCATTGTTGTTGGCCTTGTCGAAGACAAAGAAGGTCCCCGGGTTCATTACGCCCGGCTCGCTGCCCACGCCCACGCGCATGTTGGGGATGAAATTCGGATTATTCACATAAAAATATGATGGGCGCTTCTGCCAGGTATCGGCCAGCGCGATGCGGTCGCGCTGGTAGACGTTGACGGAACCATAGATGTTGTAGCCGTCGCTGGCCATGTCGCCGACGCCATACAGCACGCTGGCCTGGCGTTCGCCATAGGCTTTCACGCTGGGCGAAAACTCGCCGTTGGCGCGCGCCTCCAGCCCTTGATACGACTTCTTGGTGATCACGTTGATGACGCCGGCCACGGCATCGGAGCCATACACGGCCGACGCGCCGTCCGTCAGGATTTCCATGCGCTCGATGGCGGCGGCCGGGATGGCGTCGATATTGACGAACATGGTCTGGAAACCGGCCGGCGCGCCGTAGAACGACAGGCGGCGGCCATTGAGCAGCACCAGGGTGCCCTGCGCACCCATGCCGCGCAGGTTCGCCTGCGAACCGCCGTCCGACCCCGTGAACATCGAGCGGAAATCCTGCTGCGCCGGACGGGCCGCAGGCAGGTTGTCGAGCACCTGCAGCAAGGTGAGCGCGCCCATGTTTTCGATCTGCTTGGCGTTGATCACCTGCACGGGCGACGCCGTTTCCGCGTTGATGCGCTTCAGGCTGGAACCCGTCACTTCGACGCGCGCCAGTTTGTCCTCTTCCGCTGCCAGCGCCGTCGACGCCAGCCCTACCGCCACCATGGCGGCCATCAGTTTTTTCAAGTGCATTCCCATCTCCCTTTTATAAGTGATTTGTTTTCGTCAGGCTGCAAGAGCCCCTCCCCGGTCCGAAGAGGGGCTCCTTGTTAGTGAAATGATTGAAGTAGTTAGCGCGGCTTGACAGTCGCGCCTTGCGTGCCGGTCAAGATGGCGTTGGCCCAGTTGCCGCACACCTGGGCCGGTCGGGCGCCGCGCGCGCCCAGGGTGCGCAAACTGAGCTGGCTCAGGCCGCGCACGTCAATTTCGGGCTTGACCACCCCGGGAGCCGTGACCAGCCCGCTGTCGTACAGCAGCCGCTCGCCGCTCCAGACCTGGAATTGCAAGCCGCCCGCGCCGCGGCAGCTGTCGTCCACGCCCAGGTCGGCGCGCAGCAGATTCCAGTTGCCCGCCAGCTGCAGGTCGATGCGGCTGGCTGGCCCCACGCCGAGGCCCTTGCGGAACCACAGCCCGTTCATGCGCATCTCGGCGGCCTTGCCGGCCGGCCGGTCTTTCGCGACAGCCTTCGGCAGCGCCAGGTCCGACAGATAGCGCTGTACCTCCTCGCCATCGGCCACGCGGTGCTCAAGCACGCGGAATGCGGACAAGGTGACGGGCGCCACGTCGGTCGCCAGCGCCGCGTCGAACGCGCGCGCCACAGGCCCGGCCTGCGCCGCCGTGACCATCGGATCGGTGGACGCGGCGCCGTCGCCTTCCGGATTTTGCGTGCTCATGACGCGGAAGCGCAGCAAGCGCCCGGCCGTGGCGGGGAAATTGATCGTCTGTACGCCCTGTTCCAGCTTGAGGGTGCCGCGCGCAAGCGCCGCGCCCCAGTCGCCGTTGTTGTCGCCGATGTAGATTTCGTAGTCTCGCACCTGGCCATGCTTCCAGTGCTGATCGTTGCGCGGCGCCAGTTCGATGCCATCGACCAGGCGCCGCTCCGTAAAGCCGATCACCCATTCGTGCGGCCCGCTTTTCACGGACGGGCTGCGCACGGTGCGGAACCACGTCTCCGGCTTGCCATCGAAGGCGTTTTCCAGCGGGTAGCCGCTTTCTTCCGCAGGACGCGCCACCACCTGCATGGCGTCGGCCGGCAAGGCGCGGCCCGGCACGGGGGCGGCGGGGAAGTCGGCATCGATACGCGCCACGGCCAGCGCGCCGGCCACCTGCAAGGTCAAGGGCTGGCGGATATCCTGCGCCGCCACTTTCACGTGCAGCGTGCCTTGCCTGTCTGCCGCGTCGAAATACCAGGCATCAAACGCCTTGTCGTAGGCGGCGCGGTCGGAGGAGGCCGCGATCACGCGCTCGCCCGCCTTGACGGCGGCCGGGCGCTGGCCCGCCAGCATGCGCAGAGCATAGCCGCGGCGCGCTTCCTGGCCCTGGTAGTTGCCATCGACGGCACCGATGTCCACGCGCACGTCGCCGCCCGCCTGGCGCATGCGGATGACTTGCTGGCTGAAGGCGCCGCCCTGGTACTGGCGCGTGTTGCCATCGTCTTCATACAAGGTATATTCAGACTCGCCGTGCGGGTAGATGTCGAGCGTGAGCTGGTCCTTCGGCTTCTGGCCGTCGTACAGCATTTCCGGATACATGGGCAGGATGGCACCGGCGCGCACGAACACGGGCAGCTTGTCCAGGGTGACCTGCAGATCGAGGTCGCGTCCCTTCGCGTCCGCCGTGGCCTGACGGCCATCCCAGTAGTCGTACCACGTGCCCTGCGGCAGGTGGATGCCCTTGCGCCAGCCGCCGCTGACGGCCTGGCTGCGGTAGACGGGCGCCACCAGCACGTCGCGACCCAGCAGGAACTGGTATTTGTAGGCTTCCGTATAGGCGACCGGGTCTTGCGGGTAATCCCACATCAAGCCGCGCACCAGCGGCGCGCCCGATTGCTCCGCTTCGCGCACCAGCGTATACATATACGGCGTCAAACGCATCTTGAGTTTCAAATAGCGGCGGTTGATGTCGCGGTATGGCTCATCGAACCACCACGGGTGCTTGCGCTCGGCCGCGGCCCAGCCGGACATGCCCATCAGGACGGGCGTAAAGCTTTTCCACTGCAAGTCGCGCAGATAGGTTTCCGGGCTGCCGCCGAAGATGGCGTCCACGTCGCCGGACGCATACGCCTGGCCGGACAGGCCCGAGCCGATCAGGGTCGGAATGTGCCAGCGGATGTAGTCCCAGCTGGCGCTCTGGTCGCCCGTCCACGCCACGGCGTAGCGCTGGATGCCGGCCCAGCCCATCACCGTCCACAGGAAGGGGCGGCTGTCGGAGTTGTTCAGGATGCCGTCATAGGCCGACTTGTTCGCGTCCATGGCAAACTGATAGCCCTTGCCCGTCCACGCCACGTCCAGCTTTTGCACGCGGCTGCCCGCCTGGCCCACTTCCCAGGCGATCTTGTCGACGCCGTTTTCCGTCCACAGGCCCGTGCGGAAGCCGTAGCCTGCCAGCCCCTTCACCGTTTCCGGCAAATTCGTGTAGCCGCAGCCGTAGCCGTCGTTGGGCAGGATCCAGCCGCCCGGCATGTCGTGTTCGCGGTACTGGCGCGCCACGCTTTGCACCACGTCCGGCGTCTTGCCCGTGGGGCCGTCCGTCCAGCCCTTCGGCACGGAGCCGGGTTTCTTCACGTTGTCGCCATCGTTGTAGCAATCGGCGTCGCCGTATTCCAGCGCCCAGCGCGGCAGCATGCGCGCGCGGCCCGTCAAGTCCGTATAGCGGGCGACGACGTCGCGCAGGTCCTTGCCGACGAAGAAATACGCGTCGAAGCGCCCTTCCGCGTGCTGCAGCGAGATCTGCTGGCTGTCGCGCAAGTCGTAATTACCATCGGACCAGGTATTGCGCAGCATGCCCCAGCCCCGTGAACTCATCAAAAATGGCGCGGGATTCGGGCGGTCGCCTTCTTCCCAGCCACCCGAATACGACACGGGCACCTGCTTGCCCCTGAATTCGAAGCGCCCATTCTGCTGGCCGCCGCCGAAATAGCGCTCGCCCGGCAAACTGGAAAGCACCTGCACGCCCTGCTTGTCGTCGAGCGACAGCGGCTGCACTTCGCGCCACAGGGGCGCCGTGTCCCCCTTGCGGAACAGGGTAAAGCGCAAGGGTTTGCGGTCGATGCGCAGGCTCAGGGCTTCGGTGCTGATCACGATATGGCCGGGCTGCTCATCGATCTGGTACGCCACCTGCGCGGCAGGCTGGCCGACGACGATGGGCGCGGCCTTGTCGCCCGGGCCCGTCAAGCCGCCCTTGCCGCCCGCCTGGATGCGCAGCACGTCCGCCTGGGGCAGGCTGATACGCAGCTGCATGCCCGTATCGCTGCGCACATCCCAGCCCAGCGCCTCGCCCTTGGCCACATCGGCCGCGTGCACGGCGGAGAGAGTCTGCAAATTGCCGATAGGCGCGGCTTGCAGGCCCGGCGCGACCAGGGTGCCGAGGGCGGCGAGGACACAGGCGGCAAGCACGCGGCGGGGAAGCGGGAGAGGTTTCATCTGATGGCTTTCAAAAAAGTCGATGCGATGGAAATACTTTAAGAAGAAAAATAAATATCGTCAATCAAAAGAAAGTTATGACGTCAATTTATTAATAAAATGCCCAAAATTGGCACATTTTTCTTACGTTTTGCCAAAATCCCACAAAACACACTTTCGTTATCGTGGCATTTCAGCGACAGGCCGCAGCGCCAGCCCGTTCATGCGGCAGCGCAGCATGGTGCAAGCACCATAAAGCGGCATTGTTTCGCAAGCGACCAGACAATTTACTTTCGTTTTGCTTTCGTATTTGACTTTTCGAAATTTAGTATTTATGCTTTACCACAACAAACACTTTACTGACCTCACATGACTACCCTTCTTCAGCGTGACATTCAAACCTGGCGCGACATCGGCGGCCTGCACACGGCCGAGGAAATCGCCCACCAGCCGGCCATCTGGCGCGCACTGGCCGGCATTTTGCGCAAGGAGCAAGCCAGCCTGGCCGCCTTCCTCGGCGACGCGCTGTCCCATCCGCAGCAGCGCGTCATCCTGACGGGCGCCGGCAGCTCGGCGTATGTGGGCGAAATCGTCGTCGACACCCTGAACGCGGCCTGGCCCGCGCAGATCCGCGCCATCGCCACCACGACTTTGCTGACCCACCATGAGCTGTACCTGGAGGCGGACGCGCCCACCCTGCTCGTCTCGTTTGCCCGCAGCGGCGACAGCCCGGAAAGCCTGGCGGCCGTCGAACTGCTGCGCCAGGTCGTGCCCGGCGCGCGCTTCCTGAATATCACCTGCAACGCCGACGGCAAGCTGGCGCGCCAGGGCGCCAACGACAGCAATACCTATAACCTGCTGATGCCGGAAGGCAGCTGTGACCGGGGCTTCGCCATGACCAGCAGCTTTAGCAGCATGCTGCTGGCGGCCCTGTCGGTACTGGGCAAGGAGTCGGATCTGACGCGCCTGGACACCCTGGCGCAGCTGGGCGAACAAGCCTTGCGCGACTGGTCGGCCCCCGTGGCGGAACTGGGCTCGCAGCCGGTACAGCGCGTCGTCTACCTGGGCAGCGGCCCGCTGGAAGCGCTGGCCAAGGAAGCGGCATTGAAGATCCTCGAATTGACGGGCGGCCGCGTGATGGCGATGGCCAATACCGCGCTGGGCTTCCGCCACGGCCCGAAATCGGCCGTCACCACGGAGTCGCTGGTGGTCCTGCTGCGCAGCAGCAAGCCGCTGGCGCGCCAGTACGAAGACGATCTCTTAAAAGAACTGCAGCGCGACAGCGTGGCGCAGCGCTGCCTGACGGTGGGCATCGGCGGCGACTTATCTGCCAACTTGGCGGCCGACGCGCCGGCCTGGCCCGACGCCTGGCTGGCCCCGCTGTGGCTGCTGATGGCGCAGCAATATGCGCTGCACCAGTCCGCGCTGCTGCAACTGCGCCCCGACAATCCATTCGCCGGCGGCATCGTCAACCGTGTCGTGCAGGGCGTCACCATCTATGGCCATGACCAATTCTAATTCCATCCAGGGCTTTCACGGCATCGACATCGGCGGCAGCAAGATGGAGCTGGTCGCCTTTGCCGACCGCGACGGCGCATTGACCGAGGTGTTCCGCGAGCGCGTGGCCACGCCGGGCGACGATTTTAGCGCCTTCGTGCAGGCTATCGTCGACCTGGTGGCCCATGGCGATGCCGCCCTCGGCACGACGGCGCCCGTCGGCATCGGCTTGCCTGGCGTGATCGACAGCGCCACGGGCCGGCAGCTCAGTTCCAATGTGCCGGCGCTGAACGGCCGCCTGGTGGCGCAGACGCTGCAGCAAACCTTGCAGCGCCCCGTCGCCATCGGCAACGATTGCCAGTGCTTCGCCCTGTCCGAAGCGCAGGGCGGCGCGGCCGAGAATGCCGCCAGCATGTTCGGCGCCATCCTTGGCACGGGCGCCGGCGGCGGCTACTGCGTGGGCGGCCAGCTGCTGCGCGGCTTTAACGGCGTGGCCGGCGAATGGGGCCACTGGAGTCTGCCCGCCACCCTGCTGGCGCAGCACGGTCTGGCCGAATACCCCTGCCCGTGCGGCAAGGCGGGCTGCCTGGAGCGCTACGTCTCCGGTCCCGCCATGCGCAAGCTGCACGCGCATTTCGGCGGCGACGGCGCCGAGCCGCTGGCCATCGTGGCGCGCGCCAATATGGGCGACGCCGTGGCCCAGCGCACGGTGGCCGTGCACCTCGACGTGCTGGGCCACGCGCTGGCCGGCCTGGTGCTGGCCTACGACCCGCACGTCATCGTGCTCGGCGGCGGCCTGTCCAAGCTGCCGCACCTGTACGACAAGCTGCCGGCCGCCGTCAAGCGCCACCTGTTCCCCGGCGTGCACGTGCCGCCCATCCTGCCGCCGCTCTTTGGCGACGCCGGCGGCGCGCGCGGCGCGGCCCTTTTGATACGACAACATACAAAGGCATCATCATGATGACGCAAGCGGAAAACCCGACTTTTACCCTGTCGCCCATCCAGCAAGTGATCAAGGCGCACCGCCGCGGCGAGCGCGTGGGACTGTACGCCGTCTGCTGCAGCCACCCGAGCGTGCTGCGCGCCGCCATGCGCGTGGCCAGCGAATACGACACCGTGCTGCTGGTCGAGGCGACCTCGAACCAGGTCGACCAGTTCGGCGGCTACACGGGCATGACACCAAACGTTTTCCGCGACACCATGCTGGCACTGGCCCGCGAACAGGGTTTCCCCGCCAGCCGCCTGGTGCTGGGCGGCGACCACCTGGGTCCGAACGCCTGGCAGCACCTCGATGCGGCCACCGCCATGGACCACGCCGAAACGCTGATCGCCGCGTATGCGTCGGCCGGCTTCCATAAAATCCACCTCGATTGCAGCATGCGCTGTGCCGACGACCCCTTGCAGCTCGACGATGAAACCGTGGCCGCCCGTTCGGCGCGCCTGTGCATCGTCGCCGAAGCGGCGGCCGCCGCCGCCGGCTTCGCGCCGCCCGTCTACGTGATCGGCACGGAAGTGCCGATTCCCGGCGGCGAAGCGTCGCTGGCGCAGGCCGGCGCCGTCACCAGCCCGCAGGCCGCGCGCCGCACGCTGGACGTGCACCGCCGCGCCTTCCTGGACAACGAGCTGCACGGCGCCTGGCGCCGCGTCATCGCCATGGTGGTGCAGCCTGGCGTCGATTTCGACCAGAGCAGCATCCAGCATTACGATGCGCAGGCCGCCGCCGAGCTGTCGGCCTTTGTCGCCGAGCAGCCCGGCCTCGTGTTCGAAGCCCATTCCACCGACTACCAGCGCGAATCGGCCCTGCACGCCATGGTGCGCGACCATTTCGCCATCCTGAAAGTGGGTCCGGCCGCCACCTTCGCCTTGCGCGAAGCGCTGTATGCGCTGTGCCAGATCGAGCAGGAGCTGCTGCCGGCGCACGCCACCTCGCAGCTGATGCAGGTGCTCGACGACGTGATGGTGGCCAAGCCGAAGAACTGGATCAAGCATTACCTGGGCACGCCGCAAGAACAGCGATTGATGCGCCGCTACGGCTTGAGCGACCGCTGCCGCTACTACTGGGGCGAGCCGGAAGTGGCGGCCGCCGTCGGCAAGCTGCTGGCCAACCTCGACGCCGTGGCGATTCCGCTGCCGCTGCTGAGCCAGCACTTGCCGGAACAGTACCTGGCCGTGGTGCAGGGCGGGCTGCCGGCGCAGGCGCCGGCCTTGATCGAGCACAAGATCGGCAGCCTGCTGGCGCAATATGCGCGCGCCTGCAACCGCAATGCGGCGCTGCCCGTCATTGCCGAAGCGGCAATCTGTTAAGCTCGGTATTTTCACTTTTACCGAGCCCGCCACCATGCGAAATACCAGCCAACGCCGTGAATCCATCCTCCAAATGCTTGCCCAGCAGGGCTCGGTGCAAGTGACCGATCTGGTGGAAAAGCTCGGCGTGTCCGCGGTCACCATCCGCAGCGACTTGAATGCGCTGGAAGCGCAAGGCATGGCCACGCGCAGCCACGGCGGCGCGACCCTGACGCGCACGCCGCCGCCCGAGCACACGATACGCCAGAAGGACGCCATCAACCACGAGCAGAAGGAGCGCATCGGCGCCTATGCGGCGCGGCTGGTGGAACCGGGCGACAACATCATCATCGACTCGGGCACCACCACCATCTCGCTGGCGCGCCATCTGCGCGACGCGACCGGCGTGACGGTGGCCACGAATGGCCTCAACATCGCCTGGGAGCTGGCCGACGCGCCCGGCGTGGACCTGATCCTCACGGGCGGCCTGCTGCGCAAGCAGTCGCTGTCGATCCAGGGCAGCCAGGCCGAAACCTGCTTGCAGGCCTACAGTTTCGACAAGCTGTTTCTGGGCGTGGACGGCTTCGACCTGCAGTTTGGCGTCACTACCCACCATGAAGCGGAAGCGAGCCTGAACCACAAGATGGTGGAACGGGCGAAGAAAATCATCGTCCTCACGGACGCCTCCAAGTTCGGCCGCGTCAGCCTGCACCGCATCGTGCAGCTGGACCGCGTCGATACCGTCATCACCGATGCCAGCATCAGCCAGGAGTACCGCGAAGGGCTGCACAAGCTGGGCATCGAACTTTTTATAGCGGAATAACACATGCTGAGCGGCAGAATCCTTACCCCATCTGGCTGGATTACGGGCACCATCACTTTTGACCAGCGCATCGTCCAGATACAGGAAGACCCCGCCGCCGACAGCGCGCTGACCATCCTGCCCGGCTTCATCGACCTGCACGTGCACGGCGCGGCCGGCGTCGATATCATGGAAGGCGCAAACGCGGGCGCCAGCGTGGCGCAGGTGCATGCGCGCCACGGCACCACGGCCCTGCTGGGCACCACCCTGACGGCCAAGGAACCGTCGATCGTGCGCGCCCTGCAAGGCCTGGCCGGCGTCATCGCCGAACGCCCGTCCAACGGCGCGCGCATGCTGGGCGTGCACCTGGAAGGGCCGTTTTTAAATTTGCACCGCCTGGGCGCGCAGCCGCCCGACGTGGTGCAGGCCAGCCTGGCGCTGGTGCAGCGCTTCCACGCCATCGCGCCCATCAAGGTGCTGACCATGGCGCCGGAAATCGCCGGCCACCTGGAACTGATCCCGCAACTGGCGGCCATGGGCATCCGCGTGCAGATCGGCCACAGCGCCGGCACGTATGACGAAGGCGTGGCGGCGCTGCAGGCCGGCGTCTCGGGCTTTACCCACCTGTACAACGGCATGACGGGCATGACGCACTACGACCCCGGCATGGTGGGCGCGGCGCTGGCGCATGCCGAATACGCGGAAATCATCCCCGACCTGCAGCATGTGGCCAAGGGCGCCCTGCGCGCGGCCCTGCGCGCCATCCCCCGCCTGTACGGCGTGACGGACGCCACCTCGGCCACCGGCATGCCAGATGGCGAATACGGCCTGGGCACGCAGCGCGTCTACAAATGCATGGGCTGCGTGCGCCTGGCCACGGGCTCGCTGGCCGGCAGCGTGCTGACCATGGACCAGGCGCTGCGCAATTTCGTCGACCTGGGCCTGGACCTGGCCGACGCCTCGAACCGCCTCTCGCTGTACCCCGCCGATTACCTGGGCGAATTCGAACGGGGCCGCCTGGCACCCGGCGCCTGGGCCGATATCGTCGTCCTCGATTCCCGGTTACAGCCGGTGTCCGTCTTCGTCGAAGGCGCGGCCATCGATCTTTCCACCCGCTAGACCCCTACCACCCACCTCAACCCCGTCCCGGAGTTACCATGCACGACACGTCACACAAGGCCCCCGTGTGGGCCATGCGCTACCTGCTATTTATTGCCGGCATGGGGGGATTGCTGTATGGCATAGACATCGGCATCATCGCCGGCGCCCTGCCCTACCTGGAATCGACGGCCTCGGTGGCGTGGAAACTGACGGCCCAGCAGCTGAGCTTCATCGTCGCCGCCGTGCTGCTGGGCTCGGTACTCTCGTCGCTGTTCGCCGGTGCCCTGGCCGACCTGCTGGGCCGGCGCTGGCTGATGTTCCTGGCCGGCGCCCTGTTCAGCGCCAGCATCCCGCTGATCGCGCTGGCCGACGGCTACACGCCGCTGCTGCTGGGACGCCTGCTGCAAGGCATCAGCGGCGGCCTGATCGGCGTCGTCGTGCCCCTGTACCTGGCCGAATGTCTGCCCGCGCAGCAGCGAGGACGCGGTGCCGCCCTGTTCCAGCTGCTGCTGACCATCGGCCTGGTGGCGGCCGCCCTGATCGGCCTGCTGCAGGCGCAGACGGTGGAAACGGCCACGCAGGCGGCGCAAGCGCTGCCGGAAGCAGACCGCATCGCCGCCATCTTCACGGCCAAGGATCACGCCTGGCGCAGCATCTTCTGGGTCTGCCTGACGCCAGGCCTCGTATTTACCATCGGCGCCCTGCTGCTGGCCGAATCGCCGCGCTGGCTGGTCCGCCGCGGCCGCATCGAACAGGCGCGCCAGTCGCTGCTGCGCACGCGCCTGCCCGCCGCCGCCGAGCTGGAGCTGCGCGAAATGCTCGATACGCCCGAGAACGCGGCCAAGGCCAGCGGCAAGGCGAAAGACCCGCTGCTGAGCCGCCGCTACGTGCTGCCCTTCCTGCTTGCGTGCCTGATCCTCGCCTGCACCCAGGCGACGGGCATCAATTCCATCCTCGCCTATGTCGTCAATATCTTGAACCAGGCGGGCCTGTCGGGCGCCTCGGCGAATATGGCAGATGTACTTTTAAAGGTACTTAACGCCGTGATGACGGTGGTGGCCGTGCTGCTGGTCGACCGCAAGGGCCGCAAGTTCCTGCTGATGCTGGGCACGGGCGGCATCATCGTCTCGCTGCTGGCGGCCGGCCTGCTGTTCCGCGGCGCGGAAGCCCACCTGGCCGACGTGCGCCCCGCCATCGCCGCCCAGGCGCACAACGACGGCCTGGCCGTCCACCTCGATGCACCGGCCCTGCAGGCCCTGGGCGCGGCCGCCGACGGCACGCCGCAGCAGCTGACCATCGCCTACGCCTACGGCCCCTTCACCAACGTAAAAAGCCTGCGCAGCGACGATCCCGTGCTGCGCCAGGTGACGATCGCCCGCGAAGACGCCGTGCAGGCCGACAGCGTGATCGGCGTATTCTTCCGCAAGCTGCACCTGAACCCGTTCGCCGACCCGGCCGCCGGGCGCGAGGCGCCGCTGCGCATCGAGAAGGCCAGCCTGGGTCCCGTGCCTTCTGCCACGCATGGCTGGCTGGTGGCCGTCGCCATCTGCGTGTTCGTCTCCAGCTTTGCCGTGGGACCGGGCGTGTGCGTGTGGCTGGCCCTGTCGGAGCTGATGCCGACGCGTATCCGTTCGAACGGCATGAGCATCGCCCTGCTGGTGAACCAGTTCGTCTCGACGGTGATCGCCGCCATCTTCCTGCCCACCGTGGGCTTGCATGGCTATTCGACCCTGTTCTTCTTCGGCGCCGGCTGCACCGTGCTGTATTTCCTGGCCGCAGCAATTTTGCTCCCCGAAACGAAGGGCAAGACCCTGGAAGAGATCGAAGCGCACTTTTCCAGGTAACCAACTGTAGCACTCTCCTTTCCAGCCCCGGACCACCATCCGGGGCTGTTTTTTTGCCTGTCAGGCAAGTTTACAACGCTGGTGCGCACGGCACCGTACGGTTTTCCTTCTGGAATCATGGGCGCGTGGGCTAGAATCTGGCTGCGTCGTGCTACTCACGAGGCGGCAATGGCGCCATGACAAAAAACCACCAGGAGACACAGTGAGCTTATTTAGAACCAAGAATTTGGATGATATGATTGCCCACAGCAAGAAGCCGGGAGGACTGGCCAAGGTGCTGGGGCCCTTCGACCTGGTGCTCATGGGCATAGGCGCCATCGTCGGCACCGGTATTTTCGTGCTCACCGGCACAGGCGCCCTGACGGCCGGCCCGGCCCTGTCGCTGTCCTTCGTCGTGGCGGCCGTCGCCTGCTGCTTCGCCGCTCTCTGCTATGCGGAATTCGCCTCCACCGTGCCGGTGGCCGGCTCCATCTACACCTACAGCTATGCCACCCTCGGTGAGCTGGCCGCCTGGATGATAGGCTGGGACTTGCTGCTCGAGTACGGTCTGGCCGCGGCCGCCGTCTCCGTCGGCTGGTCCGGCTACTTCCAGTCGCTGCTGTCCGGCTTTGGCGTCACCCTGCCCGTGGCCCTGACGGCCGCACCGGGCGCGCTGCCCGGCGTGACCACCTTCATCAACCTGCCGGCCCTCGTCATCATGCTGCTGCTGACGGCCATGCTGGGCTGGGGCGTGCGCGAATCGGCGCGCCTGAACAACATCATGGTGGCCATCAAGGTGGGCGTGGTGCTGCTGTTCATCATCTTCGGCGCGCGTCACGTGCAGCCGGCCAACTGGCAGCCCTACATGCCGTTCGGCTACCACGGCATGCTGAGCGCCGCCGCCCTCGTCTTCTTCGCCTTCATCGGCTTTGACGCCGTCACTTCGGCCGCCGAGGAAGTCAAGAAGCCGTCGCGCGACCTGCCGATCGGCATTATCGGCTCGCTGGCCGTGTGCGCCGTGCTGTACGTGGTGGTCTCGGCCATCATGACGGGCATCGTGCCATATCAAAAATTCCTCGGCGTCGACCATCCCGTCTCGCTGGCCCTGCAGTATGCGGGCGAAAACTGGATCGCCGGCTTCGTCGACCTGGGCGCCATCCTCGGCATGACCACGGTGATCCTCGTGATGGCCTTCGGCCAGACGCGCATCATCTTCGCCATGTCGCGCGACGGCCTGCTGCCCAAGCGCCTGTCGACCGTGCACCCGCGCTTCCACACGCCGTTCTTCGCCACCTGGCTGGTCGGCATCGTCTTCGGCCTGATCGCCGCCACGATCCCGCTCAACATCCTCGCCGAGCTGATCAACATAGGCACGCTGGCCGCCTTCACCATGGTCTCCGTCGCTGTCGTGGTGCTGCGCAAGAAGCGTCCCGACCTGCCGCGCGCCTTCCGCTGCCCCGGCGTGCCGTACGTGCCGGCGCTGGCCGTGATCCTGTGCGTGGGCCTGATGAGCTTCCTCAGCTGGGTCACCTGGATGGCCTTTTCCATCTGGCTGGTGATCGGCCTGGCCATCTACTTCGGCTACGCGCGCCGGCGTTCGCTGCTGCACCCGCCAGCCTGACCGGCCCGCGCACCGCTGCCGCCCTCACGCCGGCAGCGGCCGCGCCGGCCCCGGCACGGACNGGTTGCCTTTTCCCATCGGGGTGGGTATCGGCCTGCCCATCTACTTCGCCTACGCGCGCCGGCGTTCGCTCCGCCACCCGCCAGCCTGACCGGCCCGCGCACCGCTGCCGCCCTCACGCCGGCAGCGGCCGCGCCGGCCCCGGCACGGACAACAGCTTGCGCGCTGCGGCGGCCCGGGCGGGCGGCCGTGACGGGGCGCCGGCCGCCACACTGCGCACCAGCTGGAAGGAATCGACCAGCGTTGCCAGTTGCACGGCCTGCTGCTGCATGTCGGCCGCCGCGGCGGCGGCCTGCTCGACCAGGGCCGCATTTTGCTGCGTCACGTCATCCATCTGCGTGATGGCATGGTTGACCTGCTCGATGCCCTCGCTCTGCTCCTGGCTGGCGGCCGTGATGTCGGCCATGTAGCCGGCCACCTGGCGCACCGACTGCTCGATATCGGCCATCGTCCTGCCGGCGTCCTGCACCAGCCTGCTGCCCACGTCCACCTTGTCGACCGAATCGCTGATCAGCACCTTGATTTCCTTGGCCGCCTGGGCCGAGCGGTGCGCCAGGCTGCGTACCTCGGACGCCACCACGGCAAAGCCGCGCCCCTGTTCCCCGGCCCGCGCCGCTTCCACGGCCGCATTCAGGGCCAGGATATTCGTCTGGAAGGCGATGCCGTCGATCACGCCGATGATGTCGACGATCTTGCGCGAGCTGTCCTGGATCGTGCCCATGGTGGCGATCACCTGCGACATGGCTTGCTCGCCCCTGTGCGCGGTCTCCGATGCGGTGCTGACGAGGCGGTTCGCCTCGCGCGCATTGTCGGCATTCTGCCTGACCGTGCCCGTCAGCTCTTCCATCGACGACGCCGTCTCCTCCAGCGTGCTGGCCTGCGACTCCGTGCGCCGCGACAGGTTCGCATTGCCTGCGGCGATTTCCTCGGCGCCGCGGCCCACCACCCCCGTCGATTCCTTGATTTGCCCGACCAGCAGCTTGACGTTCGTCTGCAGCACGCGCAGCGCCTGCACTACCGCCGTCAGTTCGTCGTTGCCGCTGGCGCTGATGCTGCCCGATAAATCACCGGCGCTCATGCGCTCGATATCGCTGCGCATGCGCTCCAGCGGCGCCACGGCCGAGCGCTGCAAGGTGTAGCCGCCCGCCGCGCACGACACCACGCCGCACAGGGTACTGAACAGCATCGGCATGCCGGCGTGTCCCGCCGCCACGTAGGAAATGGCCGGCGCGGCGACAAACAGCAGCGCCAGGGTGCCGAAGACGAGGCCCATCCTGGCGCGCAGCGACAGCTGCGCCATCAGCTTCAGGCGCCGCAGGGCCGAGCGGGGCACGGCGGCGCCTTCGCGCACTTCGAGCGTCGTGCTGCCTTGCTTGATGGCCTGGTATGCGCGCTCGGCGGCGGCCACCTGTTCCCGGCTGGGTTTCACGCGGATCGAGGTGTAGCCCACCATCTGGCCGTTTTCCAGCATCGGCGCGGCATTCGCTTCCACCCAGTAGTAATCGCCATTCTTGCAGCGGTTCTTGACCATGCCCGTCCACGCCTTGCCGCTCTTGATGGTGCGCCAGAAGTCGGCGAAGGCCTCGACCGGCATGTCCGGATGGCGCACGATGTTTTGCGGCGCGCCGATCAGCTCCTCGGCCGAAAAGCCGCTGATGTCGATGAAATCCTGGTTGACATAGGTGATGTTGCCCTTCAGGTCAGTCTTCGATACCACCGTCTGACCATCGTGAAGCACATATTCCCTGTTCGTTACCGGCATATTTGTACGCATGTCTGTCTCCTCTATCTACATTGACCTGGCTTGCACCGTCCGCTTGAGCGCCATTCACTACTGGCTGCTGCCTGGATCCCGAAGGAGCGGGAGGAGCATCGTTGCAACAACTCCTCATCCTGCCGCTCATTCACTACTTTTTGATTTAGATCAAATTTATTTTGCTACATAAATTTACCAATTACAACATTTAAATTAAAAATTTAAACGAATTTGTCATTTTTGAAATGGTGACAAAGGGATAGATTCCCGCGCCGCCACAGTGAAAAACACGCTACCAGGCGTATATCAAGCAAAAAAACCACAGTTGCGCCATGAATACAAATCATTAAAATCATGAAATTCATTGCATTCTATTTTATTTGAGGTATGATGATTGACATGGGGAAATAAAACCGATGCGAAGACATCGTGGCTTCGCCTTCGGAAATCCGCACCTATGTAGGGGAGATACGCATGAACAAAGTCCTGGCCTTGCGCCTGCTCGACGCCGCAGAAGACGCTGCCGTCATCATCGACGCCGCTTCACGCATCCAGTATGCAAACGACGCCATGTATGCGCTGAGCGGCTATACGCCGGGCAGCCTCGCGGGACAGCAAATCGAGGCGCTGCTGCCGGACGCCGTGCGCGAGCAGCACGGCGCGCAGATCAGCGCCTATCTGGCCGGCGAAAAGAAATCCAGGGTTCTCGGGCACAAGCGCCATTTCGCCATTCGCCACCACGACGGCTCGATGCTGCCCATCGTGCTCAAGGCCATGGACCTGGGCAAGCTCGGCGACGACAACTACATGGGCGCCTTTTTCATCGACCAGCGCCGCGAGCGCGCCATCGAGCAGCAGAATGCGGCCCGCTGGCAGCAACTGCAGCGCATCGCCCTGAGCGACCCGCTGACCCACCTGCCCAACCGCCGCGCCTTCGAGGTCGAAGCCGTGCGCTCGGCCGCGCGGGCCAGGCGCGCGCGCAGCTCCCTGGCCATCGGCATCGCCGACATCGATTTCTTCAAGCACGTCAACGACCAGCATGGCCATGCCGCCGGCGACGCCGTCCTGCAAGCCGTCGCCGCCGTGTTCCAGTTCCAGGCGCGGGCCTCGGACGTCGTCGCCCGCGTGGGCGGCGAGGAATTCGGCTTCCTGTTCCCGCATACGGACATGGCCAAGGCCTGCCAGGTGGCCGAGCGCATACGCTGCGCCGTGGAAGAGACGCGTTTCGAGTTCGGCAAGCTGCACATTCCCGTGACGATCAGTATCGGCCTGGCGCCGCTGCCAGACAGCGGCGACTGGAAGGAGGGCTTCATGCGCGCCGACGCCGCGCTGTACCAGGCCAAGAACAATGGCCGCAACCGCATCGAGCAAGCCTGAGTACCCGGCCACATCCGGCTTTTCATTCACCACGCAGCACCTGACAGGAGCAAGCACATGGAAACCACCACGACACACGCCGCAGCAGCGAGCCAGCTGGCGCAAGCGGACGCCCGGGAATTGCTGGTCTTCGGACTCGGCAAGGAGGAATATGCGATCGACATCGGCCTGGTGCAGGAAATCCGCGGCTACGGCGCCGTCACCCGCATCGCCAACGCCCCCGCCTTCCTCAAGGGCTTCATCCACCTGCGCGGCAGCATCGTGCCGCTGGTCGACCTGCGCATCTCGCTGGGCCAGGCCGACCCCGCCTACGACGCCTCGACCGTGGTGATCATCCTGATCTTCGCGCATGGCGCCACCGGCATCGTGGTCGACCGCGTGGCCGACGTGGTGCCGCTGGCGCCGGCGCAGATCAAGCCGCCGCCGCAGCTGCACGGCTCGGCGATGGCCGGCCACGTGACGGCCATCGGCGCCCTGGACGAACGCATGCTGATCGTGCTCGACATGGATAGCCTGCTGGCGGGCATGGGCATGCACGCCGGCGGAAAACTGGCGGCCTGAGACAGCCGCCAGCCCCTTCCAGCATACGAACCCGCCCCGCCGGAGACACCATGAGCATCCTGATCGTCGACGACAACGACACCAACCTGCACCTGCTTTCGAGTTTGGCCCACAAGGCCAGCGCCATCGATCCCGTCTGCATGAACGATCCCATCGATGCCCTGTACTGGTGCGAATCGCACGTGCCGGACCTGGTCTTGCTCGACTACCGGATGCCCAGCCTGTCGGGCAATGAATTTCTCAGCATCTTCCGCAAGATGCCGCACATGGCCGATATCCCCATCATCATGGTGACCACGGAAAACGACCGCGCCGTGCGCAACCAGGCGTTTTCTCTGGGCGTGACGGAATTTCTCACCAAACCCGTCGACACCGTCGAGTTCAGTTTGCGCGTACGCAACCTGCTGGCCCTGCGCACGGCGCAAACCATGCTGGCCGACCGCGCCAAGCTGCTCGAGCACGAGGTGCGCCAGGCCATCGCCGACGTTACGGCGCGCGAAATGGAGCTGGTCACGCGCCTGGCGCGGGCGGCCGAATTCCGCGACCCCGAAACGGGCGGCCACATCATGCGCATGGCCCGCTACTCGGCGCTGATCGCCAGCAACCTGGGACTGACGCCGGAATGGCAGGAGCTGCTGCTCAAGGCGGCGCCCATGCACGACGTGGGCAAGCTGGCCACGCCCGACCACATCCTGCTCAAGCCGGGCCGGCTGGACCCCGATGAAATGGCCATCATGCGCCAGCATGCGGAAATCGGCGGCCAGATCCTCGCCGGCAGCGATTCGCCGCTGATCCGCCTGGCCGAGGAAATCGCCAGCGGCCACCATGAAAAATACGACGGCAGCGGCTATCCGCGCGGCCTGGCGGGCGAGCAGATACCTTTATCGGCGCGCATCGTGGCCGTGGCCGACGTCTTCGACGCCCTCAGTTCGGAGCGCCCGTACAAGCCGGCCTGGCCTTTGGAGCAGGCGCGCCTGTTCCTGCAGCAGAACAAGGGCAGCCATTTCTGCCCGCGCTGCATCGACGCCTTCCTGGGCGCCTGGGACGAGGTGCTGGCCATCCGCGACAGCCTGCCCGACCCCGTCCATCCCCACGCCCACCCACTCTAAGCGAGGAGCCTGCCATGCGCCTGCAACAACTGATCCTGAACAATCATGCCGACTTCGACGCGGCCCTGGCGCCGCTGGCGCTGATGCAGCCGCACCTGGTGCTGGTCTTCGGCGCCTGCGCCTACTTTGCCGCGCCCGAACTGAGCGCGGCGCTGCGGCGCCGCCTGCCGGGGGCCGTCATCGCCGGCTGCTCCACCGCCGGCGAAATCGCCGGCAAGCGCGTCTACGACGACAGCTGCGTCATCACCGCCATCCGCTTTGCCCATACGACGGTGGCCATCGCCGACGCCATCATCTGCGACATGGCCGATTCGCACGATACGGGCGAGCGCCTGGCGCAGGCGCTGCCGCAGGAGGGCCTGGCGGCCGTCTTCATGCTGGGCACGGGCGTGGCCATCAACGGCAGCGCCCTGATCGCCGGCCTGCAGGCGAACCTGCCGCCCGGCGTGACGGTGTCCGGCGGGCTGGCGGCCGATGGCGGCGCCTTCCGCCAGACGTGGACCCTGGGTCCGCGCGGCGCGGCCGACAATACCGTCGTTGCCGTCGGCCTGTACGGCAAGCGCATCCGCCTCGGCTACGGCAGCCATGCGGGCTGGGAAGCGTTCGGCCCTGCGCGCAAGGTGACGCGCTGCGTCGGCAACGTGCTGTATGGCCTCGACGGCGCGCGCGCGCTCGACATCTACAAGCTGTACCTGGGCGACTATGCGCGCGACCTGCCCGGCTCGGGCCTGCTGTTCCCCTTTGAAATGCTGTCGGCCGCGCATGAGAAAAGCAATGTCTTCCGCACCATCCTGGCCGTCGACGAGGAACAGGGCTCGCTGACCCTGGCCGGCGACATCCTCGCCGACGGCTATCTGAAATTGATGCATTCGAGCACCAATAAACTGATCGACGGCGCGGAAACGGCCGCCCGCGGCGTCGCGCCGCAGCCCGACGCCGTGGGTGAGCAGCTGGCCCTGCTGGTCAGCTGCGTGGGGCGCAAGCTGGTCATGGGCGACCGGGTCGATGAAGAAGTCGAGGCCGTGGCCGACCTGCTCGGCGGCGGCGCGACCTGCATCGCCGGGTTCTACTCGAATGGCGAAATCGGCATCGCCCAGCCGCAGGGCGCGTGCCAGCTGCATAACCAGACGATGACCGTGACCGTGCTGAGCGAAACATGAACCGCACCCTCGCACGCCAATTGAGCCGGGTCTGCAACATCGACTCGGAGGGCGCCCGCGACGCCCTGCTGGCGCAGGCGCAGGCGGCGGGCGCGCTGCCCGGCACGCCGCCCGAACTGGCTGGCTTCCTGGCCGGCCTGCCGGCCCTGCTGCAGCGCATCGACAGCGCCTACGACCAGTCCGAGCGCGACCTGGACTTGCGAACGCGCAGCCTGGAGCTCAGTTCCACGGAACTGAGCCTGACCAATGACCTGCTGCGCACGGAACTGGCCAGCCGCAACCGCGTCCTGCAATCGCTGCGCGTGGCGGCCGCGCGCCTGCTCGACACCAACGATTCCGGCCTGCACCTGCCACAGGAAGGCGATGTCGAGGGCCTGTCGGTGCTGCTGGCCGACCTGGTGGCGCAGCAGGAACTGCGCCGCATCGAGCTGCTGAACCAGCGCTTTGCGATGGATCAACACGCCATCGTCAGCATCACCGACACGGCCGGCGTCATCATCTACGTCAACGACAAGTTCTGCGCCATCAGCGGCTACGCGCGCGAAGAGCTGATCGGCCAGACGCACCGCCTGATCAATTCTCACGCGCACCCGGACGCCTTTTTCGCGCAGATGTGGCAAACCATCACCACGGGCCAGGTATGGCACGGCGAAATCTGCAACCACGCCAAGAACGGCGGACAATACTGGGTGGACGCCACCATCGTGCCCTTCCTCGACGCGGCCGGCAAGCCCTATCAGTACATCGCCATCCGCACGGAAATCAGCGAAAGCAAGCGCATGGCCGAGACCATCGCGAAAAGCGAGCGCGAATACCGCAATGTCGTCAACAGCCTCAATGAAGTGGTGTTCCGCACGGACCTGCAGGGCGCCTGGACCTTCCTCAATCCGGCCTGGCATACCATCACCGGTTTTGCCATCGCCGACAGCCTGGGCCGCAACGTGCTGCACTTTATCGACGCACGCGACCGCGACCGCGCCGCCGCCGGCCTGGCCCAGCTGCAATCGGGCCAGGTGGACAGCATGCGCCATGAAGCGCGCTATGTCACCCGCGACGGCAACGTGCGCTGGATCGACGTGTGCGCGCGCGCCGAACACGACGGCCACGGGCGGCTGGCCGGCATCACGGGCAGCCTGACCGACATCACGGAGCGCCGCCTGGCGGCGCGCGAGCTGCGCCACAACCTCAATTTCGTCGACGCGCTGATCGAGACCATCCCGATTCCCCTGTACCTGAAGGACGTGCAGGGCCGCTACCTGCGCGCCAACCGCGCCTTCTGCGCCTTCTTCCAGCGCGCCCAGCCGGACATCCTGGGGCGGACGGCGGCCGACCTGCTGCCGCAGCAGGAGGCGCAGCAGGTGGCGCGGCAGGATGTGCGCCTGATGCTCGACAAGGGCAAGCAGACGTATGAAGACCGGCTGACCGTCGGCGCGCGCCAGGTCGATGTGCTGTTCAGCAAGGCGGCCCTGCTGAAGTCGGACGGCGGCTTGAGCGGCCTGGTGGGCACCCTGGTCGACATTTCCAGCCAAAAGGCGGCCGAACGCGCGCTGCTGCTGGCCAAGGAAGTGGCCGAATCGGCCAGCCGCTCGAAGAGCGAGTTCCTGGCCAACATGAGCCACGAGATCCGCACGCCGATGAACGGCATCCTCGGCATGACGGACCTGGTGCTCGACTCCCAGCTCGATGCCCACCAGCGCAAGTACCTGGAAATCGTCAAGGCATCGGCCGACGCGCTGCTGTGCATCATCAACGACATCCTCGACTTCTCGAAGATCGAGGCGGGCATGCTGACGCTGGAAAGCATCCCCTTCGACCTGCGCCAGCTGATGCAGGAAACCATGCGCGCCCACGCCATGCGCGCGCAGGCCAGCGGCCTGGAGCTGGTGCTCGACCTCGATCCCGCGCTGCCGCAGACCGTGCTGGGCGACCCTGGCCGCCTGCGCCAGGTGCTGACCAACCTGACGGGCAACGCCATCAAGTTCACGCCGCATGGCGAAGTGATCGTCAGCGCCCGGCTGCGCGCCAGCGGCGACGGCATGGCGCAACTGCAGCTGGGCGTGCGCGATACCGGCATCGGCATCGCCGCCGACATGCAGGAGGCCGTCTTTGACGCCTTCCAGCAGGAAGACGGCTCGACCACGCGGCGCTTCGGCGGCACGGGACTGGGCCTGTCGATCACGCGGCGCCTGGTGACGATGATGAAAGGCGAGATCCGCCTGTCGAGCGAACTGGGCAAGGGAAGCACCTTCAGCGTGGACCTGGCCCTGCCCGTCAGCGGCAACCGCCTGCCTCCGCCGCCGCCCGGCGCCTCGCTGGCGGGACGCAGCATCACGCTGGTCGACGACAATCCCAGCAGCCTGGCCATCCTGCGCAGGATCTTCGAGCACTGCGGCGCCACGGTCGCCGCCTGCGAGTCCGGCGAGGCGGCGCTGGACAGCTGCCGCGCCAGCCTGCCGACGGACTGCATCATCATGGACTGCGCCATGCCCGGCATGAACGGCTTCGACACGGCCACGGCCCTGGCCGCCCTGCCCCACTGGAGCCAGGTGCCCATCGTCATGCTGTCATCGAGCGGCAGCCTGGGCGACGCGGCGCGCTGCCGCGAACTGGGCATCCAGGGCTACCTGCTCAAGCCCGCCAGCGCCGAGGAACTGCTGAGCATCACCCTGAGCGTGCTGGGCACGTGCCGCGGCACGCCCGGCGCCGCGCCCGCGGCCACGCGCCACTGCGACCGGGACAGCATGCCCGGCCTGGACATCCTGCTGGTCGAAGACAATGCCATGAACCGCGAACTGGCCACCGTGCTGCTGACGAATGCGGGGCACAGGGTCGCGCATGCGGCGCATGGCCGCGAAGCGCTCGAACGCCATGCGGCCGGCCGCTTCGACCTGATCCTGATGGATCTGCAAATGCCGGAAATGGGCGGTTTCGAAGCGACGGCGCAAATCCGCCAGCGCGAAGCGCAGGGCGTGCCGAAAAGCATCATCATCGCCATGACGGCCAGCGCCTTCGAAGGCGACCGCGAACGCTGCATCGCCGGCGGCATGGATGACTATCTGTCCAAACCGTTCCGCACGGCCGCCTTCCAGAGCCTGATCCGGCAGCACGTGTTGCAAATAAGAAAACATGCGCCGCGCCCCGCCATGCCGCCTGACGCGGCGCCGCCGGCGACGCACAGCGCACCCGACTTTCACTATGGCGCCGCGCTGGCCAATGCCGACGCCGACGTGATCGCCATCATCGGCGCGTCCTTCCTGGCCGGCTTGCCGGCGCAGCTGGCGACCCTGCGCGCGGCCCTGCAGGCGGACGACCGGGCCACCGTCAGCCGCCAGGCGCATACCCTGGCCGGCTTGCTGGGCAACTTCCATGCCGTCCCCGCCATCGCCATCGCCACGGCCATCGAAGGCGAAGCGGCGTCCGCCGGGCCGGCGGCGCTGCTGGCAAGCGTCGATGCGCTGGAAGCCCAGCTGCGGCTGTTTGCGGAGGAAGCGGGAGCGGCCATCAAGGAGACGCCGCGCCTGCTGCACGCATCCGGGCAAACTTGATGTAGATCATAATTTTTTGAACAAGCTCTTGCTATCCTGTAAAAAAATAGCCGGAGCCCCTATGAGCATCACGCAGCACGCTACACAAGACAACGAACGCCTGGGCAGCGCCTGGCAAGGCGTGCCCGCGCCGTGCTACCCGGAAAACGCGCCCTCAGGCGCCACCCTGGACCTGTTCCTGAACGCCTGGCTGGGCAAGTTCACGGGCGGCATCTCCCCCGCCGCGCTGGGCAATGCCTATGCCGACTGGCTCAGCCACCTGGCGCTGGCGCCGTCGAAGCAGCAAACATTGCTGCAGGAAGCGTGGAAGAAGCTCGCGCGCTGGCAGCAGTACGCGCTGCAGTCGGCGCAGCCCGGCACCACGTTCGAGCAGCCGTGCATCGCGCCGCTGCCGCAGGACCGGCGCTTCGAGGACCCGGCCTGGCAGCGCTGGCCGTACAACCTCATCTACCAGGGCTTCTTGCTGCAGCAGCAATGGTGGCACCGCGCCACCACGGGCGTGCGCGGCGTCTCGCCGCATCACGAGGACGTCGTCACCTTTACGGTGCGCCAGTGGCTCGACATGCTGGCGCCGTCGAACTTCATGCTGACCAATCCCGTGGTGCAGGAAGCAACACTGCACAGCGGCGGCGCCAACCTGGCGCGCGGCATGCGGCACCTGGCCGAGGACTGGCGCCGCGCCGCCATGGGTCCCGCCGCGCCCGGCGAGGCAGCATTCCGGGTCGGCGCCGACGTGGCCGTCACGCCGGGCAAGGTGGTCTACCGCAACGACCTGATCGAACTGCTGCAGTACGCGCCGGCCACGGCAAGCGTGCATGCGACGCCGCTGCTGTTCGTGCCGGCCTGGATCATGAAGTACTACATCCTCGACCTGTCGCCGCATAATTCGCTGGTGCGCTACCTGGTCGCACAGGGCCACACGGTCTTCATGATTTCCTGGAAAAATCCGCTGGAGGCGGACCGCGAGCTGTCGCTGGAAGACTACCGCCAGCTGGGCGTGATGGACGCGCTCGACGCCGTCGCCCGCATCACCGGCGCGCCCCAGGTACACGCGGCCGGCTACTGCCTGGGCGGCACCCTGCTGGCGATTGCCGCCGCCACGATGGCGCGCGACGGCGACGCGCGCCTGGCCAGCATCACCATGCTGGCCTCGCAGGTGGACTTCAAGGAACCGGGCGAGCTGTCGCTGTTCATCGACGACAGCCAGGTGAGCTTCCTGGAGGCGGCCATGTGGAAGCAGGGCTACCTCGATACGCGGCAGATGGCCGGTGCCTTCCAGCTGCTGCGCTCGAACGACCTGATCTGGTCGCGCCGCCTGCGCCATTACCTGCTGGGACTCGATGAACAGGACAGCGACCTGATGGCCTGGAATGCGGACGCCACGCGCATGCCCTGCCGCATGCACTCGGAATACCTGCGCCAGCTGTTCCTGCACAACGACCTGGCCGAGGGCCGCTACCGCACGGCGGGCCGCCACATCGCCCTGCCGGACATCCATGCGCCCATCTTCGCCGTGGGCACCCTGACGGACCACGTGGCGCCGTGGCGCTCCGTCTACAAGCTGCAGCTGCTTACCGACACGGACGTCACCTTCCTGCTCACCTCGGGCGGCCACAACGCGGGCGTCGTCTCGCCGCCGGGCCAGCCGCGCCGCAGCTACCAGCTGGCCACGCACCGCCACGACGAGCCCTACATCGACGCCGACAGCTGGCAGCACGACGTGCCGCGCCAGCAGGGTTCCTGGTGGCCCGCCTGGCAGGCGTGGCTGGCGCAGCGCTCCGGCGCGCAGGTGGCGCCGCCGGCCATGGGCCCCGACCTGGGCGACGCTCCCGGCAGCTACGTGCTGCAACCTTGACAACCGAGACCCGACAACCGAGGAAAACGCCATGCCCTACACTACCCTGCTGGTCCATGTAGACAATTCACGCCACTGCGCGCAGCGCGTCCGCCTGGCCGTGCGCCTGGCCGTCGCCGAAGGCGCGCACCTGATCGGCTCGGCCATGAGCGGCATCTCGCGCTATGCGTACGGCGGCGTCAACGCCTTGCAGTTTGCGCCAGCGCAAATGCAGGCGCTGCGCGGCCAGGCCAGCGAGGCGCTGCACGACTTCGAGCGCATCGCCCGCGAAGAGGGCCTGGGCGCCTATGAAACGCGCTTCGTCGACGACGATGCGCAAGGCGCCCTGCTGCTGCAGGCGCGCTATTGCGACCTGGTGATCCTCGGCCAGACGGACCCGCAGGACACGCCCTCGCGCGTCATCGCCGGCACGGCCGAATACCTGATGCTCCATTGCGGCCGTCCCGTGCTGATGGTGCCGCATGCCCCTGCCGCCGTCCCCGCGCACACGGGCCAGCGCCCGCTGCTGGCCTGGAACGGCAGCGCCGAGGCGCTGCGCGCCATCACCGATGCGCTGCCGCTGCTGCAACGCGCGCAGCAAGTCACCCTGGCCGTCGTCAATTCGCACGCCCAGCCGGCCGCGCATGGCGAGCAGCCGGGCGCCGACCTGGCCCTGTACCTGGCGCGCCACGGCGTCAACGTCGACGTGCTGCAGCACGACACGCCGCCAGGCCAGGACGTGGGCGCGGCCCTGCTGGCCATGGCGGCGCAGCGCCAGTGCGACCTGGTCGTGATGGGCTGCTACGGCCACATGCGCCTGCGCGAAGCACTGCTGGGCGGCGTCACGCGCACGGTGCTGCAGGAAACGACCTTGCCCGTGCTGGTGTCGCACTAGCGCGGCCATGCGCTGGGAAAGATAAAGCGACGCCGGCGGCGGCGCGGGAAGGTCTACAATGGAGGCGCACCCGTCCGCCGCGCGGTTGCCCTAATGCAACTACGCGGTCTCCGCCGTTTCCTTTGCCATCAGGAGTATGCGCATGAGCCAGCCAGCCACCATCATCCTCGTCCACGGTTTCTGGGGCGGCGCCGCCCACTGGAGCCGCGTCATCGTCGAATTGCGCCGCAAGGGCCACACGGCCATCCGCGCCGTCGAGCTGCCGTTGACGTCGCTGGCCGACGACGCCGAACGCACGCGCAAGATGGTGGCGCAGGTGGAGGGGCCAGTATTGCTGGTAGGACACTCCTACGGCGGCGCCGTCATCAGCGTGGCCGGCAATGCGCCCAACGTGCAGGGACTCGTCTACATCGCCGCCTTCGCGCCCGATGCGGGCGAAAGTCCGGGCAGCATCACGCAGGAGCACCCGCCCCTGGGCGCGGCCAGCCTGCAGGGCGACAGCGACGGCTACCTGTGGGTCAAGCCAGAGCAATACCATGACAGCTTTTGCCAGGACCTCGATGCGGAAGAAGGCGCCGTGCTGGGCGTGATCCAGAAAGCGCCGCTGGCCGGCACCTTCGGCGACACCGTCAGCGACCCGGCATGGCGCCACAAGCCGTCGTGGTACCAGATTTCCAGCGCCGACCGCATGATTTCCCCCGTCAACCAGGAACGCATGGCGGCGCGCCTGCAGGCAAGAAAAGTCATTACGCTGAACGCCAGCCACGCTTCGCTCGCTTCGCGGCCCGTCGAGGTGGCGGCGCTGATCCTGGAAGCGGCGGGCGCCGTGGCGCAGGCATGAACGGCACGGGCAAAAAGAAGGCTCCTGGGGTTCAGGAGCCTTGTGGCGTCGGACAGGAAATGTGTGCCGCACCGGCGGCTCTGGGGTACAGCGCCGGCCGGACACGCCATCCACGCCAAGGAGGTTCAAGCACCGTCAACCACCTTCACTCAGACACTTCATCGTAGCAGCTTATTTCGCGGCAAAACTCTCCAATATTTGCATGGCCGCCGCCGCCCGCCGCTACAGCCAGCCGTCGCGCTTCAGGCGCCGGTGCAGCAGGTAGCAGCCGACGAGGATACCGGCGATCACGGCCGGATAGCTGCCGCGCCATTTCAGCTCCGGCATGAACTCGAAATTCATGCCGTACAGGCTGAAGACCATGGTGGGCACGGCCAGGATGGCGCCCCAGCCGGCCAGGCGCTTGACGACCTCGTTCTGGCGCAGCGAAATCTGGCCCAGCGCCACCTGCATGGCGGAATTGACCATTTCGCGCATCTGCCCCGCCGTGTGCGTGACCCGTTTCACATGGTCGAGGATGTCGCGGTAATAGATGCGGTTTTCCTTGGGCACGATATCGCCGTGGAAACGGATCAGCTGCGTGCAGATCTCGTGCAGCGGGTTGACGGCCGCGTCCAGTTTCAGCAGTTCCGTCTTGAGCTGGTAAAAATCCTGCAGCTTGTCTTCCGAGAGGCTGGGCTTGAACAGCTGGGTTTCGTATTGCTGGAATCTGGCCTGCAAATGGTCGATGCAGGGCTGGTACTGGTCGACGATGAAGTCGATGATGGCATACAGCACATAGCCGGGGCCGCTGGCCAGCTTGTCCGGCACGCTTTCCTTGCGTTCGCGCAACTTCGCATAGCCGGCCGAGGGGCCGTGGCGCACGGTGATAATAAAACGGCAACCAAGGAAGACGTGCGTCTCGCCGTAGACGATGGCGTCGCCGTCGAGGCTGGCCGTGTGCAGCACCATGAACAGGGTGTCGCCGTACTCCTCGAGCTTGGGCCGCTCGTGCGCCGCTTGCGCATCCTCGACGGCCAGTTCATGCAGGCCGAAGGCGGACTCCAGCGCACCCATGGCGGTGGCGTCGGGACTGGCCAGGCCGATCCACACGAAGCAATCAGGGTCGCCGAGGAAGTCGCCTACCTTGTCGATGTCGAAATGGGCGATCTTCCTGCCATTGCGATACGCTTCGCAATTGACGACGGCGGCGTGGGTACTGAGATCCATGGTGATTGTCGGGCGGCGATGTCGGGTCGTCAGTATAACGGAATGAAAATTATCACTCTGTTAAGTCGGCCACCGTCGCCCGCAACGCAGCTTAAAACAGGCCGAACAGCGATTTTTTCGGCGCCGTGCAGCTGGCGGTGACGGGCGCCGCGATTTCCTGCCTGGCCGCCGGGTCCGTCACATCGAGCAGCACCTGCCTGCATTTGTTGTCGCCCAGGAAACGGAATTCCACCTGGTATTTCTTGCCCGCTTCCGGCGTCAGCTGCAGGGTCAGGGGGCCGCAGGACCCGGCGCGCAAGCCGTGCTCTGCCGGCCAGTCGGCGTACGCCTGCACCCAGACCGGCTCGCCCGCGCTCAGCGTTGTCTCCACGGCCGGCAGCACGCCCGTCATGCGCCGCGACCGCTCGACCATCTTCGAGATAAACGGCAGCAGTTTTTCGCGCAAGGTCGTGGCGTCGTACACCTTGCCCGCCGGCGTAAAGTCCTTGCACTCTTCGGCGCTGCTGCTGGTGCCGTAGTCCACCACCATCTGCTCGCCCGAAGATACCAGGCTCAGCTTCGCAACGGCCGGCACGGCGGCCGCTTGCGCCACGGCAGGCGCCTCTGCCGTGGCTTCCACCGCCGGCTTCGCCACAACTTCGTCAACCGCCTGGGTCGCCCCGGCATGCACGCTGGCCGCAGCCAGCAAGACACTCAACATACTACGCACACTATGATTAGACACAAAGACACCCAGATTCAGAATAAGTTTAAATGGAACACTAGTTTATTCAATACAACTAATGTTGCCGTAAAAGATAACACATTAAATATTTCTATGTGGCAATTTTATGCCATGCAAGCAAGATCAGGCCCAGCCATCCTCATTGACATTCAGGCACGCCCATGTAAAATGAGAACCATTCGCATTTAAGAAGGACCAGCATCTGCCACGCATGGACTTCCGCGCCAACCTGGAGTGTGTCGTGACGTATGCCGTATCCCCTGCCGCCGATCCGCCAAGCCCGTATTGCCTCAGCCAGCTGTACGGCGAGCACCACCCGTGGCTGCTGCGCTGGCTGCGCGGCAAATTGTCGTGCACCGACCACGCGGCCGACCTGGCGCAGGACACCTTCGTCAAACTGCTGGCCACGCCCGCCGAACGCGCCGTCACCTTGCGCGAACCGCGCGCCTACCTGACCACCGTGGCGCGGCGCCTGCTGATCGACCATTACCGCCGGCAGTCGCTGGAGCAGGCCTGGCTGGCCACGCTGGCGCAGCTGCCCGCGCCCGCCGCGCCGTCGGCGGAAGAGCGTTTATTGATCCTGGAAACCCTGCACCAGATCGACGCCATGCTCGACGGCCTGGCGGCGAAAGTGCGCACGGCCTTTTTGCTGTCGCAGCTCGAAGGCATGGCGTATGCCGATATCGCCGCGCGCCTGCGGGTCAGCGAGCGCACCGTCAAGCGCTACATGGTGCAGGCGTTGGAACAGTGCATCGTGCTGCTGGCATGAGCACGGCCATCGATGCGCGCGCCGCGCGCGAGGCGGCGCACTGGATGATGCGCCTGCAGGGCGGCGAACTGGATGCCGCCGCGCGCCAGGGTCTGGACGGCTGGCGCGCCGCCCACCCCGACCATGAAACGGCCTGGCAGCGCGCCGAGCAGGTCTGCCGCGCCTTCGGCATGCTGCCCGCGCCGCTGGCCCTGCCCGTGCTCGACCGCCCGGCCGGCGCCGCCCGCCGCGCCGCGCTGAAAACCCTGGCCCTGCTGATCGTCGCCGGGCCGGCCGGCTGGAGCATGCTGAAGGTGGCGCCGTGGCAGGCATGGACGGCCGAGCTGCGCACGGCGACGGGCGAAATCCGCCGTCTCGCCTTGGCCGACGGCAGCGCCCTGGGCCTGAACACGGCCAGCGCCGCCGACATCGTTTTCAGCGCCAGCCTGCGCCTGGTCCTGCTGCGCGCCGGCGAGATTCACGTGGCGACCAGCCCCGATGCCCTCGGGCGGCCGTTCATCGTGCGCACCAGCAATGGCAGCATCCGCGCCCTCGGCACGCGCTTCACGGTGCGCCAGGACGACGGCCTGCTGGGCGCGCGCACCCGCGTGGCCGTCTCGCAGGGCGCCGTCGAAGTGCGGCCCGCCGAAGGCAGCCCCGTCATCGTGCAGGCGGGCTGGCAAGCCAGCTTCGACGCGTTGGCCGCCGGCGCGCCGCAGCCGCTGGCGCCCCGGGCCGATGCCTGGCTCAAGGGTTTGCTGTACGCGGACGACGCGCCGCTGGCCGACGTGCTGGCGCAGCTGGCCCGCTACCGCCACGGCGTGGTGCGCTGCGACCCGGCCGTGGCACGGCTGCGCGTGTCGGGCGTGTACCAGCTGCATGATACGGATCAATTATTATCACTATTGCAATCTTCGCTGCCCATCCGCGTGCGCCGCCACAGCCGTTTCTGGATTTCGCTCGAACCAGTATAAAAATTTCTGAAAAAAATGTCCCTTTCACGCATGTGCCCCGTCAATCCACACAGGACCAACACATGAACGAAGGGAAGCACCTGATGAAGCACTACCGCAACACCACCACGACCCTGGCCCTGCTGGGCAGCCTGGCCCTGACGCCGCCCGCATTCGCGCAGCAGCACCTGCCGCATCCGCAGAATGGCCCCGCGCGCCACTACCAGGTGGCCGCCGGCCCCCTCGGCACGGCCCTGTCCGCGTTTGCGGCCGACGCGGGCGTCAGCATCTCCGGCGCCGCCAGCCTGTACGCGGGCCTGGCGAGCAAGGGCTTGAGCGGCAGCTACAGCGTGGCCGACGGCTTCGCCCGCCTGCTCGACGGCAGCGGCCTCGTTGCCGTCGACCAGGGCGGCGGCAATTACGCCGTGCGCAGGCTGCCGTCGGCGGCCGAGGCAACCACCCTGCCCGGCATCGCCGTGCGCGCCACGGCTGAGCGCAGCACCAGCACGGAAGGGACGAATGCGTACACGACGCCGGCCACGGCCAGCGCCACGGGACTGGTGCTGTCCCTGCGCGAGACGCCGCAATCGGTCAGCGTCATCACGCGCCAGCGCATGGATGACCAGGACTTGCTGACGGTGCGCGACGTGCTGCGCAACACGCCCGGCATCGCCGTCAACCAGTTCGACACGGAGCGCAGCACGTTTTCCGCGCGCGGCTTCGACGTCGACAATTTCCAGTACGACGGCGTGCCCACCACTTATAAGGTGCAGTATTCGGGCGGCGAATCGGAAATGGATTCGCTGATCTACGACCGCGTGGAAGTGACGCGCGGCGCGACGGGCCTGCTGACGGGCGCCGGCTACCCGTCCGCCTCCATCAACCTGGTGCGCAAGCGGGCCAGCGCCAGGCAGTTCGAGGGGCAATGGTCGCTGGCGGCAGGTTCCTGGAGCGATTACCGCGGCACGCTCGACCTGGCCGCGCCGCTGAATGGCGACGGCTCCGTGCGCGGCCGCGTGGCGGGCGCCTGGCAGGACCGCAAATCGTTTACGAATGGCTATTCCAACCAGCGCCAGCTCGTCTACGCCACCGCCGAGGCGGACCTGGCACCCGGCACGGTGGCCACGGTGGGCGCCAGCTACCAGAAGAACGACCCGAAAGGCAGCAACTGGGGCGGCTTCCCGCTGTGGTACAGCGACGGTTCGCGCACCGATTTCGACCGTTCCGTCACCACGGCGCCCCGCTGGGCCGCCTGGGCCACCGAGCAGACCAACGTGCACGCCACCGTGGAACACGCGCTGGGACAAGGCTGGAAGGCGCAGGCGCAAGCCATGTACAGCAAGCACACGGAAGACACGCCGCTGGTGTTCCTGGCCGAACGGCCCGACCGCATCACGGGCCTGGGCATGCTCGGCTACCCGAACCGCTACATCGGCCAGCGCGACCAGAGCAGCGCCGACGTGAAGCTGTCAGGCCCGTTCAGCCTTGGCGGACGCCAGCATGAAGTCATCGTCGGCGCCAATTACACGCTGCAGCATGCCGAGTTCAGCGTCAAGGAGGCGCTCGATCCCGAACCGATCGGCAATTTCCTCGCCTGGGACGGCAGCTACCCGCAGCCGGCCTGGGGCGAACCGGTGCTGTCGGAAAAATACACGACCAGGCAATATGGTGCGTACGGCGCGGCGCGCCTGAACCTGGCCGACAACGCCAGACTGATCGCCGGCGGTCGCCTGAGCCGCTGGGACAAGGACCGCACCGGCTTTGACGGCAGCGCCCGCTTCGCCTTCGCCAAGAGCAAATTCGTGCCCTATGCGGGCGTGGTGCTGGACCTGAACGACACGTATTCGGCGTATGCCAGCTACACGGACATCTTCCGCCCGCAGGAAAACCAGGACCGCGCGGGCGCCTGGCTGGACCCGCTGACGGGGCAAAGCATGGAAGTGGGCGTGAAGGGGGAACTGGCCGGCGGCCAGGCCAACGGCTCCATCGGCATCTTCGAGATCAAGCAGGACAAGCTGGCCCAGCCGGACGGCGCGCACCGGGTCCCCGGCACCACCACGCAGGCATACTATGCGGCGCGCGGCGCCACCAGCCGCGGCATCGAGGCGGAATTGTCGGGCCGTCTGGCGCCCGGCTGGAACCTGACGGCCAGCGCCAGCCACTTCCGCGCCAGGGACCGCGAACAGCAGGATATCAACACCCTGTCGCCCCGCTCGACGGCGCGATTGTTCACCACCTGGAAAGTGCGCCCCGACCTCACCGTGGGCGGCGGCGTCAACTGGCAAAGCAAGTTCTACTTTGACGATGAAGGCACGAACGGCAAGGAGCGCGTGACGCAGGAAGCCTACAGCACGGTCAGCCTGATGGCCACGTACCAGCTGTCGCGCCAGCTGACGGCGCAGCTGAACGTGGAAAACGTGCTCGACAAGAAGTACATCAACATCAACACCTATGCGCAAGGCACGTACGGCGCGCCGCGCAGCGTGCGGGGGACGTTGACGTACCGGTTCTGATACAAGTTGTACAGCCATTAAGGGCCAGGCGAGCGGTGGCAACGGCTAAAACGCCGTTGCTACCGCTCGCCTACTGCATTCGTGCGTACATCACGCGCACCTCCACCCTGCGGTTCAAGGCATTGCATTGTTCCGTTTCATAGGAGGTGGTACTTGCCTCGGCAGGGCATTTCACGCGCAGCTCCCGCGCACCAGCCCCTTCCGCGGTAAATGTCAGCTTCTTTCCAGGCAGCGCAGTTCTGAGCACATTGACGATCGCCTCTGCGCGCAGCTCCGATAGACGCTGGTTATCCACGGCTTTTCCGGCAATGCTACTCGCGAAAGGACGGGCGTCACTGTGACCCCGCACCAGAATGTCACTGGGGGCGCCCGCTGCCAGAATGGCTGAGGCAAGAGCCTGCAGACGCGCTTGTGCCGTTGGCAATAATTGCGCACTGGCGGTCTTGAACAGCAAGTCATTGGAAAGATCGAAACAGGGATTCAGCGCAGGCCTGCTCTTGATGACACGCATCGTTGCCGCGTCCAGACGCAGGGTGGCAACCCTGAGGATGGTCGGCTCAGGGCTGAAAATGCCGGCCTCCGGCTTCGTGCGTACAGTGAACGTGACAAGCGACACGCCGCCAACGCTGGTCCACAAGACATCGGCATGATGTACCAGCAATCTGCCCCCGGCGCCCCTGCGGCAGTCAAGGATGGGGCGGCCGACGACTTCCGTGACGCGCTCGATTTCACCGAGCTCGCTCTCGGGCAATTCAATGCTCACGTCGGGAATACGCACACCCAATAGCTGAAAAGCCATATGCACCATATTCATGAACGGCCCGAAGAACAGCACGAGTACCAGCGGTGCCACGAACACTGCGGCAAGCTGCGCCAATCTGCGCTGCGGCTTCGGCTGCGCGCCTGCGACCGTGATACCCGCTTGCGTACCAGCCGTGCTTATAAAAAGGGTAAGGAAACCGGCACAAAAAAAGATCAGTATCAGCAAAAACAAGGAAGGTTGTGCGCCGGCGAAAGCAAAATGCAAGGACAGCAAAAAAAAGGAAAGCGATACTAGAAAATAGCCAACGCCATGCAGCCCGGCTGGAACGACAAACAGGGCCGCGCGCCCATGGAAGGCGCGCCGCGTGGCAATACACCGTTCCGACAAAGAAAGCAGTTGCAGCAGCCACAGTGCGGACATGGCCCCGAACAACAGGAAGATACAGTACAGAAAACCGAACATCAGTGCCACAAAGATAAAGAACACCACTTCCCCTGGCGTCAGGCCACTGGGGAAAAATTGAATGTCAAAAAGATAAGTCAGCGTGACGATGGCACCCGCAGCAACGGCCAGTTTATATGTCAAGGTCGTCACGAGGTCGAGGATCGCTATTTTCTTGCTCAGCGAATCGCTGCTGTACGTCGGGACAGGTGCCGCTCCTGGCGGGGGTCTCGGTATGATCACAGTATCGCCCTAATTCACGACAAGTCGTTTGACTCGCTTGGACAGATAACAAACAAACTCATCACGCCTTTGGCAAAGGCTGGAATGACGGGTCCATTCATACAAGTCTAGTGAGTCGTCACGCGGCTGTGCGGACGTCGCAGCGAAGCTTGATACGGATTAAACAAGGATGATAGAGCTTGAACGACTCGGCGGCGCTAACCCGTCGAAATGACCTTGTTCAGGGCGCGCCGCAATTCCTTCAGCCGGGGCGGCTTGCCCAGCACGCAGTTGACGTGTTCGGGATAGTCGCTGTCGGCTGAAAGGCGCTGGCCCCAGCCCGTGAGCATGATGATGGGCGTGGCCGGGGAACACTGGCGCACCGCGCTGGCCACCTTGCGCCCGTCCACGTAGGGCATGCCCAGGTCCGTGATGACCACGGCGAAATACGCGTGGCTGCCGTATGCGGCCCGGAAGCAGTCGATGCCGGCCTGGCCGCCGTCGGCGGACACCACCTCGTGGCCGTCGATTTCCAGGATGTCGCGCAGGGACTTGAGCACCATCGGGTCGTCGTCCACGACGAGGATGCGCAGGCGCGGCGGCACCACGTGGGCCGCCTCGTCCGGTTCGGCCACGTCCTGCGCCGCGTCGGCGGGAAACGCCAGGCGCACCGTCGTGCCCTGCCCCGGCGCCGTGACGATGTCGATGCTGGCGCCGTGACGCTCCATCATGCCGTACACCATGGCCAGGCCCAGGCCCGTGCCCCGTTCGCCCTTGGTGGTGAAAAACGGCTCCAGACAGCGCCGGCGCGTATTGTCGTCCATGCCGACGCCCGTGTCGCCGACCTCGATGCACACCTGCCGCGCCGCCCCCCCCGGCACGCCGACGCAGCTGGTGCGCACGCTCAGGGTGCCGCCCTCCGGCATGGCGTCGACGGCGTTGAAGACCAGGTTGGTCAGCGCTTCGCGGATTTCGCCCACGCTGCCGGGCAGCATGGGCAGCTCGTCCGCCAGCTCCGTGTGCAGGACGATGACGATGCCGCGCTGCTGCGGCATGTCGCTCCAGCGCGCCCGCGTCAGGTCCAGCACCTGCTGCACCACCAGGTTGGCGTTGATGGGCGCCAGCGCCAGCCGTGGTTCGCGCTGGCGGTAGAATTCGCGCATGCGCGCCACGGTGGCGGCCACGTCGTCGATGGCGCGTTCGATTACCTCCAGGCAATGCCGGCCATGCGGGCTGAGGCTCGTTTCCGTCTCCAGCAGCGATTCCGTGTACAGGGCCACGGGCGAAATGGCGTTGTTGATGTCGTGCGCGATGCCGCTGGCCATCTGGCCCAGCGCGCGCAGGCGCTCCTGCTGCATCGCCGATTGCTGCGTCTGGCGCAAATCGTCGTAGGCGCGCTGCAGCGCGCCGTAGAGCTGCGCCTGGTTGGCGGCCAGCGCCACATGTTCGCTCAGCTGGCTGAGGAATTCGCACTCGCCGCTGGTGAAGCTGTGCGCGGCGCGGCGCGCCACGATGAGGATGCCGAAGACCGTGTTTTCGGCCAGCAGCGGCGCCATGACGAGGGCGCGCAGCCCCCCTTGCGCCAGCCGCTGGGGAAACGGAAACGCCACCCCGGCGATGTCGGCTTCATACACGAGCTTGCCGCGCACGCAGCTCGACAGGCCATTTTCGTCGATGGGGATGTGCGCCTGCTCGCCCATCATGAACGACTGCGCCAGCGCCTCGCTGCGCACGCCCACGCACGTCACCTGCAGCGCGTGCTCGGACGGCCGGTACAGGCAGATGCAGCTGAAATCGATGGGCAGCTGGTCTTCCAGGCTGCGCACCACGACCTGGAAGATGCTGCGCAAGTCCTGCCGTTCGCCGATCGAGCGCGTGATCTGCTGCAGCAGGTTCAGGCGCTCGACCTGTTCATGCACCTTGCGCTCGGCCAGCTGGCGCTCGGCGATCTGGTTTTCCAGCGCGGTATTCGTCCGCGCCAGCTCATCGCGCGAGACGGTGGTGCGCCGCAGCTTTTCCGTCATGCCGTCAAAGGCGCGCGCCAGGTCGCCGATTTCATTTTTCGTGTGCACGCCGAGCGCAAAATCGAGCTTGCCGGCGCCGACGATCAGGGTTCCCTGGCGCAGCTTTTCCAGCGGTCCCGTGACGCTGGTGATGGTGAAATAGATCAAGCCGGCCACCAGCGCGATGATCATGCCGCCGAACAGCACCACGGCCACGTTGGCCCGCTGCTGCGCCGCCAGCACCCCTTGCCGGCTCAATTCGGACAGCCGCATCGCATCCGAGATCATGCCCTGCACCTTGCCCATGATCTGCCCGGACAGGCGCGACTCCAGCTCGCCGAGCACTTCGCGCCGCTGCGGGTCCTGCCCCAGTTCGCGGTGGTTGGCAACGAACAGCTCGAACAGCGTGCCCACGCCGGCCAGGTCGCCCTGCAATTCGCGCAGCAGCGCGCGCTCCTCGCCGCCGTTGAAGGCGGGCGTGGCCAGCAGCCCCGTGGCCAGCGACTCGCTGCGCAACTGCCACTGGGCGCGCGTGCGCGCGCCATGGTGCAGCGCGTATTCGATCGACAGGTAGCGCAGCGACGTGACGGCTTGCAGGATATCTGCCGCCGCCTTGTTTTTCGCCAGTTCGCGCTGCATCGCCATGGTGGTGGAAAACAGCACGGCGACGATGACGGCCACGAGCGCCACGCAAAACAGTTCGGCCAGCTTGAAGCGCGTCACGATTTTCACGGTGGTTTTCTCAATGAATGACCGTCACGGCCGATGGCGCCACCGCTTCCAGGCCGTCCAGGTAGACGGCGTCGAGGAAGTTCGGCATCTCGCCGCTGCCGGCCAGGCGGTTTTTGATGGCCCAGCGCGCCTCGTCTTCCAGCGCCAGCAGCAAGCGCTGGTCGAGCACGACGCCGAACTCGTAGCCGTGCCAGGCCGCCTGCAGGCGCGCCGCCTCGCTGGCCGACGCTTTGGAAAACAGGGCGCGCGCGGCATCGGGCTCGTCGCGGCAGAAGCGCGCGCCGGCGAGCAGCGCGCGCAGCACCTTGCGCACCGTGGCCGGATGGCCGCGCACGTAATCGCCCGTGCCGGCCACGTTAAACAGCCCCGCATACACGTCTTCGCCATAAAAGATGGCTGCATTGCCGGCGATGGCGTGCGTCATGCCCGTCAGGAACGGTTCCCAGCCGGCCGCCGCATCGACCTCGCCGCGCGCCAGCGCGCCGGCCAGCTGGTCCGGCGCGTAGTTGTGCAAGGTGACTTCGGCCGGCAGCAGCTTCTGGCGGTTCAGAAAGGCGTCCAGCGTGAACTGGCCCGAGGTGCCCAGGGTCACGCCGATGCGCTTGCCCTTCAGGCTGGCGGGCGTGGACACGCCGCGGTCCAGGCGCCCCACGATGCCGTGGTCGCGCTCGGCCTCGAAAATGCTGGCGATGATGACGACGGCCTGGTTTTTCAGGCTGGCCAGCACCACGGGAATATCGGACACGGTGCCCAGGTCGGCCGTGCCCTGCAGCACGGCTTCCATCGAAGCCTTGCCCGACGAATACGGCTGCAGCAGCGCATGGATGCCTTCGCGCGCAAAATACCCCTGGCCGCGCGCGGCCAGGACGGGGCAGCTGCCCACGTATTCCGCATTCACGGCCAGGCGCAGCACTTCCACGGGGCCGGGCGGCGGGCCGGCACGGGCATTGAGGCGCCAGATGGCCGCGGCGGACAGCGCCAGCAGCAGCGCGACCGCCGCCAGCCAGAGCCCGCGCCGCGCCGGGGCATTCATGCGCTGCGCTGCGCCGTGGCCGACTCCAGCGCGCTGTTGATGGCCTCGGAAAACGCGCCCACGTCGATCGGCTTGGTCAGATAGCGGTAGAAGCCCGCCGCCAGCCCGTGGCGCACGTCGGCCGGCCCCGCCACGGCCGTCAGCGCGATGACGGGGATATGCGCGGTGCGGGCATCGGCGCGCAGCACCTGCATGACCTGGGTGCCGCTGATGTCGGGCAGGTCGCTATCCATCAGGATCAGCTGCGGCAGGTGGCGGCGCGCCAGGTCCAGTCCCGTCTGCCCGTCGCCGGCCGACAGCAGGTCGAGGTCGGGGCGGAAATGGATCAGGCCCGCCACCAGCGTGACATTCAGGGGATTGTCTTCCACGTACAGCAGCGTCTTGCGTTCCGGCAACGGCAACGCTTCGGCCGGACGGGGAAATACGGGCAGGCGCGGGCTTTCCGGCTGCGGCGCCCGCTCGGGGCAACTGGCGATATCGAGCCAGAAAGTGCTGCCGCGCCCTGGCGTGCTGGCCACGCCTATGGATGCCTGCATGGCTTCGGCCAGGCGCTTGCTCACGACCAGCCCCAGGCCCGTGCCCTCTTCGTCGCGGGCATCGCGCCCCAGGCGGTTGAAGGGCTGGAACAGCGCCTCCAGCTGTGCGGCGCTCAGTCCGCCGCCCGTATCGCGCACGGACAGGCGCAGCCGGCGCCCGTCGACGGGCTGGCAATCGACGTGGACCTCGCCCTGTTCGCGGTTGTACTTGACGGCGTTCGACAGCAGGTTGAGCAGCACCTGCTTGAGGCGCGTGCGGTCGGCCAGCACATGCATGCTGCCCGCCTCGACAAAGGTCAAGGTGATGCCGCGCTTGCGCGCCAGCGGTTCCATCATCTGCCAGCATTCATGGTAAATGTCGGCCAGGCCCACCGCTTCCATCGACAGCGACAGATTGCCCGACTCGATTTTCGCGATATCGAGGATATCGTTGATTAAAGTCAACAGATGCCGGCCCGCGCCGTAGATATGCGAGGCAAAGGTTTTCTTTTCCTGCGCCGTCGAGGGAATGGAGTCGGACGTCAGCATCTGCGAAAAGCCGAGGATGGCATTGAGCGGCGTGCGCAGCTCGTGGCTCATGCTGGACAGGAAATTGGTCTTTTCCTGGTTCGCCCGCTCGGCCACCTCGCGGGCCAGGCGCAGATCCTGGTTCATGGCGTCGAGTTCGGCCGTATGCTGGCGCAGCAGCAGTTCCAGGCGCGCGTTGGCGATGCGCAGCTGGCGCGTCTCCAGCGCCCGCGCCAGTATCAGCAGGATGCCCGAGACCTTGAATGGCTTGACGACGTAATCGAGCGCGCCCGCCTGCATGGCCTGCACGGCCGAGGCGATCGTGCCTTCGCCCGTCATGATGATGCAGGCCAGGTCCGGGTCGAGCAGCCGCGCCGCCTTCACCACGGCGATGCCATTCATGCCCGGCATCATCAGGTCGACCAGCAGCAGGTCGAACGATTCGATGGCCAGCAGCGACAGGGCCGCCTCGCCCGACGCCAGTCCCGTCGTGTCGTACGCCTGCCCGCGCAAGGTGTCGCACAGGGCGCGCACGTGCGCCAGCTCGTCATCGACGATCAGTATCCGGGGCGGCGTTGTCGACCTGTCCATGCAATCTCCTGGCTGCATGATCTTGCGGGCCAGAAAACTGCCCCACAACATGCGTTCCGAGCATAACACCAGGAAATTACCAGAAATACACGCTTTGTCACATTTCGCGCAGCCGCACCATGCGCCGGGAGGCGCTCACGCCGGCCAGCGCCGCGTAGCCCGTGTGACGGGCGCAATGGTCGAGCGCCTGGCGCAAGGCCGTATCGACATTGCGCAGCGACATGTCGTGCCGCTGCGCCACCTCCTGGCGGCTCATCTCGTCCACGCGCAATGCTTCGAGCACTTGCTGGTGGCGCCGTGGCAACAGCGCGACGGCCTGCTCCAGCCGGCGCAAGTCGCCATGCAGCTCGGCCAGCCGCTCCGGCCCCGCCGCCGTGTCGGCCACGCCGTCGACCAGCGCCGCCTCGCCTTCTTCCTCATCCGCGTACAGCCAGGCGCGGCTGCGGCGCAGGCTGTCCGTGGCCACGTTGCAGGCCACGCGGAACACGTAGGCGACAGGGCTGTGCGCCACGGTGCGGCTGCCGCCCGCCGGCGCCTCGCCCAGGCGCAGCCAGGCGTCGTGCAGGCAGTCGCTGGCCAGCTCGGCGCAACCGAGGTGGCGCGCCAGGCGGCGGTGCAGGCTTGCGTAATTGCTTTCCAGCACTGCCTGCAGCTGGCTGCCCTGCCCCGGCGCGGGCGCCACGTCGTTGGCCGCCCGCGGGCGCAGGCGCACGGCCGGTCCCCAGGCG
>NZ_NEGZ01000048.1 GCF_002127585.1 Janthinobacterium sp. GW458P
GCTCACTCAAAAACAACTGACAGGCCACTTCTTGCGAAGCGTCCTATTTCATTTATTTCTTCGTGAACATTTGATATTTTAAGTATGACGCCAATCCGAAGATCGGCGCTGCACTACATCAAATGTCCACACTTATCGACTGTTAATTTTTAAAGAACTGTATTCGGTTACTGCTTTCGCGCTATCGACAAAGCGTTGTGTTTGTCAGCTGCGAAGAAGGAAGAGTATGAAGCATTTCGCTACATCCGTCAACTCCTTCTTTTCTTGCTCATCGCCGTTTCCGGTGATCCTCAAGTGCCGCATTTGACTGCGTCTCATTGGGGAGGCGAACTATAGCAAAGCGCCCCAGCGGAAGCAAGGCTTTTCCGGGGCTTTTGCGGCCAACTGCTACAATTTCGCCCCCTCCGCGCCAAACGGCGCTTGTCTATATATAGAACCATAGAAGATTCACCATGAAACAACAAGCTCAAGGATCAGGCCTGACCCTGAAACGAGCTGGCTTTACCACTGGCTTCGGCGTGCTCGCCGCCACCCTCGGTTCCGCAGTCGGTCTCGGCAACATCTGGAAGTTCCCCTACCTGACGGGCGCCAATGGCGGCGCCGGCTTCCTGCTCATCTATCTGCTCGCTACCTTGTTAGTGGGGTTGCCCGTGATGATCGCGGAAATCACCCTGGGGCGCCGCGCCAAGGTCAATCCCATCTCCACCATGGAACGGCTGGCACCGAAGGGCAAGCCCTGGTGGCTGGTCGGCCTCATCGGCATGGTCGCCGCCTTCCTGATCGTCGCGTTTTATTCGGAAGTGGTGGGCTGGGTATTTGCCTATATCGCCAAGGCCATCGATGGCTCCATCCTCAGCAGCGACAAGCTGGTGACGGAAGCGGCTTTCGCTACCCTGATCAGCAATCCTTTGCAATCGCTGTTCTGGCAATGGGGCGTGCTGCTGTTTATCGGCGGTATCTTGATGCTGGGCGTGACCAAGGGTATCGAGGCGATCGCCAAGAAACTGATGCCGCTGCTGTTCCTGCTGCTGCTCCTGCTATGCGCGGTCAGTCTGTCGCTCGATAAAGCGGGCGAAGGCCTGGCGTTCCTGTTCCGTCCTGACTTTTCCAAGCTGACGGCTTCCGTCGTGCTGACGGCCATGGGCCTGGCCTTCTTTAAATTGTCCGTCGGCATGGGCACGATGATGACTTACGGCAGCTATTTCCGCGACGATCAGAATATTCCCGTTACCACCTTGCGCGTGATGGCAGCCGACCTCGGTGTATCGATGCTGGCCGGCATCGCCATCTTCCCCGCCGTGTTCACGTTTGGCTTTGCCCCCAGCGCGGGACCGTCGCTGGTGTTCATCACGATTCCCGCCGTGTTTTCGCAAATTCCCATGGGCCAAGCCCTGATGGTGGTGTTCTTCATCCTCGCCGCCGTGGCCGCCACAGGGGCGATGCTGTCGCTGATGGAAGTGCCCGTGGTGATTTTCCATGAACGCTTCGGCTGGACGCGCACCAAGTCCACCATCGTGACCATGCTACTGCTGGCCGTGCTCGGTTCCGTGTGCGCGCTCAGTAACAGCACCCTGGCGGACTTCAAGCTGTTTAACTTGAATATGTTTGATCTGTTCGACTTCGTCTCGTCGAATATCTTCCTGCCCGTGGGCGGCATCGCGATTGCCTTGTTTACAGGCTGGGCCTGGGGCAAGCAGCATTTCATCGAGGCGATCAGCAATCATGGCCAGCTGCAAAATCAAACCCTGGCGCATGTGCTGCTGTTCCTGCTGCGCTTTGTCTCGCCCGTGCTGATCCTGATCGTGATGCTGAAAGGTTTAAAGGTCTTCTAATCAGAGTACCCGGGTGTAGGTCTGGCGCACCAGCACCCGGTCGCCGCAATCGAAATGCCACCATTCGCTGTTGATGCCGAAGAAACCCGCCTGGAACATGGCGTCGCGCAACAAACGGCGGTGTGCCACCTGCTCCTCGGCAATTTCTCCCTTTTCCAGCAAAACCAACTCCAGTGCCGGATGCGAGCGCTCACTCAGGTCATCAAAACCCGTGCCCATGTCCAGCTCCTGCCCGTCCGGCCCGACGATGGTGATGTCGAGCGCCATGCCGAACGAGTGAATCGAGCCGCGCGAGGGCTCGGCGATGTAACCGAGCAACTCCGTTCCCTGCAATGCATCCCACAGTTGCTGCTGCACCCGCTGCGGGCGCAGGGCGTCGAGCACCAAGAGATGATGATCGGGGCGCTGCGCGGCCAGCCAGGCCACGGCCCGTTCCAGCGCGGCGGCCGCATCGCGGTGCAGCCAGGCGCAATCGATGGGACTGTATAAGTCGCGGCCGACGAAATTGTCGGGCGTGGCATAGCGCAAGTCGACGGCAATGCCGGCAATACTGCTCAGGTGGCGAAATTGCGGATCGCTGCCGACCGCTTCCAATTGCAAACTTGCAACAGACATCAGACTTCTCTTTCCAGGCAGTTGCGCGCCGCCACGCCGATGCTGTCGGCCAGGCGCCGCGCGCCATGCGACAGCGGCGAGTGGCTCGCCGTCAATAAATACAGTTGGATCGGTATCGTGGGCGCCCAGGGACGGCGCTGCAGGCGCTCGGGCGAGCCGGAGGCGGCCGTAAACGGGTCGACCACGGCCATGCCGGCGCCCGCTTCCACCAGGGAACGGGCGATTTGATAGGTTTGCACCACGGTGGAAAACACGGGGTGGATGTCCTGTGCCTCGCAGGCGGCCACCACCAGTTCGCCCAGCGGATCGTTGTCGGCATGACCGATCAGCTCGCCATTCAGGCCATGCGCCGTCAACGGCGTGCCGCAATCGGCCGCATGCCAGGTGCCGGCCGGGGCGATCACCGTCATGACACCGTGCGCCAGCGGTTCGGCCACGATGCCCGGGTGGCGCGGGTCTTGCAGCGACACGGCCAGGTCCGCTTCACCGAGGCGCAGGGTATTGACGATCTCGCCCGTGTGATGGGTGGCCAGCTGGCATCGCGTGTGGGGAAAATCGCGCCGCCACTCCGTCATGGCAAACGGCAAGACGCTGATGGCGAGCGTCGGCGTGGACACCAGGCGGATGGTTTCCACCGCATGGCCCTTCAGGCTGGCCGCCAGGCGGCGGATGCCCAATAGATCGCGGTTGAGCTTTTCCGTTTCGACAAACAAACGGTGCGCCTCGGGCTTCGGGTACAGCTTGCCCCGCACACGCTCGAACAGCGGCATGCCCAGTTGCAATTCGCAATGCTGCAAGACCTTGGTCACGGCCGGCTGCGAGATATGCAGCACCTGGGCCGCGCCGCTGATGGTGCCAACTTGCATGATGGCGTGAAACACTTCGATATGACGCAGCCGCATGGGCTATTCCTTTACCTTGCCGTGGCCCCGTGGGCCGTCAATGTTCAGCATATAAGAAAAAGTCATGGGCTGGAACGGCCGTGCTACTTTGTTGCAACAGCTGTGGCCGGCGTCGTCAGCACTTCCAGCAGGGCCGCCGTCTCGCCGTCCGGCATGCCGTCAAACCGCGTATTGCGGTATTTCATCTGGAAGGCGATCAGGACATTGCGCGTCGCTTCATCGAACACGCCCGTCTGCGGCGTCGCATAGCCGTGCTGGGCCAGCTTTTTCTGGAACCAGACGGCATCAGGTACTTGCTGCTCAAAAACGAGGCGTTGCGCGGCCACGCGGTTGACATCGGGCCAGACGATCAGGCCCGCATCGGCCAGCTGGCGCCATGGAAACAGCGGTCCCGGGTCCTGCTTGCGCTGCGGGGCGATTTCGTTGTGGCCCAGGATATTTTCCGGCGCGATGTTGTAGCGCGCCTGGATATCTTTCAACAGCGGAATCAGCTCATCAATCTGTGCCTGCGGGAATGGATACCAGAGGCGGCCTTCCGGCGTGTCCTTGTAGCCGGGGTTGACGATCTCGATGCCGATCGAGCTGACATTTAACTGTGTATAAGTCTTCCAGTTACTCACACCCGCGTGATTGGCCTGGCGCGATTCGTCGACCAGCACGTAAAACTTCGGCTTGTCCGTGTCGGTCAGCAAATAATGGCTGCTGACCACTTGTTCCGTCAGGATCTTGATCGAGCGGGGCAGGTCGCTCACCGTGTAATGGATGACGATGAATTTCACGCGCGGGCTCTGGCTGCGCGCCGTCAAGCTATGGTCGAGGTGCGGCGCGGGCGTGCTACAGGCGGAAAGCAGGGCCACCAGCAGGGCGAGGGCGATTTTTTTCATGAAAGATCCGTGTTCGGGTTAATAAAATGTTCAGTTCTTGCCAGTACGCTGGCCTGCTGCCCTGGCCGCCACCTTGGCCGCAGCCTCATGCGAACGGGCAACTTTTTGCTCCATCTGCAACGATACGGGCAAAACGGCCCGCATGGCAGCCGCGATGGCCGGGTGCAACTGCGCCGCGCGGCCCGCCAACACCACGGGACGGGGACCATGGCGCGCCGTCAGGGCCAGGGCCAAACGCGCCAGTTCCTGTCCCGCGCGCTGCAAGATGTCCAGCGCCAGCGGGTCGGCGTCCGCGCTGGCGGCCACGGCCAGCGCCAGCCGGCCGATGGCGCCCCGGTCCTGGCCATACATGAAGGCGCGCGACAGCGACCAGTCGCTGCCGCCCAGTTGCGCAAACACGGCCCCGGCCATGGGCGAGCCTTGCCAGCTGCCGGGCGCCTCGTCTTCACGGCGCCAGATGTGGCGCAAGGCTTCGCGCGCGATCCAGTAGCCGCCGCCGCCATCGTCGAGCAGCACGCCGCGCCCGCCCGCGCGGTGAAACACGCCCTCCGCATCGATCCAGGCGGCGATCGAGCCCGTGCCTGCGTAGACCAGATAACCTTCGCCTGGTTCAAAACTGTCGCGATAGGCGATTTCAATGTCGTTGCCCAAGCTGACGTCGGCGGCGTCCAGCGCCAGCAGCGCGGCCAAGGTTTGCGCCAGCACAACATCATCGCCGCCAAAGCCCGTCAAGCCCGCCACCACGGCGCGCGGCTGGCCGATGGCCAGCACTTGCTTGCACAACGTTGCAAACGTGGCATGCACGGCGGCGCGGCCCGCCTCGCTGCTCATTTGCAAGGCAGACAAGCCTTCCACGGCGCCGTCGGCCACGATGATGCCGTCGGCGGTAGCCAGGGCCCAGCGCGTCTGCGTGCCGCCCGCGTCGATGCCCAGCCCGAGCACGGCAGAGTCAGTATTGCTTGCAGAGAAGGAAATCATGGCATGAGTGTAAAGCCAAGCGAAGCTTGCAGGCATGAAAGCTTGCGCATGTTTCATGCCTGCAGGTTATGGACTGCCGGTAATCCGGCAAAGTTACTTGGCGGCGGCCGCAAACGGTTCGCGCACGGTGACGCGGGGGCTTTCATTGCCGAGGCGGTCCACGGCGCTGACCACCACCGCGTTGACTTTGCCGGTGGCATCATCGACCAGGGTCAGTTCGCCCTGCACGCCCGTGACTACGGTGAAGCGCCAGTCTTCGCCATAGCGGGCCCAGATCGCATATTGCGCCACAGGTTTGCCGCCGCCCGCCGTCAGTTTCATATTCAGGCTGGTGGAATCGCGGCGCAAGGCCAGCGCGGGCGTGCCCGGTGCTTCCTTGCCCAGCCACGGCGTGGCGGGGATCAGGGCAGGGCTTTGATAGACAGTTGCCTTGAGTTGCTCGCTGACACCCTTACGGTTCTGCATCAGGGGCACCATGCTGAAATGCACTTGCCCATTCGCCCCGGGGCGCGTGCGCGTCACCTCGATCTGCTTGATGATCTCTTGCGGCGTGAAGGACTTGGCGGAATTGTCGATACGGCTCGTATATAAACCGGGCCACACGTGGCGGCCATACGGATTTTGCGCCAGCCAGTAGTCGAGCAGCACGCCAAACGCCTGCGGCGCCTGCGCCACGGGCCAGTACAGCTGCGGCGACAGATAATCGAGCCAGCCCTTGGCCAGCCACAATTCCGCATCCGCATACAATTTATCGTACTGGCTGAAGCCGACGATGCCGGCAGGGCGGCGGTCGGGACGGCCGATGCCGAACGGGCTGATGCCGAAACGCACCCAGTTCTTTTCGCGGTGGATGCCCGTATATAAAGCTTCGATCAGCTGGTTGACGTTCTGGCGGCGCCAGGAAGCGCGGTCCAGCTGGCCGCCGGCCAGCAGATATTGCTGCCAGGAAGGCTCATCGGGGAAGGGCAATTCGCGCTTGGCGCCGCCATTGCCCGCGTCCAGCGCGGCCGTTTCCGCACCGGCGCCGGCGCCGGGCGCGTCGATCGGATACGGATAAAAGTAGTCGTCGATGTGCACGCCATCGATATCGTAGCGGCGCACCACGTCGAGCACCACGTCCGTCGTGTGCTTCGAGGCGGCGGCGTCGCCCGGGTCCATCCACAGGTAGCGGCCGTATTGCTTGACGGACGCCGGATTGGTGGACGCGAAACTGTCGCGCGCCAGCGGCGACTTGGCCGTCGCGTGACGGGCACGATAGGGGTTGAACCAGGCGTGCAATTCCAGGCCGCGCGCATGCGCCTGCGCCACCCAGAAGGCCAGCGGGTCATACAGGGGCAATGGCGGCTGGCCTTGCTTGCCCGTCAGGTATTCCGACCACGGTTCCAGCTGCGACGGGTAAATCGTGTCCGCGCTGGGACGCACCTGCAGCACAATCGCGTTCAGATTCAAGGACTTGGCGCGGTCGAGGATGGCGATCGCCTCGGCTTGCTGCTTGGCGACCGGCAAGTTATTGCGGCTGGGCCAGTCGATATTGGCGACCGTCGAGACCCAGGCGGCGCGGAACTCGCGCGGCGCCGGCGGCGGCACTTCGCCCGTGATGTGCTGCACGGGCGGCACGGCCGGCAAGCCTGCTTCGCCTGGCGTCACTGCGGAAGGCATTTTGGTGCTGGTACAGCTGCTGAGCAATGTGGCGGTGGCCAGCGCGGCCAGTACGCCGGTCGTGGCGCCCAGGCGTTTTTTAAAAGTAGACAACAAAACAATTCCTTGCAGTGGTGAAGCGCAGGTCGATCGGTGGAGCATTTTACTGTGCGCCCGCCATCCTTGCGGGCGCACGGTTCAAAAGAATCAGGCCTCGGCCTTCTTGCCGAATTCCGGATCGATCTTGACCAGCGCGGCCATGATGAAGGCGGGAATGGTGGCGATGCAGACCCAGATGAAGAAGTGCTGGTAGCCGAGCATTTGCTGTATCCAGCCGCTGGCCATGCCCGGCAACATCATGCCCAGGGCCATGAAGCCCGTGCAAATGGCGTAATGGGCCGTTTTATGGGCGCCATCGGACACCATGATCATGTACAGCATGTACGAGGCGAAACCAAAGCCGTAACCGAATTGCTCCAACGCAATGCCCCCCGCGATCACATAGATATTGCTGGGCAAGGCGCAGGCCAGGTACACAAACACCAGGTCGGGCAGATGGACGGACAGCACCATGATCCACAGGCAACGTTTCAAGCCGAAGCGGGAAATGATGAATCCGCCCAGCAAGCCGCCCAGGGTCAGGGCGATCACGCCGATGGTGCCGTAGACGAGGCCCACCTGTTCCGTACTGAGGCCCAGGCCGCCCTTGGCGACGGGGTCGAGCAGGAAGGGTGCAGCCAGCTTCAACAGTTGCGCTTCGCCGAGGCGGAACAGCAGCAAGAAGCCGAGGATGACGACAATATCCTTCTTCCTGAAAAACGCGGCAAAGGTGGCGACGAACTCTTGCAGCGGAGAAATACCAGCGTCCTGGATGCTGGGGCGGTCATCCTTCGGTTTCGGCAAGACGAAGTAGTGGTAGAGGAAGAGGGTGATGAACAGGCCCGCCAGAATCGCAAACACGACGGACCAGGCCAGCTGCACATTGCCCGTCGCATGCGTCAGATAGCCGGCCAGGAACACGAGCCCGCCCTGGCCCGCGATCATCGCCAGGCGGTAAAACGTGCTGCGCACGCCGACGAAGGCCGCCTGCTGGTGTTCTTCCAGGCCCAGCATATAAAAGCCGTCGGCGGCGATATCATGCGTGGCGGAACTGAAAGCCATCAGCCAGAAAATGGCCAGACTGATCTGGAAAAAATGGGGCAAGGAGGTCGTCAGGGCCACCAGCGCCAGCGCGGCGCCGATCACCAGCTGCAGGCCGACAATCCAGAAGCGCTTGGTGCGGTACATATCGATGAAGGGCGACCACAGGGGCTTGATAACCCACGGCAAGTACAGCCAGCTCGTATACAGGGCGATATCCGTATTGGAAAAGCCGTAATTCTTGTACATGATCACGGACAAGGTCATGACCACGACATAGGGTATGCCCTGGCCGAAATACAGGGAAGGGATCCACAGCCACGGTTTGTTGGCGCGCGCCGCAGCGGGTTGTTTCACTAGCTCCATACATCCTTCTTGGTCTCCCAGACAGAAGAATGCCGCGCCATCGGATCAGTCCGCCAGTGCCGCCCGCACACTGCCGTCCGCTCTGGCCAACAATGCCTGTGCCTGGTTGGTGTTAATTTTTTTGATCAAGGCAACAATCGCCACCTTGACGTGATAGTGGCATTGCTCCAGCACGGCCCTGGCCTGCGCCTCGCTGGCGCCGGTGGCATGCATGGTCAGACGCACGGCCCGCCAGATCAGCTTGGCGTTGGTCGGCTTCAAGTCTACCATCAAGTTTCCGTACGTTTTGTGCAAACCGACCATCAGGGCGCTGGAAATCGTGTTCAGGGTGATTTTTTGCGCCGTGCCCGCTTTCAGCCGCGTGCTGCCGGAAATGACTTCCGTGCCCGTGTCGAGGACGATGCCGCATTGCGCCTCGTGCGCCACGGGGGCGTCCACGTTGTTGGCGATGCCGATGGTCAAGGCGCCCGCCTTGCGCGCGGCCAGCAGGGCGCCCAGCACGTACGGCGTGGCGCCGGAGGCGGCCAGCAGGATCACTACATCGTTTTCCTGCGGCAACAGGGCCAGCACATCGCGCTCGCCTTGCTGTAAATCATCTTCCGCGCCTTCGACGGCCGTAAACATGGCGCCCGCGCCGCCAGCCAGGATGGCGACGGCCCGCTCGGGCGGCCAGGAAAACGTGGGAGTCAATTCAACGCTGTCGAGCACGCCCAGGCGCCCCGACGTGCCCGCGCCCACGTACAGCAGGCGTCCGCCGGCGGCGATGCGGGGCAGGGCGGCCGTGATGGCGGCCGCTATCTGCGGCGAGGCCAGCCGCACGGCTTCGACGGCCCAGAACTGGTCATCGACCAGCGCCGCCACCAGTTGCTCTACCGGATACAGGTCCAGATCCGGATGCCGCCGGCTCGGGGTTTCAGTTTTCAACATGATTTCAGAACATGGTTGAAGGTGAAACCAGTTTAATACCGATGTGCAAGATCAGCCATGAAAGGATGGCGGGCGGGCATAACGGGAGTTTATGGCTAGTGCAGGAAGATGGTGTACTACTTGTACTTCGATACGCTCCCGTTTGTGTCTATACTTCGCTTCGACGCCACAATCCACGACACGCCCCATGATCGCTCGCCAATTGCTGTTCCTGTTTAGCGCCCTGGGCGCCATCAACGGCATTTTCCTGGCCGTCTATTTTTTCAGCCGCCGGCCTCGCTGCCTGGCCGACTGCATGCTCGGTGCATTACTGCTTGCCGTAGGGGGGCGCACCGCCAAATCCGCGTTTCTCTACTTCAACCCGGCGATCGCACTCGAATTCCGCCAGCTGGGCCTGTCGGCATGCCTGCTGATCGGTCCCTTGACCTATCTCTATGTGCGCTCTTTCCTGGCCGGACTCGCGCAACAGCCTGCCGGACAACAATGGCGCTGGCATCTCGGCCTGTCCTTCCTGCTGATAGGCATAGGCGTTGCCTTTCCCTATTCCGCGTATCGTCCTGTATGGGACCGTTCGAGTCATGCCATTCACCTGTTCTGGCTATGCTACCTGCTGGCAACTGCCAAGTTGCTCTGGCAAAGCCGCCATGCATGGCTGAACGAGGGACAGCGGATGGCCACCAGCAGCATGCTGATGCTGAGCGTTTTTGCAGGCAGCTGTGTGATGCTGGCGGCCTACGCGAGCACGCCGTTCACGTCGTACATAGTCGGCGCCTTGTCGTTCACCTTCTCGCTGCATGTCGCCGTCATGGTCTTTCTGCTAAGAAAGGAAACCTCGACGCCTGCCGAGCCGAAGCCGAAATACCAGAACAGCCGCCTGACGCACGACGAGGCGCTTGCCGTGCTCGCCGCGCTGGAACAACAGATGAGCGGGCAGAAATCCTATCTGAATCCGAACCTCACCCTGGCGCAACTGGCCAAACGGGCAGGATGTACGCAGGCGCAGGTGTCGCAGGTGCTGAATGACAAGCTGAGCAAGAGCTTCACTACCTACGTCAACGAATTCCGTATCGCCGAAGCGAAACAGGTCTTGGCCGACGAGCCGCAACTGAACATGGATACCGTTGCCGAGCGCTGCGGTTTCAACTCCAGTTCCACCTTCTACTCGACCTTCAAGAAGGTTGCTGGGCAGACACCCGCCAGCTTCCGCGCCCAATCCAGCCCAGCGGCCAGGGCCGTTTCCCCCTAAAACCGCTCCGGAATCGCCATTCCGGAGTCTGCAATCCTGTTTGGCGACATCAATTCCCCTGCATTTCGATAACTTATCGACCAGCAACGACCTGAAATAGTCGTTGCTCCGATAAACGCAGTTATTCATTGAGGGTAAAGTCATGATTCAGTTTTTATTGCGAACGGTGCTCGCCTGTTGCTTGCTCGGCAGCGCCGCCGCCGGCACCGCCGCAACCGCCGACCAGGACGACAATGCCATCCGGGAGACCGTGCGCTTGTATCTGCACGGCACCAGCTTCAACGTACCGGACGAGATCAACCAGGCCTTCCATGCCACCGCCCGTCTTTACCTGGACGGCAAAAACGATACGGAATGGGAGCTCAGCGGTCCGGAATACGCCAAACTCTTTTCCCCAGAGAAAATAGGGCAATTCAATGGGCGCCACGGGCGACTGATCAAGGTGGAGGCGAGCGGCAAGGTGGCCACCGCCAAGGCCGAGATCCACATTCCCCAGCAAGGGGTGCGCTATGTGGACGTATTTCTTTTGAAAAAGATCGCCGGCAACTGGAAGATCATCAGCAAGTCGGCCGATCGCGAGCCGGCAGCCCCGCGCCAGACACGCAAGGTGCTGCTGGTCGTATCAAATGTGCATCAATATCCCGGCACAAAAATTAACGCAGGCAATAACTTTCCCGAACTGGCCTATACCTATGATGCCTTTCGCAAAGCAGGGTACGCGGTCGACTTCGTCAGTCCCGAGGGGGGCGCCATTCCCCTGGAAATGATCGTCACGTCGGACGAATTGCTCAAAAAGCATCTGTACGACAGTGATTTCATGTGGGCACTAGCCCATACCAAGCCCGTTTCCGAGGTCAGGGCCGACGAGTATGCGGGCATGGCTTTCGTCGGCGGCGGCGCGGCCATCGTCGGCATCCCGGACAACAAGCCGCTGCAGGACATCGCTATGCGCATCTACGAACAACAAGGCGGGGTGATTGCGGCCATCTGCCATGGCACCGAGGGCATCAAGAACCTGAAGCTCAGCGACGGTACTTTCCTAATCCAGGGCAAGGTGCTCACCTCGTTCCCCGATGCGTATCTCAACAAGGAGTCGCCGATATACAAGGCCTATCCGTTTTCGGCGGAAGCGAGCATCAAGCGCCATGGCGGCATCTTCCGGCACGGCGCCAACGGCAAGAGTCACGTCGAGGTCGATGGCCGGCTGGTGACCGGCATGAGCTGGGAGTCGTCCGTCGGCGTGGCCGAATCGATGATCCGCCTGTTCGGACAGTAATTCAGGCAGCGGAATTACGGAGAACGGCGCATTTCCGCCACGAAGTCGTAATGGTCGCTGCGGCAATACGAATGCGTCAGTTCCACCGCTTCGCCCGTTTCCAGGTAGGCGATACGCGTGATGAACAGCACGGCCTGGCCATCGGGGATGCCCAGTTGCTCGGCCAGCACGTCCGTCGCATTCATGGCGCGGATGTGCTGCAAGGCGCGCACGGGGGCCTTCTTGATGCTGCTCAAATATTCATACAGCGAATCGCCCACGGCGGCCGGATCCGGCACCACGCTGAACGGCAGCACGCTCACTTCATACGCCATCACCACGTCGTCGGCCAGGCGCAAGCGCTCCAGGCGCGCCACTTTCGTGTTCTGCGCCAGGCCCAGGCTCAGCTGCTCGTCGCTGCTGGCGATGACGACATCGCGCTTGAGCCAGCGCGAGCCGGGACGGTAGCCGCGCTGCTGCAGCTGCTCGGAAAAGCTCGACAGGTTCGACAGCGGCTGTTCGATGCGCGGGGCAATATAGTTGCCCGAACCGCGGCGGCGCACGACGAGGCCTTGCTCGACCAATTGATCGATGGCCTTGCGGGCAGTCACGCGCGATACGTCGAGCAGTTCGGACAGGGTACGTTCGGATGGCAGGGCCTGGTCTACCTGGTAGCGGCCGTTGCGCACGTCATCGCTCAGCTTGCGGGCGATCTGCATATATAAAGGCGAATTGTCATTTAAATCGACCTTGAGTTCTACGCTGGTCTGGCTCATACAGTTCTCCTTGTCCTCCTAGTGTAATAGCGATGACGCTTGCGCGTAGCCCGTCCACCCATGAATAAATGGAAAATGGGCATAAATAACGGTTATACACTTAAAAAAACGATGTTTTACCGTACGTATAGCTTTGCATTATAGATAAATAAGCAATTTTCATTAGCCATGGAAACCATCGCGCTCTATGCTGGCGGCGCCTCCACCACAGCGCGACACAGGGAAACATGCATAACAAAATGACGGGTTTATTGGGCTTGCTACTGCTGGGCACCACCTGGACGGCGCTGGCCGCCCCGTCCGGCAGCGGCACTGAGCAGTTGCTGCAACACGAACAGCAGCGCGCCCTCGATGCGGCCCTGGCCGCCATCGTCGATGATCGCGCGCATCCGCTGGCCAGCCTGTCCGTGCTGGCCATTCGCCGGGGAAAAGTATCGTATCAGCAACAATTTGGCTACCGGCACATCGGCGCCACGCCGGCGGAAAACCTGCCCGTGACGCCGGCCACCCTGTTCCGCATCGCTTCCGTATCGAAGATGATGACGACCCTGGGCCTGATGCGGCTGGTCGAACAGGGCAAGCTGAGCCTGGACCAGGACGTGGGCATCTATTTAGGCTTTTCGCTGCGCAACCCGCATTTCCCCCAGCGGCCCGTGACCCTGCGCAGCCTGCTCAGCCACACGTCCTCGCTGCGCGACGCGGGCGGCTATGCCTGGGGACCCGAATGCAGCCTGCGCGACGTGTTGACGGCCGGCGGCGACGCGATGTGGGATTCCAGCGCCGCGCCCGGCAGTTACTTTAGCTATTCCAACCTGAACTGGGGCGTGATCGGCACGGTGATGGAGCAAGTCACGGGCGAGCGCTTCGACCTGCTGATGCGGCGCCTGCTGCTCGATCCCCTGCAGTTGCGCGGCGGCTACCACCCGGCGGCATTTTCTACGGAAGACGTGGCGAATACGGCCACCCTGTACCGCAAGCGCGCGCCGGACACGGAAGCGTGGCGGCCAGCCGGCCCCTGGATCGCCCAGGCCGACGATTTTGACCAGCATCCCCCGGCCGGCCTGGCCAACTACGTGATCGGCAGCAACGCCACCGTCTTCAGTCCCACGGGCGGCTTGCGCATTTCCGCCGCGGGACTGGGCAAGGTCATGCAGATGCTGCTCGACGGCGGGCGCTACCGGAATCAGCAGCTATTGCAGCCGGCCAGCATCGCCTTGATGTTTGACCGCCAATGGCAGCTGGCACCCGATGGCAGCAATGGCAACAGCGAACGGGGCTTGTACCGTGCCTGGGGCCTGGGCAACCAGCAGTTCGATGCGGTGGAAGGACAGGGCAACGGCCTGGTCGAGGGAGGCAGCTTTTCGGCCGTGGGCCACCTGGGCGACGCGTATGGCCTCGTCTCCGCCTTCGTGCTCGATTTCAAGCACAAGCATGGCATGGTGATGCTGGTGGGCGGTACTGGCAGCGATCCGGAAGGCTATCCGGGCAGCTATTCCGCCATGGGCCGCAGCGAGGAATTGATACTCACCACCTTGTACCGCGGTGCGATTGATAATAATCAATAGTGCGACAAGATGGTGCATTCCTGAAAGTTATGGCTGCACCATGATGTTTCATTGGCTGCCGGGATGACCAGCCTCTAAGCTCTCATCGAATGCTTCCGCACCATGGGAGCGCAACGCAGCGAGGCAACATGCAGCAACACGTCATCATCATCGGCGGCGGCGTCGTCGGTCTGACTTCGGCCTGGTGGCTGGCCGAGGCCGGCTACAGGGTCACTTTACTGGAACGCAATGAACAGGTGGCGATTGCCGCCAGCTACCGCAACGGCGGCCAGCTCAGCTATCGCTATGTGGCACCGCTGGCCGACGCGGGCGTGCCCTTGAAAGCTTTGCAATGGCTGCTGCAGAAAGACGGTCCGCTGCGCTTCCGTCCCGAAGCGGACTGGCGCCAATGGCGCTGGCTGGCCAGCTTCCTGCGCAATTGCAATGCCGCCAGCAATGCCCGCACGACGGCCAAGCTGCTGCAACTGGGAGAACTGAGCCGCGCCGGCATGGCGCAGCTGGAACTGACGGTGCCGCCCGAAGCGTATGCCTGGCGCGATGCGGGCAAACTCATCGTCTACCGCTCGCCCGCCATCTTCCAGCGGGCCGTGGCGCGGCCCGAATCGGAAGAGGCGCGCATCGTGCTGTCTCCCGCTGAGGCCGTGCAGCGCGAACCGGCGCTGGCCGCCTTGCAGGGCGCGCTGGCGGGCGGCATTTTTACGGAAGGCGAGGCGGTGGCCGATTGCCACGCCTTTTGCCTGGCGCTGGAAGCGCGCTTGCTGCAGCACCCGAACTGCTCGCTCATCCTGAAAGGCGAGGCGCGCCGCCTCCTCACGCACAAGGGCACGATCACGGGCGTCGACACCAGCCTGGGCCTGCTGCAAGCGGACCACTACGTGCTGGCGGCCGGCATCCAGAGCCGCGACCTGGCCGCCACGGCCGGCATCTACCTGCCCCTGTATCCGCTGAAGGGCTACAGCCTGACGGCGCCCATCCGCGCGCAGGACCGGGCGCCCGAGATCAGCATCACGGATTTCGAGCGCAAGGTGCTGTATGCGCGCATAGGCGGCGACCTGCGCGTGGCCGCCATGGTCGACATGGTGGGCGCCGACAACAGCATCGACTGGAACCGCATCGCCGGCCTGACGCGGCTGGCGCGCGAAGCCATGCCGCACGGCGCCGATTACGACCAGGCCACGGCCTGGGCCGGCCTGCGCCCCGCCACGCCGAACAGCGCGCCGCTGGTGGGCGCCAGCAAAGTCGGCAACCTGTGGCTCAACGTGGGCCATGGCCCGCTGGGCTTTACCTTTGCCGCCGGCACGGCGCGCATCCTGGCCGACTTGATGCAGAACAAGGCGCCGCCGTTCGCGCTGGACTTCCTCAGTCCAAAAAGATAGCGCGCCGGCGGCCGGCGCCGCCGTTATGGCGGATAATTGCGGAACTTTCCTGTTCCCTCTTTTCTGTTCCATATCGTCAGCGCATGCCCACACCCTCGAAATTGTCCGCCTGCCCCTGCGGCGGCGCCTCCTACGCCAGCTGCTGCGGCCCGTATCTCGCGGGCGACGCCCTGCCGCCCACGGCCGAAGCCCTGATGCGTTCGCGCTACACGGCGTTCACCTTGCGCGACGAGCCCTACCTGCGCGCCACCTGGCACGCCAGCACCCGTCCCGCCGACGCCTTGTTTGCCGACGAAGAAAAAGTCCACTGGCTGGGACTTGAGGTAAAATCTGCTTTACGTTTACGTCAACGTAAAGCAGTATCAGCAGATCAAGCCGAAGAGATACATCGCGACACCGTGGAATTCGTGGCCCGCTACAAGGTCAACGGCCGCGCGCACCGCCTGCATGAGGTGAGCCGCTTCGTGCGCGAGGCGGGCGAGGGCGGTGGCGCCCTGCGCTGGTTTTATCTCGACGGCAGTTTTCCCGAATAGCGCGACCCGAGAGACCGGGCGATAATAAAAAGGAACCGCAATGCCGCACATCGAAAGCAAACTCAATCCGCGCAGTGAAGATTTCAAGGCCAATGCCGCGGCCATGCAAGCCATCGTCGACGATTTGCGCGACAAGGTGGAAAAAATCGCGGCCGGCGGCGGCGAAGCTGCCTGCGCCAAGCATGTCGCGCGCGGAAAACTGCTGCCGCGCGACCGCGTGCAGATGCTGCTCGATCCCGGCACGCCCTTCCTCGAGTTTTCCCAGATGGCGGCCTACGCCATGTACCAGGACGCCAAGGGCGTCGATGCGGCGCCCGCCGCCGGTATCATCACCGGCATCGGCAGGGTCTCGGGCCAGGAATGCGTCATCGTCTGCAACGACGCCACCGTCAAGGGCGGCACCTACTACCCGATGACGGTCAAAAAGCATTTGCGCGCCCAGGAAATCGCCGACCAGAACAACCTGCCCTGCATCTACCTGGTCGACTCGGGCGGCGCCAACCTGCCGAACCAGGACGACGTCTTCCCCGACCGCGACCATTTCGGCCGCATTTTTTATAACCAGGCGAACCTGTCGGCCAAGGGCATCCCGCAAATCGCCGTCGTGATGGGCTCTTGCACGGCCGGCGGCGCCTATGTGCCGGCCATGAGCGACGAGTCGATCATCGTCAAGGAGCAGGGCACGATTTTCCTCGGCGGCCCGCCGCTGGTCAAAGCGGCGACGGGCGAAGTGGTGACGGCCGAAGACCTGGGCGGCGGCGACGTGCACACGCGCCTGTCCGGCGTGGTCGACCACCTGGCGCAGAACGATTTGCATGCGCTGTCGCTGGCGCGCACCATCGTCTCTAACCTGAACCGCAAAAAACCGCAGCAGATGGCCCTGCGCGAGTCGGTCGAGCCGAAATATCCGACGCAGGAGCTGTATGGCGTGATCCCCGTCGACACGCGCAAACCGTTCGACGTGAGGGAGGTGATCGCGCGCATCGTCGACGGCAGCGATTTCGACGAATTTAAGGCCCGCTACGGCACCACCCTGATCTGCGGCTTCGCCCACATCTATGGCGTCAAAGTCGGCATCATCGCCAATAACGGCATCCTGTTCTCCGAATCGGCCCTGAAAGGCACGCATTTCATCGAATTGTGCTGCCAGCGCAAGATCCCCCTGGTGTTTTTGCAAAATATCACGGGCTTCATGGTGGGCCGCAAATACGAAAACGAGGGCATCGCCCGCAATGGCGCCAAGATGGTCACCGCCGTCGCCACGGCGGCCGTGCCGAAGTTCACCGTCATCATCGGCGGCAGCTTCGGCGCCGGCAACTACGGCATGTGCGGCCGCGCGTTCTCTCCCCGTTTCATGTGGATGTGGCCGAATGCGCGCATTTCCGTCATGGGCGGCGACCAGGCGGCCTCCGTGCTGGCGACCGTCAAGCGCGACGGCATCGAAGGCAAGGGCGGGCAGTGGAGCGCAGACGAGGAAGCGGCCTTCAAGCAGCCGATCAAGGAGCAGTACGAGCACCAGGGCCACCCGTATTACGCCACCGCGCGCCTGTGGGACGACGGCGTGATCGACCCGGCCGACACCCGCATGGTGCTGGGCCTGGGCCTGTCGGCCGCGCTCAACGCGGAAATCCCGGACACGAAGTTCGGCGTATTCCGCATGTAAGCGGCATTCAGGGAGAAGAGCATGGAATTTGAAACCTTAAAGCTGGTCATCGAGGGCAATGTCGCCACCGTGACCCTGAACCGCCCCGACGTGCGCAACGCCTTCAACGAGACGACGATCGCCGAACTGGCGCGCGCCTTCGAGGGCCTGGGGCGCAGCGAGATGGTGCGCGCCATCGTGCTGGCGGCCAATGGCGCGGCCTTCTGCGCCGGCGCGGACCTGAACTGGATGAAGAAGATGGCAAGCTACACGCATGCCGAAAACCAGGCCGACGCGCTGCAGCTGGCGCAGATGCTGCGCACGATTTACCTGTGTCCCAAGCCCGTGGTGGCGAAGATCCAGGGCGACTGCTATGCGGGCGGCATGGGCCTCGTCGCCGCATGCGATATCATTCTGGCTGCGGAAGACGTGCATTTCTGCCTGAGCGAAGTGCGGCTGGGACTGATCCCGGCCACTATTTCACCGTATGTCATCAAGGCCATGGGCGAAAACGCGGCACGCCGCTATTTCCTGACGGCGGAGCGATTCTCCGCCCAGGAAGCGCTGCGCATCGGCTTTGCCCACGAGGTAGTCGAAGCAAGCGCGCTGGACGCAAAAACGGCCGAGGTACTCAAAGCGCTGACGGGCAACAGCCCGCACGCCGTGGCGCAAGCGAAAACGCTGGTGCGCGAGATCGTCGGCCTGCCCGTCGACGACGCGCTGCTGGCGGACACCGCCGAACGCATCGCGCAGATCCGCGCCTCGGAACAGGGACGCGAAGGCGTGCAATCGTTCCTCGACAAGCGCAAGCCGGGTTGGCTCATGGGCTAGCGCATGGATTAAGAAAATCATTGGAGCAGTTTTGAAAGCAGAAAAACAATCGGGCTGGGTCGAACGCAGTCTGCGCAGCGTGTGGCACCCTTGCACACAAATGCAGCACCACGCATCGGCTCACGACGCAGTCCCCTTGATCCCCGTCAGCCATGGCCGCGGCGCCTGGCTGTATGATCACGAAGGACGACGCTACCTGGACGCCATCAGCTCCTGGTGGGTGAACCTGTTCGGCCATGCCAATCCGCGCATCAATGCGGAACTGAAGGACCAGCTGGACCGCCTGGAACACGCAATGCTGGCCGGTTTTACGCATGAACCGGTGATCGAGCTGTCGGAAAAGCTCTCCGCCTTGACGGGCGGCGTGCTTGGCCACAGCTTTTACGCGTCCGACGGGGCGTCGGCCGTGGAAATCGCCCTGAAAATGAGTTTTCATGCGTGGCGCAACAGCGGCAAAGGTGAAAAACAGGAATTCGTCTGCCTGAAAGGCAGCTACCACGGCGAAACCATCGGCGCCCTGGCCGTCACCGATGTCGCCCTGTTCAAGGATGCCTACGGCCCCCTGCTGCGTGCCTCGCAGACGGTGATGTCGCCCGACTTCCGCCAGGCGGCCGAGGGCGAAACGGCGCAGGACGTGGCGCGCCGCGCCGCGGCCGACGTGGAACGGCTGTTCCAGGAAAAAGCGGACAAAATCGCCGCCATCATCATCGAGCCGCTGGTGCAGTGCGCCACCGGCATGGCCATGCACGACCCGCTGTACCTGTCGCTCGTGCGCGCCCTGTGCGACCGCTATCAAGTCCATCTGATCCTCGACGAAATCGCCGTCGGCTGCGGCCGCACGGGCACGTTCTTTGCCTGCGAACAGGCCGGCATCTGGCCCGACTTCGTCTGCCTGTCGAAGGGCATCAGCGGCGGCTATTTGCCGCTGTCCCTCGTGATGACGCGCGAAGACATCTACCAGGCGTTCTACAGCACCGACGTGCGCCGCGGCTTTTTGCATTCGCACTCGTACACGGGCAATCCGCTGGCCTGCCGCGCGGCGCTGGCGACCCTGTCGATTTTCGAGGAAGACGACGTACTGGCGGCCAACCGGGAACGCGCCGCCAGGATCACGCGCGCCCTGGCGCCGCTGGCGCAGCATGAAAAAGTCAAGAATTTCCGCCAGCAGGGCATGATCTGGGCCTTTGACGCCGTCGATGCGGCGCCCGACTTTTCGCGCCGCTTCTTCAGCACGGCGCTGCAACACGAACTGCTGATGCGCCCCATCGGCGCCACCGTCTACCTGATGCCGCCGTACATCCTCGACGACGCAGAAATCGCGGGCCTGGGCCAGCAGACGCTGGCCGTCTTCAACAAAGTGATCGGAGCCTGAAATGGAACTGCTCACGCGCTTGAAGCAGCAATTGCAGGGACTGGAAGAGCGTAGCCTGATCCGCCGCCGCCGCACCGTCGACACGCCGTGCGCGCCGCGCCTGACGGTCGATGGCCGCGCCATGCTGGCCTTTTGCAGCAATGACTACCTTGGCCTGGCGTCGCATCCGCGCATCGTCGCCGCGCTGAAGGAGGGCGCCGACCTGTATGGCGCCGGCAGCGGCGCTTCCCACCTGATCAGCGGCCACAGCCGCGCCCACGCGCAGCTGGAAGAGCGCCTGGCCGATTTCGTGGGCCCCAACCTGGAAAACGCCCGCGCGCTGTATTTCTGCACCGGCTACATGGCCAACCTGGCCGTGCTGACGGCCCTGGCGGCCGGTGATGCCGAAGCCGAGATCTTCTCGGAAGCGCTGAACCACGCCTCGCTGATCGACGGCACGCGTTTGTCCCGCGTCAAGACGCGCGTGTATCCGCACGCGGACCTCGATGCCCTGGCGCTCCTGCTGGCGGCCAGCACGGCACAAACGAAAATCGTCGTCACCGACAGCGTCTTCAGCATGGATGGCGACCTGGCGCCGCTGCCCGCGCTGCTGGCCCTGTGCGAACAATATGGCGCCTGGCTGGTGGTCGACGACGCGCACGGCTTCGGCGCGCTGGGAGCCAATGGCCGCGGCGCGCTGGAACACTTCGGCCTGCATTCGCCCTACCTGGTCTACGTGGGCACGCTGGGCAAGTCGGCCGGCGTGGGCGGCGCCTTTGTTTGCGCGCACGACGCCGTGATCGAAACGCTGATCCAGAAGGCGCGCCCCTACATCTTCACGACGGCGGCCGCGCCCGCGCTCGCGCACGCGCTGCTGGCCAGCCTGGACATCATCGCCGGCGAGGAAGGCCGGCAGCGCCGCGCCCACCTGGCCGCGCTGGTGGCGCAATGGAATGACGGCTTGCAGCTGCGGCGCTGGCAAGCCTTGCCGTCGCTGTCCGCCATCCAGCCCGTCATCATCGGCGAGAATGCGGACATGCTCGATATCGCCGCCACCCTGTACCAGCAGGGCCTGTGGGTCGGCGCCATCCGCCCGCCCACCGTGCCAGCGGGCACGGCGCGCCTGCGCGTGACCCTGTCGGCCGGCCACACGGCGCAGGAAGTGGCGCAATTGATCAACGCAGTCAACACCCTGGAAAGGACTCGCCATGAGCCTTGATGACCCCATCGTGGCCGAAGTGCTGGCGGACCTGGCGCCGGCCGTGCAGCCAGCCCCCGCCACTGCCGGCTTGCCCTCGCGCTTTGCCTGTTTCGTCACCGGCACGGACACGGAAATCGGCAAGACATTGACCTCGTCGGCCCTGCTGCACGCGCTGGTAGCGCGCGGCGTGCGCGCCTGCGGCATGAAGCCTGTCGCCGCCGGCGCCGAGATGCGCGACGGCGAACTGCATAATGAAGACGCCGACAGCCTGATCGCCGCCGGCAACGTCAGCATGCTGCGCAATATCACCACGCCCTACATGCTCAAAGAAGCGGCCGCGCCGCACATCGCCGCCGCCCTCGAAGGCGTGAGCATCGAATCGGTGCCGATCCTGGCCGCCTACCTGGAAATCGCCGCCGCCTCGGACGCCGTCGTGGTCGAAGGCGTGGGCGGATTCCGCGTGCCCCTGTCGCCCGGTTTCGACTCGGCCGACCTGGCGCAGCAGCTCGATTTGCCCGTCATCCTCGTGGTCGGCATGCGTTTGGGCTGCATCAGCCAGGCCTTGCTGACGGTGGAAGCCATCGAAGCGCGCGGCCTGAAGGTCATCGGCTGGGTCGCCAACACGCTTGAAGTGGAAATGCGCTTCCTCGATGAAAATATCGATGCGCTGATCGAGCGCATCCCGGCGCCGCTGCTGGGCAGGGTGCCGCGCCTGGCGCAGCCGAGCGCGGAAGCGGCGGCCGCGTATCTCGATTTCACCGGCTTGCCGAACTGGCCGGCGCAACAGTCAAACATTTAACGTATTTAAAAAATAGAAGCGAAGGAATCACATGTCTCACGTCCAAGAAGCAGCAAAAACCGTCGAACTGCACCGCCCAGCGGCGCGCATCACCGTGCCGGAAGCGGCCACCTGGCCCGTCGCCGATGTGCTGGCCCTGTTCGACCTGCCATTCAATGAGCTGATGTTCCAGGCCCAGCAAACCCACCGCGCCAACTTCCCCGATGGCGACGTGGAACTGGCAACCCTGTTGTCGATCAAGACGGGCGGCTGCGAGGAAGACTGCGGCTACTGCCCGCAGGCGGCCCGCTACGACACGGGCGTGGAAGCGAAAAAAATCCTCGACATCGACACCGTGCTCGACGCGGCCCGCCAGGCGAAAGCCAACGGCGCCACGCGCTTCTGCATGGGCGCAGCCTGGCGCAGCCCGAAAGAGCGCGACATGGAAAAAGTCGAAGAGATGGTGAGCAAGGTCAAGGCGCTGGGCCTGGAAACGTGCGCTACTTTGGGCATGCTGGAAGAGGGACAAGCGGACCGCCTGAAAAACGCGGGCCTGGACTTCTACAACCATAACCTGGACACGGCGCCCGAGTTCTACGACAACGTCATCTCCACGCGCGAATACCAGGACCGTCTGGACACGTTGGGCCGCGTGCGCGAAGCGGGCTTGAAAGTGTGCTGCGGCGGCATCGTCGGCATGGGCGAGACGCGTCTGCAGCGCGCGGGCCTGATCGCCCAGCTGGCGAACCTGAATCCGTACCCGGAATCGGTGCCCGTGAACCACCTGGTGCAGGTGGAAGGCACGCCTTTGTATGGCCTGGAAGCGCTGGACCCGTTCGAATTCGTGCGCACGATCGCCGTGGCCCGCATCACCATGCCGAAGGCGCGCGTGCGCCTGTCGGCGGGCCGGCGCCAGATGGGCGAAGCCGTGCAGGCCATGTGTTTCCTGGCTGGCGCCAATTCCATCTTCTACGGCGACAAGCTGCTCACCACCGACAACCCGGAAGCGGAAGACGACCGCGTCTTGCTGAACAAACTGGGCCTGCAGACGCGCGGCGCCATGCTGGACTCGGTACAGAAAGAGAAGTGCGGCTGCTGATCCAGCCCATGGGATGCGCCCCGCCCGGGCGCGTCCCCTCCCAGCGACACCTCAGATAAAAAACTTCCAGCCACGAGCTGCAAAGAGAGAGACCATGTTCACTAAAATCCTGATCGCCAACCGCGGCGAAATCGCCTGCCGCGTCGCCGCCACCGCGCGCCGCATGGGCATCCAGACCGTCGCCGTGTATTCGGAAGCGGACGCCAACGCCAAGCACGTCGCCGTCTGCGACGAAGCCGTGCTGATCGGCCCCGCGCCGGCCAAGGAAAGCTATCTGTGCGGCGAGAAGATCATCGCCGTGGCGCTGGCCACTGGCGCCCAGGCGATCCACCCCGGCTACGGCTTTTTGTCCGAGAACGCCGACTTCGCCGACGCCTGCCACGCGGCGGGCCTCGTCTTCATCGGCCCGCCGGCTTCCGCCATGCGCGCCATGGGCTCGAAATCGGCGGCCAAGTCGCTGATGGAAAAAGCCAATGTGCCGCTGGTGCCCGGCTACCACGGCGAGAATCAGGATGCGGACTTTTTGCACGGCCAGGCCGACAAGATCGGCTACCCCGTGCTGCTGAAGGCTTCGGCCGGCGGCGGCGGCAAGGGCATGCGCGTCATCGAGAACAGCGCCGACTTCAAGGCGGCGCTGGCCTCGTGCAAGCGCGAAGCGATCAGCTCTTTCGGCGACGACAAGGTGCTGGCCGAAAAATACCTGTCGCGTCCGCGGCATATCGAAATCCAGGTGTTCGCCGACACGCTGGGCAACTGCATCTACCTGTTCGAGCGCGATTGCTCGGTGCAGCGCCGCCACCAGAAGGTGCTGGAAGAGGCGCCGGCGCCGGGCATGTCGCCTGACCGCCGCGCCGCCATGGGCGAGGCGGCCGTCGCCGCCGCCAAGGCCGTCGGCTATGTCGGTGCGGGCACGGTGGAATTCATCGCCAACCAGGATGGCTCGTTCTACTTCATGGAGATGAACACGCGCCTGCAGGTGGAACACCCGGTGACGGAAATGATCACCGGCACCGACCTGGTGGAATGGCAGCTGCGCGTCGCCTTTGGCGAGCCGCTGCCGAAAAAACAGAGCGAACTGACCATCCACGGCCACGCCATCGAGGCGCGCATCTATGCGGAAAACCCGGAAAAGGGCTTTTTGCCGTCGATCGGCACCCTGCGCCACATGCAGTCGCCATCGGCCGTGACGTTCGAACTGGGCGGCACCGTGGTGCCGGCGTCCGTGCGCATCGATTCGGGCGTGCGCGAAGGCGACGCCATCTCGCCGTTCTACGACCCGATGATCGCCAAGCTGATCGTCTGGGGCGCGGACCGCCGCGTAGCGCTGGCGCGCATGGCGCAGGCGCTGGCCGACTACCAGATCGTGGGCCTGGCCAGCAATATCGCCTTTTTGAAGCGTTTGGTCGAAGGCCAGGCCTTTGCCAGCGCCGACCTCGATACGGGTTTGATCGAACGCAATCAGGCCTCGCTGTTCCCCGCCCTGCAGGCGGCGCCCGACACGGCCCTGGCGCTGGCGGCAGTCAGCCTGCTGACAGAAGAAAAAGCGGCGTCCGAAGCGCAGTCGGGCAACCCCGCCGACCCGTGGGGCAATGCCCTGGGCTGGCGCCTGAACAGCACCCTGGGCCGCAGCCTGGCGTTTGCCGACGAATTCGCGCTGGCTGGCGACAGCAAGGCCTATGCCGCGCGCATCGCCTACAAAACCGATGGCTGGCTGTTCAACGGCGAGCCCCTCACCTTGACGGCGCGCAAAGGCAACGAGCTGCACATCAAGCTCGGTGAACGTGCCGTGCACGGCACGGTGCTGCGCGACGGCGAGCAGTTCCACGTATTCACCGGCGGCTTGCATTACACGCTGCACTACAGCGACCCGATGGCCCATGCGGGCGAAACGGAAGCAGAGGGCGGCCGCCTGACGGCGCCCATGCCCGGCAAGGTCGTCGCCGTGCTGGTGAACAAAGGGCAGGACGTCAAGAAGGGCGAGCCGCTGGTCATCATGGAAGCGATGAAGATGGAGCACACGATCGCCGCGCCGCACGACGGCCTGGTGGAAGACGTGCTGTACGCGGTGGGCGACCAGGTGGCCGATGGAGCGCCGCTGCTGGCCTTCAAGGCCGCCGCGTAAGGGGCGCCCTTGGAAACGTCCATGCGCATTCTTCTACAACGGTCGGACGGCAAGGAGGCGGCGTGGATCGCCGACTTTAAAGACTTGCTGCCCGAAGCCGAGATTGTCTTCTGGCGCGAAGGCGACACGTTCGCGCCATGCGACTACGCCGTCGTGTGGCAGCCGCCCGCCGCCATGCTGCCGGCCTTGCGCGAAGTCAAAGCCATCTTCAACACGGGCGCCGGCGTCGACGCGCTGTTGAAGTTCGGCGAGGCGCTGCCCGCCCAGGTGCCGCTGGTGCGCCTCGATGACGCGGGCATGGGCGTGCAGATGGCCGAGTATGTGAGCCACGCCGTGCTGCGCCACTTCCGCCGCTTCGACGACTACGAGGCGCAGGGCCGCGCCGGCATCTGGCAGCCGCTGCCCGCCTTCGACAAGATGGATTTCCCCGTCGGCGTGCTGGGCATGGGCGTGCTGGGCGCGCGCGTGCTGCAGGCGCTGGCGCAGTTCGAGTTCCCCTTGCGCGGCTGGAGCCGCAGCCGGAAGCACATCGGCGGCGTGCAGTGTTTTGCGGGCGAAGAGGAGCTCGAAGCCTTCTTGCGCGGCACGCGCCTGCTGGTGTGCATGCTGCCGCTCACGCCGGAGACGCACAACCTGCTCGACCGCGCCCGCCTGTCGATGCTGCTGCCGGGCGCCTACGTCATCAACGTGGCGCGCGGCGCGCATCTGGCCGAACCGGACTTATTGACCCTGATCCGCTCCGGGCATATCGCCGGGGCGACCCTGGACGTGTTCCGCAACGAGCCGCTGCCGCAGCAGCACCCGTTCTGGCAAGAACCGCGCATCACCATCACGCCGCATATTTCGGCCGCCACCCTGCGCCGCGAAAGCGTGGCGCAGATCGCCGCCAAGATGCGCCGCCTGCACGCCGGAGAGCTTGTGGCCGGCATCGTCAACCGTTTGCAAGGATATTGAGATGAACCCAACTACCAGTTTGCCCAAGCAGGTCAAGATCGTCGAAGTGGGCCCGCGCGACGGGCTGCAAAACGAGAAGGACACCATCAGCGCCGCCGTCAAGATCGAGCTGGTCGACCGCCTGACCCTGGCCGGCTTCGCCAATATCGAGGCGGCGTCGTTCGTCTCGCCGAAATGGGTGCCGCAGATGGCCACCAGCGCGGAAGTGATGGAAAAGATCGCGCGCCGCCCGGGCACCATTTATTCGGCGCTGACGCCGAACATGCAGGGTTTTGAGGCGGCGCTGGCGGCAAAGGCCGATGAAGTGGTGATCTTCGGCTCCGCCTCGGAGGCATTCTCGCAAAAGAACATCAATTGCTCGATCGCCGAATCGATCGCCCGCTTCGAAGGCGTGGCGAAGGCGGCCAAGAAACACGGCCTGCGCCTGCGCGGCAGCATCAGCTGCGCCTTCGGCTGCCCCTACCAGGGCGACGTGCCGCTCGACGCCGTGGCCGACGTGGTGGGCCGCATGCGCGACCTCGGTTGCGACGAGATCGACATCGCCGACACCATCGGCGTAGCCACGCCGAGAAAGACGCAGGCGGTAATGGAACGCGCCATCGCGGCTTTCCACGTGGGCGGCCTGTCCGGCCACTTCCACGACACCTACGGCCAGGCGCTGGCGAACATCTACGCCAGCCTGGAAACGGGCATTGCGATTTATCATTCGTCCGTGTCGGGCCTGGGCGGCTGCCCCTACGCCAAGGGCGCCACCGGCAACGTGGCCACCGAGGACGTGCTGTACATGATGCAGGGACTGGGGATAGACACCGGCATCGACCTGGACCTGGTGGTCGACGCGGGCCAGTTCATCTCGCAGCAGCTGGGGCGCAAGGGCTCCAGCCGCGCCGGCAACGCGATTGCGGCGAAACGCGCAGCTTAAACGAAAGGGGCCGACGGCCCCTTTTTACTGCATGCCGCATGTACGAAAGACAGACGAAAAAAAACCCAAGAGCCGAAACTCTTGGGTTTTTTTCTACAAATTTGGTCGGAGTACAAGGATTCGAACCTTGGACCCCCTGGTCCCAAACCAGGTGCGCTACCGGGCTGCGCCACACTCCGAAGACCAAGATAATACAGGCCGTATCGACTTCGGTCAAGGGTCAGGTGAAACTCTGTGTAAATTATTTACGCGCGGCACTGCGACTCATGTATTTTTCAAAACGATTGAAGTATGCGACACTGGCTTGGCAAGTTCTCCCGACAGACATGAAGGCGACGACGGCAATGGAGTTCAGAATAGAAAGAAGCGGCGGCGGCCAGCCCATGCCGTATCGCCGCGGCATCGCGCTGGGCGTCGGCGTATCCTTGCTGCTGCATGGCGCCTTGATCTATCTTTGGCGTCATGTGCAGCCGCCTGCGCCGCCGGACACCGCGCCGCGCGTGGAATCGATCGCCGTATGGATACGCCCGCTGGCCGCCAAGCCTCCGCCGCCGCCCGTCGAGGTGGTCAAGCCGAAGCGGGAAGCCAAGCCCGTCAGCAAGCCGAAACCCGCCGCTGCCCGCGAAGCGCCAGCGTCCAGCCCGCAAGCCATCACGGTCGTCCCGGCATCACCGGCCACGCCGGCGGCCAGTCCCGATACCTTCAGGCAAGAAAGCCCGGCAACGCCGAAATTCGACATGGAAGCGGCCAAACGCACGGCGCGCACGATGGCGGGCGAGCGCGACCCGTCCAAGGTGGGCACGGCCGTGGGGCAAATCCCCGACAAACCGCTGCAAACGGAAAGCCAGCTGGCGCGCGACATCGCCCAAGGCAAGCGCGGCGACTGCCGCAGCGCCTATTCCGGCGCAGGCTTGCTGGCGCCCGTGCTGATGTTGCTCGACAAGAAGGATAGCGGTTGCAAGTGGTGATTATTTAATAACATACTCACTTGGGCAGGATCCTACACAATATGGGTATGCTGGAATCAAGCTATTCCTGCCCCTTCAACTGCAACGCCCGCTCATACAGGGCGTTTTTCTTGCGCCCCGTGATCTGCGCCGTCAGGTTCGCCGCCTGCTTGACGCTGCATTCGGCCAGCAGGATGTTGAGGATGCGTTCCGCTTCCACGTCTTCCGCGTCCTGCGCCTCGGTCGCGCCTTCGAGCAGGATGACGAATTCTCCTTTTTCGCGGTGCGCGTCGGCACGGATCCAGCTTTCCGCTTCGGACAGGGGGCAGCGGTGGATTTCCTCGAACAGTTTCGTCAGCTCGCGCGCAAACACCACCTGGCGCGTCGGCTCGAACGCTTCGGCCAGGGCCGTGGCGCAATCGAGGATGCGGTGCGGCGCCTCGTAGAACACCATCGTCGCCGTCACGCCGCGCAAGCCGTGCAGCATGTTTTCGCGCTGCTTGGCCTTGGCCGGGAGGAAGCCGACAAAGTAGAACTGGTCATTGAGCAGGCCGCTGGCGGAAATGGCGGTGATGGCCGCCGACGGGCCGGGCAGGGGCAGCACGCGCAAGCCGGCCGCGCGCACGGCGTCGACGATGCGCGCGCCGGGGTCGGAGACGGCCGGCGTGCCCGCGTCGGAAACGAGGGCGATGCGCTCGCCCGCGTGCAGGCGCGCAATCAACGTCTGCGCCACTTCGCGTTCGTTATGTTGATGTGCCGCAATCAATGGCTTGTTCAGGCCAAAGCGCGTCAGCAGGTGCGCCGTATTGCGCGTATCTTCACAGGCGACGGCGTCGGCAAGGCTCAGCAAATGCAGCGCGCGCAGGCTGATATCGGTCACATTGCCGATCGGCGTGGCCACTACATACAATGTTGCGATAGGATAGACCTGGTGCGCCGCCTCTGTCATGATGGGCAGGCTGGCGATGGAACTGATTTCTTGTACGGTCATTTTGGAGGTTGAATGCTTGCTAATAGTGTGAAGTTACTGCTTGTTTGTGCCGCGACCGGCATGCTGAGCGCTTGCAGCACGCCTTGCGACGCGCCCGGGCAATTGTGCGCGCCTATTGAATCTAACACAAGGCCGCTCCCGCCACCGAAGCCGCTGCCGCCCCCCGTTCCGCCCAAGCCGCCCGCGCCCGAACCCGTGACATTCGCCGTGGCCGTGCCCGATATTACCGCGTATGACGGCAACGGCGCGCCGCTGGCGCCCATCACCAGCAAGCCGGCCACCGGCACGCCGCAGGACATGCCGGCCGCCACGGCGCCGGCGCCGGCCGACGGCAAGGTCCACCACATCGGCCTGCTGCTGCCGCTGCGCTCGGACACCCTGGGCCCGGCCGCCGAATTGCTGCGCGCCGGCTTCATGGCCGCGTATGAGCGCGACCGCAGCGGCTTTGAAGTGACGGTGATCGACACGGGCGACGGCAGCACCGACGTGCTGAACAAGTTTGCACAGGCGCAGGAAGAACAGGACATCGTCGTCGGTCCCTTGTCGCGCCCGGCCGTGACGGCCGTCGCGAACAGCGACCTGGTACGCAAGCCCACGGTCGCCCTGAACCACCCGGACAACCGCGGCGAGGCGCGCCTGCCGGCCAAGCTGCTGGTGATGGGCCTGTCGATCGAGGCGGAAGCGCGCCAGGTGGCCGCCTGGGCCGCCAGCGAACAGCCGGGCGCCAGCGCGCTGATCCTGTCGGCCGGTTCGCCGTCGCAGCGCCGCACCAGCGCCGCCTTCAAGCAGGAATGGCTGCGCCAGGGCGGCAAGATCGAAACCATGGACTTGACGGCCACGAACGGCTACCTGAGCGATGCGGAACTGGTGCAGCTGCGCGCACGCCTGGCCGCCACGCCGCCGGGCCTGCTGTTTGCCGCGCTGGACGCCGACCAGGCGCGCCAGCTGCGCGTGGCCATCGGCAGCGACCTGCCCCTGTACGGCACCTCGTCGCTCAATCCCGGCGCCGGGCGCGGCGCCAGCGGGCCCGAACTCGACGGCGCGCGCCTGCTGGACCTGCCATGGCAGGTGCAGCGCGACCATCCGCAGGTGATGGTGTATCCGCAACCGCCGCAGCCGGGCGAACGCCGCCTGACGGCCGACATGGAACGCCTGTACGCACTGGGCATCGATGCCTTCCGCGTGGCGCGCGAACTGGCGCTGCGGCCCAATGCGCCTTTCACGCTCGACGGCGTAACGGGCCGCCTGGCCGTGCGCTTTGAGAAGGATCAAAGCGTGTTCGAACGGACGGAGCAGGCCGCCAGCTACCAGCAGGGCGTGCTGGGCACCTGGCCACCGGCCCCGCCGGCCGCGCCGCCGGTACAATAAGGACTGGCGCCATGCCGCCCTTCTGGACCAAACGGGAACAGGGACGGCAGGCGGAAGACGATGCGCTCGCGTATCTGCTGCTGCAAGGACTGGTGCTATTGCAACGCAACTATCTGTGCCGGGGCGGCGAGTTGGACCTGATCATGCGCGACGGCACCGCCATCGTCTTCGTGGAAGTGCGGCAACGCTCGGGCGCGGCCTACGGCGGCGCCCTGGCCAGCATCACGCCGGCCAAGCAGCGGCGCATGGTGGTGGCCGCGCAAACCTGGCTGCAAGGACAACAGACACTGCCGCCGTGCCGCTTCGACGCCCTGTGCATCGACGCCGGGCGCATCAGCTGGCTGAAAAACATTCTGGATATGTAAGCATTTTTAACAGTGCTTGTCCGCCATGCCGCGCGGCTGCACTATAATCGGCAGACTATGAATAATCAACGCATCCTCTCGCACTTCCACGAAAGTGCCGAACTCAAGATCCAGGCCGCCACCGTACTGGCGCAACCCATTGCGCAGGCGATCGACCTGATGTTTTATGCATTGTCCAACGGCAACAAGATCCTCGCCTGCGGCAACGGCGGTTCCGCCGCCGACTGCCAGCATTTCGCGGCCGAGCTGGTCGGGCGCTTCGAGCGCGAACGCTTTCCGCTGCCGGCCCTGGCGCTGACGACGGATACATCCATCCTGACGGCCGTGGCCAACGACTACAGCTACCGCGAAATCTTCTCGAAGCAGGTGCAGGCCTTCGGCCAGGCCGGCGACATCCTGCTGGCCATTTCCACGTCGGGCAATTCGGCCAACGTGATGGCGGCCGTGGAAGCGGCGCTCGAGCGCGAAATGCGCGTCGTGGCGCTGACGGGCAAGGACGGCGGCGCCATCGGCAAGATGCTGACGGACGCCGACGTGCACATCTGCGTGCCGGCCGAGCGCACGGCGCGCATCCAGGAAGTCCACCTGACCACCATACACTGCATCTGCGACGGCATCGACGTCGCCCTATTCGGAGGAGACGTGAATGACTAAATTCGGTACTGGCCCAGGCTGGAAACGCGTACAGCGCCCGCTGGCCACCGCACTGCTGTGCGGCGCCATGCTCACTTCGCTCACCGGCTGCATCGAACTGATGGTCGGCGGCGCGGTGATGGGCGGCGTTGCCGCGGCGGACCGCCGCACCTTGGGCGCCCAGACCGAAGACAAGTCGATCGCCCTGAAGGGCGAGTCGCGCGTCCCCTCCATCGTCGGCGACGCCGGCCACGTGAACGTCACCAGCTTCAACCGCCGCGTCCTGCTGACGGGCGAAGTGCGCGACGAGGCGATGAAAAACGCCGTCGAGCGCGAAGTGCGCAATATCGAAGGCGTGGAATCGGTGGCCAATGAGCTGATCATCGCCGGCCCCGCCAGCTACACCTCGCGCTCGAACGACGCGCTGATCACGGCCAAGGTCAAGGCCAGCCTGGTGGACATGAAAACCATCTCGGCCGCCTCCTTCAAGGTCGTCACGGAAAACGGCACCGTCTTCCTGATGGGCAGAGTCACCCAGCGTGAAGGCACGGTCGCCTCCGACGTGGCGCGCGGCGTGAGCGGCGTGCAGAAGGTGATCAAGCTGTTCGACTACATCTCGGAAGCGGAACTGAAGCAATTGCAGCCCGATCCGCCGCAGCAGCGCACGACGAACACGGTCAGCGATACGGTGCAGCAGTAAGCGCCTCCGCCGTTTGACCTACGGCAATGGCGCGACGATGCAGCTATAATGACCGCATCGTCGCGCTACTCTAGTGACTTATTTCAACTTCGCCATGTCCACTTCGCCATCCGCAAGCAAGTCCTGGATCAAGCCAGCCCTCATCGCCGTCTTCGTGGCGGGCGTGGCGGCAGCCGGCTATCTGTCGCTGAACGACAAGCAAAGCGCGCCGGACGTGACGTTCCACGGCATCCATGGCGAGAAAATCACCTCCGACAGCCTGCGCGGCAAGGTGGTGATGGTCAATTTCTGGGCCACGTCGTGCACGACTTGCGTGGCGGAAATGCCGGAAATGATCGACACCTACAACAAGTACAAGGGGCAGGGACTGGAATTCGTGGCCGTGGCCATGAAATACGATCCGGCCAACTACGTGCTGAACTTCGCCGAAACGCGCCAGCTGCCGTTCAAGGTGGCGCTCGACGTGACGGGCGAGGCGGCCAAGGCCTACGGCGACGTGGCCCTCACGCCCACCACCTTCGTGCTCGACAAGCAGGGCAAGATCCTCAAGCGCTACGTGGGCAAGCCGGAATTTGCCGAACTGCACAAGCTGCTGGAAACGGCCATCGCCGGCTAAACGTCTCACATAAGCTGCTGCGCGTCGCGATTTGCAGCCTGCGATGCTCACTGTGCTCAAGCACAGTTCCGCTTCTCTGCCGCAACTCGCTTCCGCTCGCTACGCTTCTGTGAGACGTTAAAGGCGGGAGAACACCGCACAAAACCTTGTTGCTAAAGGTTGCCAATCTGTTATAACCTTCCCAGGCGTGATCCCATTCACCTCGTGAAGGCCAGCCGTGTCCCTCGCCGCCCATCAGCCCGACCCGCAGCAACTGAAAACCTGGCTGCTTGCCGCCGGCAACAAGGACGCCACGGCGTTCCGCCAGCTGTATAACTCCACTGCATCGAAACTGTTTGGCTTCGCGCTGCGTATATTGCATAAGCAAGAGCTCGCTGAAGAAGCCTTGCAAGAGGGGTTCGTCGCCATCTGGAACAACGCCGCCGCTTACCAGAGCCATCTGGCCGCGCCGATGACCTGGATGGCCACCATCGTGCGCAACAAGGCGTTCGATGTGCTGCGGCGCAGCGACGATACCGTGGAAATCGATGCCGACCAGTTTGATAGCGAAGTCATGAACGCACTCCGGGACCCCCAGGCCACGCCGATCGAAGCGCTGCAGCTGAGCGGTGACGCCAAGGCGCTCGCATTTTGCATGTCAGCCCTGGAAGGGCTGCACCGGCAGGTGGTGGCGCTGGCGTTTTATCACGACCTGTCGCACAGCGAAGTGGCGCAGCAGATGTCGCTGCCGGTCGGCACCGTCAAGACGTGGATACGCCGCAGCCTGGAACGGCTGCGCACATGCCTGGCGAAACGGGAGGCCTCATGAATATCCGCGGCAATGACCCGCTGCGCCAGAAACTGGCGGCCGAATACGTGCTGGGCACCCTGAAAGGGGGCGCGCGGCGGCGTTTCGAAGGCTGGCTGCACAACGACGCCGATTTGCGCCATATCACGGCGCAATGGCGCCAGCGCCTGGAACCGATGGCGGAATTTGCCACACCCGTGGCGCCGCCCGGGCGCGTGTGGCGGCAGATCGAGCAGCGCCTGCACCTGAAGCCGCAGGGCCGCTGGTTCCTGTTCCGCGATGCGCTGTCGTTCTGGCGCGGCCTGGGCATGGCGTCGAGCGCCATCGCCGCCTTGCTGGTGATCGTCTTGGCCACGCGCGTGATGGAGGCGCCGCAGATCAGCTATGTGGCCAGCCTGACGGACGAGAAGGCGCAAACGGCATTGCTACTGACGGCCGACAGCCGCCACGGCGCGCTCGAGGTGCGCATGGTGGCCAACGCGCCCGTGCCCGCCGACCGCGACCTGGAACTGTGGGCCGTGCCGAAGAGCGGCAACCCGCGCTCCCTGGGTTTACTGGCCGACAAGGGCAACGTGAAACTGGCGTTGTCGCAGCGCGCCATCGGCAGCGACGTGGCCTTGCTGGCCGTTACCCTGGAGCCGAAAGGCGGTTCGCCGAATCCGGACGGACCGACGGGACCAGTCTTGTATAAAGGTAACTGGGTGAAAATGTAAGCTTATTTAGGATACAGGATCATCTGCGTGCAGCGGAACAGGGCGATGGTCTTGCCCGTTTCCTTGCTTTTCACCACGGCATCCCACACCTGCGTGTTGCGGCCCTTGTGCTCGACCTTGGCCGTGCAGGTCAGCGTGCCTTCGCGGGCCGTGCCCAGGTGGTTCGATTTGAGCTCGATGGTGGTGAAATTGATCGCGCCCTCGGGCAGGTTGGCGATGCAGCCATAGCCGGATGCCGTGTCGGCCAGGGTCACCACGCTGCCCGCGTGCAAATAGCCATTCGGCGCCAGCAAGTGCGGCAGCACGGGCAATTCCGCCGTCAGCTGGCCGTCGCCCACGGCCGTGATGACGATGCCCAGGTGGCCGGGCAGGCGGCCCGTGCCGCGTTCATTCAACATTGCTACGGTGATCTCGGGATTGCTCATGGTCTCTGCTTTTCCTTGTTGTCGTGGTGATGCCGGACAGCGGCAAGGCTGCCGGAAAATACTATGATGATAGCAATTTTTCCGGCAACGGTTTGGCCGCCGCTTATTTCCGGCCGCGCCGCCGTTTCCACCACACCAGGGTGCCTGTCAGCAGGAACAGCAAGGGCATCAGGCCAAATACCGTAATGAAGGCGCGCCCGGCCACGCCAAACGCCTGGCCCGTATGCAGGGGGAATTGCCAGCCCAGGAAGACATCGCCGGCCGGCGCCTGCAAGGGATCGCGTATGCGCAGGGGCAAGCCGCTGCGCGCGTCCAGGGTGATGCGCGTGGCGCCGTCGCCGTCGGCGATCTCGCCGGGCTGGCGCACGCGGATCTCATAGGGCTGGTCCTGTTTCGCCGGCAGCACGATGCGCGACACGCGCGCCTGCGGATACAGCTGCTGCGCGGCGGCCATGGCCTGGCCCGCGTCAAGCACGGCGCCCTCCTGCTGCACATTCTTGAGTTTTGCCGTGTCCGGCGCCGCCGACACCAGCCCCACCACGGGCACGATCAATTGCGGCAAATTGAAATAGATGCCGGAAAAGGCGAGCACGGCCAGCACGGGCGCGGCAAAGAAGCCCGCCGCCTTGTGCAACGTGTAGTTAAACCGGGGCCAGGAGCCGCCATGCGACACCGTCAAGGCACGCCGGATCGCCGTCCACTGCAGGCGCGGCCACCACAGGCAGATGCCGCTGACGGCCATCAGCAGCAGGGCCACGCCCGAGATCCCCGTGATGGTCTTGCCCGCGTCGCCGGACAATACATAGCGGTGCAAATGAAACATGCCCGACATCAGCAATGGGCGCGTGAGGCCGAAGCGGCCCCAGTCGCGCTCGCCTTTCACCTGCAAGGTGTAGGGGTCGACCATCACCTGGCGCACGACGGCCTGGCTGAACGGGGACGGCTTGCCGGCCTGGCGGTACGAAGCCACGTACACGTCGCGCGCGTCGGCGGGCGGATTGAGCTGGCTCGGCTTGCCGTAGGCGGGGTCGGCCGCGAGTCCATCCACCACCGCCTGCAGCGTGCGCGGCGTCACCTGGAACACCTGGCCCGGCGCGGGCGTGCTCGCCTGCAACAAGGTCGGATTCAGATACGCGTCGAGTTCCGGCATCCAGGCGATGGCGGAACCCGTCAAGCCCAGCAGGACGAACAGGGCGCCGAACCACAGCCCCACGTACAGGTGCAGTTTGCTGAGCAACCACTTGAGCGGGCGTCGGGACATGGAATCTTTGGGAAATTTTTGGCTGCGGAACGATAGCATGAAAGCCCCGCGGGGAAAATCACGCGCAGCAAGAAAGGAAGGAATCGAACAACACGCTCATGGCAACGGCGGATTCGCATAAAAACGAGCGTTTCGGCACCATCAGCGAGCGCATCGGCATCGCGCGGTTATGTTGCGCGGCATACACTTTCCCCTATACTTATCGAAAGGAAAACTATGACCGCCTCCCGCCTCCTCGCCGCCACCTTGGGCCTCGCTCTTCACCTGGGCGCCCATGCGGCCGATTTCCCGGTCGCCAGCACCGACATCGCCCCCGGCCAGCGCCTGGCTTCCGCGCAAGTATTCCGGGGCTTCGGCTGCACGGGCGGCAACCTGTCACCGCAATTGTCGTGGAGCAATGCCCCGGCCGGCACGAAAAGCTACGCGATCACCCTGTACGACCCGGACGCGCCCACGGGCAGCGGCTGGTGGCACTGGAGCGTGTTCAATGTGCCCGCCAGCACCACCTCCTTGCCGGGCGGCGCCACGGCCAGCACCCTGCCGGCGGGCGCCGTACAGGGACGCAACGATTACGGCGACAGCGCCTACGGCGGCGCGTGCCCGCCACCGGGCGACCAGCCGCACCGCTACCAGCTCACCGTCTGGGCGCTGAAAACGGAAAAATTGCCATTGGATCAACAGACTAGCGGCGCCATGCTCGGCTACATGCTCAACGCCAACGCGCTGGGCAAGGCGCAGCTGACGGGACTGTATGGCAGATGACATGGAGGCGGTGGCCCTGAGCGAGCTGCGCATCGCCCACGGCACCATCGAGGCGCGCCGCGCGCAAACGCTGCGCCGCGTGCCCGTCTTCCAGAGCGCCCTGTGCCGCGTGCGGCAGGGAACGAAATTGCTGGAATGGGGCGCGCGCCAGACCCGCGCCGGCACGCGCGACGTGGTGCTGATGCCGGCGGGCCAGGAACTGGGCGTGGCCAACCTGCCCGGCGCGCAGGGCTACCGGGCCGAGGTGCTGAGTTTTTCGCCGGCCCTGATCGCCCGCTTCCGCGCGCGCCATGGCGGTCTCGTCGACAACCAGCTGCGCCAGGCGGCCACGGCCAGCCTGTGCGTGCCGCTCGATGCCCACGCGGCGCTGGCCTGGGACCAGCTGACGGCCAGCCTGGCGGGCAGCACACCGCCCGCGCTGCTGGCGCACCAGGCGGAAGGCTTGCTGCTGGCCCTGGCACTGGGCGGCCATTGCGGCCCGCTGTTGCTGGACCGCCGCGACCCGCTGGCCGCGCGCGTGCAGCAAGTGCTGCTGCTGGACCCGGGCGCCGACTGGAGCGTGGCCAAGGTCGCCAGCCAGCTGCACCTGGGCGCCTCCACCCTGCGCCGCCAGCTGGCCCTGGAACAGCGCCATTTCCGCGCCATCCTGGAAGACGTGCGGCTGGGACTGGCCTTGCAGGAATTGCAAGCTGGTATTTTACCCATCGGCGACATCGCCGCCGCCTGCGGCTACGCCTCGCCCTCGCGCTTCGCGGCCCGTTTCCGCCAGCATTACGGCCTGTCGCCGCGCGACCTGCGCGCCACCTTGTAGGTTCGCGCTGGGGCAAATCACGCAGCAAGCGCTGACAGCAGAGCGATTTTCTTGCTACTATGCCCCCATGTCTACCCGCCAGCCATCCCGCAAGCCTTCCCCGGCGTCCGCCCTCGCGCGCACGCCGTGGCAGCTGTGCGTGGCGCTGTTCAGTGCGCTGGCCCTCGTGTTCCTGCTGTCGACGGCCGCCTCGCACCTGCACAAGACGACGCTCGACGCGGAAGAGTGCGCGCTGTGCGCCACGGTCATCGACAAGGTGGCCGACATCGCCGTGCCGCCGGCCATCAGCGAGCCGCCCGCCCAGTTACTGCCGTACCGCCTGCTGGCCCTCGCGCCCGCTACCCTGGCGCCCGTCGCCATCCTCGTCCTGCCGCCCGTGCGCGGCCCGCCTGCCGCCTCGCTGTAGTTCCCACGCCGTTTTCATCCTTTTCAGGCTGCCCTTTGCCGCGCTTTGATGCGCGCCGGGCCGCCTGGCGTTGACTATTTTCGAGGTTTACCATGCAACACACTCCACGCCTGAGCGCGCTGTCGCTCGCCCTTGCCAGCCTGTTTACCGTTTCCGCCCATGCGGCCGAGCCTGCCGACGCCACTAGCGATGCCGCCCCGCCGGAAATGCAAAAGGTGGAAGTCACGTCCGCCCATCTGAAAAGCGCGCGCATCGAACTGTCGCCGAAGGTCGGCACCACCATCTACAGCATCGACAGCCATATGGTCGACATGCTGGGCCAGGGCGACAACACGCCGTTCAATGAAGTGCTGCTGCGCCTGCCGGGCGTGTCGCAGGATTCAAAGGGATCAGGTGCTTTGCACGTGCGCGACGACCATGCCAACGTGCAATACCGCATCAATGGCGTGCAATTGCCCGAAAGCATCAGCGGCTTCGGCCAGTCCATCGACACGCGCTTGATCGACAAGACGGATTTCATGACGGGCGCCTTGCCGGCCCAGTTCGGCCTGCGCACGGCCGGCATCGTCGATATTGAAACGAAGGAAGGCGGCATGACGCCCGGCGGGCGCATCGGCATCATGGTCGGCAGCCACGACCACGTGGAGCCGAGTGCCGAATTTTTCGGCAGCGTGGGCAAGTTCAATTACTACCTGTCCGGCAGCTACCTGGGCAATGCCCTGGGCGTGGAAAACCCGCAGGACACGCGCAGCGCCCTGCACGACAAGACGCGCCAGAACAAATCGTTCGGCAGCCTGTCGTATTTTCTCGATGACAACACGCGCCTGGGCGCCATGTTCGGCACCTATAACGGCCGCTTCCAGATCCCGAACAACCCGGACCAGGCGCCGGGCTTCTCGCTGGCCGGCCACAGCGACGCGCAGGCGGGCACGTCCACCTTGCCGTCGTCGCAGCTGAATGAAAACCAGCGCGAAGTGAACCGCTTTCTCGTGCTGTCGCTGCAAAAAAGCCTGGGCGACGTCAATTACCAGGTGTCGGCCTTCCACCAGTACTCGGAACTGCACTTCACGCCCGATTCCATCGGCGACCTGATCTACAACGGCGTGGCCTCGGATGCGCGCCGCGCCAACAGCGCTTCCGGTGCCCAGTTCGACATCAGCTACAAGTTGCACCAGGACCACACCGTGCGCGCCGGCCTGGCCTACACGCGCCAGAAGACGACGAGCGACAACACGGTGGCCGTCTTCCCCGCCATTGACGGGGCGCAAACCTCCACCACGCCGGTCAGCATTCTGGACAACAGCGGCAAGACGGGCACCCTGGCCAGTGTCTACCTGCAGGACGAATGGCATATCAGCAAGCCATTGACCCTGAACTACGGCGCCCGCTTCGACAAGGTCTCGGCCTACACGAACGAGCAGCAATGGAGCCCGCGCGTGAATCTGGCCTACCAGATCGCGCCGGGCACGGCCCTGCACGCGGGCTACTCGCGCTACTTCACGCCGCCGCCGCAGGAGCTGGCCGCGCAGGGCAGCATCGACCTGTACGCGAACACGACGAATGCACCGGAAATCGGCCAGTCCGACAACGTCAAGGCCGAGCGCACGCACTACTATGACGTGGGCATCAGCCACCAGGTGAATGCGAAACTGACCGTGACGGCCGATGTATATTATAAAAAAATCAACAACCTGCTCGACGAAGGCCAGTTCGGACAGGCATTGATTTTGACGCCGTTCAACTATGCGGATGGCTATGCCAGGGGTCTGGAGCTGTCCGCCATCTACAGCGAGAAAAACTGGGGCCTGTTCCTCAACGCCAGCACGCAAAAGGCGCAAGGCCGCAACATCAATTCGGGGCAAGCCCTGTTTGGCGCCGATGAGTTGAACTACATCAGCAGCCACTATGTCTACCTCGATCATGACCAGAAATACACGCTGTCGGGCGGCGGCCACTATCACTTCGGCGATTCGCAAGTGAGCGCTGACTTCCTCTACGGCAGCGGCCTGCGCATGACGCCGGACGGCGGCGCACCGAATTCCGGCCATCTGCCGAGTTACTTCACCGTCAACACGGCGCTCACGCACACGTGGAAGAACACGCCGGTGGGCAAGGTCGAGGGACGGCTGGCCCTGATCAACCTGTTCGACAAGTCGTATTTGCTGCGCGACGGTTCCGGCGTGGGCGTGGGCGCGCCACAACACGGTGCCCGCCGCAGCATCTACGCAGGCCTGTCCACCAGTTTTTAACACCTGACAGTACCTACTGCGCGGCGTGGGGCGCGGCCTCCGATGCTCACTGTGCTAAAGCACAGCTGCGCTTCTCGGCCACGCCGCACATCCGCTCGCTAAGGTTCTGTCCAGGTGTTGTAAGTCGCGCGAAGACAGCGGCAGGGAGCAACGCCTGCCGCTGTCGGTTGCCGTCAGGAATCAGCCATCACCCCAGGCGACAGGCGCCTGGCCATGCGCCTGCAGATAAGCATTCGTCAAGCTGAACGGCTTGCTGCCAAAGAAACCTTTACTGGCCGACAAGGGAGATGGATGCGGCGCCGCCAGCACCAGGTGCTTGCCGGGGTCGATCAGGCTGCGCTTGGCTTGCGCGTAGCCGCCCCACAGGATGAACACGAGGTGTTCGCGCTCGGCGGACAGATGGCCGATGGCGCTGTCCGTCAGCTTTTCCCATCCCTTGGCCGCGTGCGAACCGGCCGCGCCCGCGCGCACCGTCAGCACGCTGTTGAGCAAGAACACGCCTTGCTCGGCCCAATCGGACAAATCCGTGCGCGTGCGCGCCACGCCCACGTCGCTGTGTAATTCCTTGAAGATATTCTGCAGGCTGGGCTGCGGCGGCGTGCCGTCGGGAATCGAAAAGCACAGCCCCATGGCGGCGCCCGGCGTGTGATACGGGTCTTGCCCCAGGATCACGACTTTGACTTGCCCGAACGGCGTCAGGTCGAAGGCGCGGAAGATGTATTTACCCGGAGGAAAACACGGCCCCTCCGCGTACTCTTCCTTCACGAAAGCGGCCAGGCGTTCCCAGTAGGGCTGGGCAAACTCCCCCTCCAGCCGCGCCTTCCACGATGCGTCGATGCGTACGTCCATGGCTCCCCCGTCAAGCATGTTTTTAAAACATCATTGATCAGTATAGCCGCGTCACGTCCGCTACCGCGTTACGGTACGGCCGGGCAATGCCTATTTGTCGTCATAGTGATAACGGCAGGCCGCCACGTAGATGCAGCCCGCGTCGGGCAAATACACGAGCCGGTGCTGGCGGTCGATGCGGCGTGACCAAAAACCCGTCAGATCGCCTTTCAGCGGTTCCGGCTTACCCGTGCCCTTGAATGGATCGGCCAGGCATTCATCGAGCAAGTCATTGATTTTTTGCAGGATTTTCAGGTCGCTCTCTTGCCAGAACAAATAATCTTCCCAGGCATGATCGGTCCAGGCCAGCACGGCGGCGCGCGCCTGCTGCTTGTTTTCAGTCTTCCGGTTTTTCATGCCGCGCCAATGCTCGTGGCTGCGCCTTGCCCGCCTTGATCTGCGCCACGGACGCCATCAGCCGGCTGGCATTCTTGGCCGTGCCCAGCAAATACAGGGTTTCCTCGATGCTGTTGTAGTCCGACAAGGACAGCATCACCACGTGTTCGCCATTCACGCGCGTGATTACGGTGGGCGTATGGTCGTTGCAGACGTCGTCCATCACGCTTTTCAGGCCCGCGCGCGCCTCGCTGAAAGTCAGGATATTCATGCCGTGCCACCGTCCCATTGAAAGTACATGCCAATAATTGTACAGGATGTTGTACATCACTTCAATCAGGCAAAAAAAAGCCGCCAGCGCGATCGCGGGCGGCTTTGATCTGGCGCAAGGTGCTTAGAAATTCAGCGCCGATTCCACGCCGGCGCTGTGCGCCTGTTCATCCGCGTGGTACGAGCTGCGCACCATGGCGCCCACGGCGGCGTGGGTGAAGCCCATTTTATAGGCTTCTTCCTCGAACATTTTAAACACGTCAGGGTGCACGTAGCGGCGCACGGGCAGGTGGCTGTTCGATGGCGCCAGGTACTGGCCGATGGTCAGCATGTCGATGTCGTGCTCGCGCATGTCGCGCATGACTTGCAGGATTTCCTCGTCCGTCTCGCCCAGGCCCACCATGATGCCGGACTTGGTCTTCACGTCCGGGTACATGGCCTTGAAATCCTTCAGCAGTTTCAGCGAGTGCATGTAATCGGAGCCGGGACGGGCTTCCTTGTACAGGCGCGGCGCCGTTTCCAGGTTGTGGTTCATGACGTCAGGCAAGCCGTCCTTGAACAAATTCAACGCTTTTTCCAGGCGGCCACGGAAGTCGGGCACCAGCACTTCGATGCGGGTGTTCGGCGACAGGGCGCGCGTTTGCTGGATGCACTCGACGAAATGGCCGGCGCCGCCGTCGCGCAAGTCATCGCGGTCGACGGAGGTGATGACGACGTAGTTCAGGCGCAGCTTGGCGATGGTTTTCGACAGGTTGGCAGGCTCGTCCTTGTCCAGCGGGTCAGGGCGGCCATGGCCGACGTCGCAGAACGGGCAGCGGCGCGTGCACTTGTCGCCCATGATCATGAAGGTGGCCGTGCCCTTGCCGAAACACTCGCCGATGTTCGGGCAGCTGGCTTCCTCGCACACGGTCACGAGTTTATTTTCGCGCAACACATCCTTGATTTCATAGAAACGGGTCGAAGCCGAAGCGGCCTTGACGCGGATCCAGTCCGGCTTTTTCAGGCGCTCGACTTGCTCGATCGGAATGATCTTGATCGGGATGCGCGACGTCTTGCTGGCGCCTTTTTGCTTTTCGCTCGGGTTGTAGGCGGGAGCGGCGGGGGCGGTGCTGGAAATGGTCTCAGAAGTCATGGCTGCAAGCCCTTGACGGGCATGTTGGTTTGTTTGCTCAGGCATCCGCTGCCTGAGGCGCGCCTGCGGCGCTGTTTACTTCGCTTACATCGAGTAATACGGTCAGTTCCTGGGCCAGGGCCCGCTGCACCTCGGCCAGCGGCGCCACCACGCCCATGCTGCGCATGTCCACCGTCTTCAGGCCGGAATAGCCGCAAGGGTTAATCCAGGAAAACGGCGCCAGGTCCATCGCCACGTTGAGCGACACGCCATGGTAGGTGCAGCCGTTGCCGCGCACTTTCAATCCCAGCGCGGCGATCTTCGCACCCTTGCTTGGTCCGCCGGCGATATAGATGCCAGGCGCGCCATCGATGCGCTCGCCAGCGAGATTATACGCCGCCAGCACGTTGATGATGGCTTGCTCGATTTTATGCACGAACTGGCGCGCATACAGCTTGCCGCCCGGCTTGTTGCGGCGCAAGTCCATCAGCAGATAAATCACCACCTGGCCGGGGCCGTGGAAGGTGACTTCGCCGCCCCGGTCCGTCTGCACCACGGGCACATTCTCGGCGCCGGCCAGCAGATGGCCGCGGTCGGCCGCCAGCCCCAGGGTGAACACGGGCGGATGCTCGACGATCCACAGTTCGTCGCGCGTGTCCGTCGTGCGCGCGTCGGTAAACGCGCGCATGGCGGCAAAGGTCGGCTCGTAATCGACGCGGCCCAGCTCGCGGATCAGCGCCGTTTCGGTGCGGGTGGTGGTCATGACAGATTCTGTAGTCAGCTGCCGGCGCCCTGCGGACGCTGCGGCGAAGCCGTGATTATAAGCCAGGCGGCCGTTTCATTGAGCCGCGGGCGCCGGCAACAGCAGCAAGCTGCCCAATTTTTGCGCAGCGTGGCGCACCTGGGCCTGGCTCAGGGCCGTGTAGCCGAGCAGCACGGCCGGCGCCAGTCTGGCGCTGTGGCAAAAGTCGCTCAGGGGCTGCAGCGCCAGCCCGTCCTGCGCGGCGCGCGCGCAAAACGCCCGCTCGTCGGCATCCGGCGGCAACCACAGCACGCAATGAAAACCCGCTTGCTGGCCGGAAATAGTGTAGCGCCCTGGCGCCGTCTGTTCCAGGCAGGCCAGCAGCAGGTCGCGCCGCTCCTTGTAGGCCAGCCGCGCCTGGCGCAGATGCCGCACGAAGGCGCCGTCCGCCATCCAGGCGGCCAGCGCCAGCTGTTCCGTGATCCCCACGGAACAGCCCGTCAATTGCAGGGTGCGCAGCAGCTGCGGGCGCAAGGCGGGCGGCAGCACCATGAAGCCCACGCGCAGGCCGGCAAACAGGGTCTTGTTAAAACTACCACAATAAATCACGCGCTGATATTGATCCAGCGCCTTCAGGGCCGCCAGCGGGGCGCTGTGGTAATTGAATTCGCTGTCGTAATCGTCTTCCAGCACCCAGGCGCCGCTGTCATTCGCCCACTCCAGCAGGGCCAGGCGGCGCGTGACGGACATGGTCACGCCCAGCGGCGACTGGTGCGCCGGCGTCACGTAGGCCAGGCGCGCGTCGGGATGCAGGCGCAGGGCGGCGTCATCGATGCCTTCGGCGTCGACGGCGATGTCCACGGGCACGGCGCCGGCGAGGGCGAACAGGGCGCGGGCGGCCGGGTAGCCGGGTTCTTCCAGGCACACCTTGTCACCATCGTGCACGACGTTGCGCGCCAGCAAGTCGATCGCGTGGCGGATGCCGGTGGTGACAACGATGTCGTGCGGATCGCAGCGGATGCCGCGGTACCTGGCGAGGAAATCGGCGATCTGCTGGCGCAGCTGGGGCAGGCCAGCCGGATCGGCGCTGCACAGCTGCTCCGGCGTGGCGGCGGCCAGCGCCCGCGTGGCGCACTTGGACCAGGCGGCCATGGGAAACAGGCTGGCGTCGGCGCGCCGGGCCACGAAGGGCAAGCCGTCGCGCACGCCCGTGTCCGGGGCGGGCGCGGGCACGGCGGCCGGCACGGCGGGGCCCCGCCCGCCCTAGCCGGCCCACAGGAAGCGCCCCCGCACGCCGGGGCACACGCGGGGGCCCGAACCGGGGCCGCGCGCCACGGCCGNGCAAGCCGTCGCGCACGCCCGTGTCCGGGGCGGGCGCGGGCACGGCGGCCGGCACGGCGGGGCTCTGCTCGCCATAGCCGGCCATCAGGAAGCGCTCCGGCACGACGGCGCACACGCGGGTGCCGGAACCGGGCACGCGCGTCACGTACGCTTCCGCATGCAGGCGGTCGAACACGGTTTCGATGGTGCCGCGCGACAATTCCCACCGTTCGGCCAGGGTGCGGCTCGATGGCAGCCGGCTGCCGGCCGGCAGCATCTTCGCCAGGATGGCCGAACGCAGCGCTTCATAGGCGCCGTCCTGCTTGTTGACACCGGCCTTGCCGAGCCAGCTGGTGGGGCGGGGCAAGTCCAGGGTGTGCGGTGATTTTCCTCGCGGCATGGTGATGATCGTCCAAGTGGTCCAATGAAATGAGTGCTGACCGGCACTTCGCATTACACCACAAACATTCTACTCTCGGCGTACCGCTGCGTCAGCGTGGCGCAACGTGCAATCTTACGTCTGGAAAAATGATCAAAAATACATCTCTGCCGCTGTGGGCCTGGGGCGGCATCGTGCTGCTGCTGGTCTGCCTGTCGCGCATCAGCATCGATATCTATTTACCCTCGCTGCCGGCCATGGCCGACGCCCTGCATGCCAGCGATGCCCAGTTACAGCTGACCCTGAGCCTGTTCATGGCCGGCTCGGCCGCCTCGATGCTCGCTTGCGGGCCGCTGGCCGACCGCTGGGGACGCCGCCCCGTGCTGCTGGCCGGCACGGGCATTTTTGTGCTCGCCAGCATCGCCTGCAGCGTGACTTCCGACGTGCACGTGCTGATCGCCGCGCGCGTGCTGCAGGCGTTCGGCGGCTGCAGCGGCACCATCATCGGCCGGGTCATGGTGCGCGACCGCTTCGATCCCGCCACGCAGGCGCGCATGCTGGGACGGATTTCGATGGTGATGGGCTTGTCGCCCATCCTGGCGCCGCTGGCCGGCAGCGTGCTCGACGCGGCCTTCGGCTGGCGCGCCGCGTTCGGCGCGCTGTGCCTGCTGGGCGCGCTGTCGCTGTGGCTGATCATCGTCTACGTGCCGGAAACGAAGCCAGCCGACGCCGCGCCGCCAGGCAATACCCTGGCGCTATACCGCCGCCTGCTGGGCGACGCGTATTTCCTGCGCTATGCGCTGGCCATCGGCTGCGTGTATTGCACGTATTTCCCCTTCATCGCGGAATCGTCCGTGCTGCTGCAAAGGGGCATGCACCTGTCGCCCGGCGCGTATGCACTGGTGTTCGGGCTGACGGTGAGCGGCTATATCGCGGGGTCGAGCCTGTTTCGCGCGCTGGGACCGCGCCTGGGCGCCGATCACATGCTGGGCGTGGCGGTGCTGCTCAATGTGGCGGGGGCGGCCAGCCTGTTGCTGGCCGGTACTTTGGCGCCACAGCACGTGGCGTCGCTGGTGGCGCCCATGCTGCTGGTGATGGTGTCGGTGGGCATGGCGATTCCCGCCTGCCAGCTGGCCGTGCTGCAGCCGTACGGCGCCCGGGCGGGCAGCGCCTCGGGCCTGTTCTTCTTCGTGCAGATGGCGATCACGGCCGTCTGCGGCGCCGTCATCGCCGCCATCACCGATGGCAGCGAAAAACCGCTGCTGTGGGTGACGGCGGCGGCCAGCGGCGCCTTTGCCGCCGTCTGGCTGCTCACGAAGAGCCGCGCCAGCGTGGCGGCAGCCAGCCTTACATGACGATCTTGACCATCGGGTGGCCCGACAGCGCCATGTACAGGGCGTCGAGCTGCTCGCGGCTGATGGCGCGCACGGTAACGGTCAGGCCCGTGTAATTGCCCTTGCCCGATGGGCGCTCTTCCATGCGGCCCGCGTGGAAGGTCGGATCGTGGCTGATGACCAGCTCCAGCATGGTCGGCGCGAAGTCGACATGCGTCGGACCCATGATCTTGATGGGAAAGTCGCTCGGGTATTCGATCAGCGATTCGCTGGGAGGAATCGTCACTTCGGTGGGTGGGGTGGTGTGCATAGTCTATCCAATCAATGCCGGTCAGAACAGGCGGCGCAGCATACATCGCGCGGCGGCTGCATAAAGACGTATTGTAGCCAACTTTGCGGGCGGCTGCGCCCGCCGCCATGGCGCCGGCGTGGCGGAAAAAAAAAAGCCAGCTGGGTAAGCTGGCGAAAAACTATTTCGTTTGGACAAAATAGCCGGAAAAGTCGATGCTGTCACTTGGAGGATAAGCAGTGGTCGTACTGTAAGCACAATACGGCGGCTTTACCTCCGGCATGTGACGAACTGCACATTTCGCGGCTTGAACGTCGATACGGCGCGACAGACGGCGTGGCCGTCAGCGCTCCACTTCCTGCATCCGGCCGTTGCGGCCCGGACCGCCGCGCTCGTTGCCCCGCTCATTGCCGCGTTCACGGGGCGGATTGGGTCGCTCGGCACTGCGCGCCTCCTGGGGCGGACGCGCGGCAGCGGCCGGCATTGGCGGCGGCGCAGGGCGCGGAGCGGCCACGGGCG
>NZ_NEGZ01000049.1 GCF_002127585.1 Janthinobacterium sp. GW458P
CGCGCGCGGGCGCCGCCTCGCCGGCCAGCCGGCCCGCCAGGCGCGCCGCGAATTGAGGGCTCAGCTCGTGACCGCACAGGTCCGAACGCAAAACATCGCCGATGCGGCGATACGCTTCCCAGGCCTGGCGGCCCGTTTCCGTGTCGAGGGCGGCAAAGGCCAGTTCGAGTTCGCTGGCCGCCAGCTCGCCATCGGCCAGGGCGGAAATGTTCTCGTGTAATTGGGTGTGCGTGTCCATGATAGGCCCTGCCATTTCAAGAGTAGCTGTGCGGAAACCGAGCGCAGCCATGCCAACTCCATACTCATCACATTACCAGCGCTTGTCAATCGGCATGTCCAACAAAGGCTTCAATTTTTCCGCGATCACTTCGCGCGCGCGGAAAATGCGGCTGCGCACGGTGCCGATGGGACAGGACATGATCTCCGCTATCTCTTCATAGCTGAGCCCCTCGATTTCGCGCAGCACGATGGCCGTGCGCAGCTCGATGGGCAGCACATCCATGGCCGCGTTGACGGTCGCCGCAATCTGCTTGCTGGCCAGCACCGATTCGGGCGTATTGTTGTCGCGCAATTTATTGCCGTCATCGAAGGACTCCGCCTGCTCGGCATCGGTGTCGCTGGACGTGGCCGCACGACGGCCCTGGGTGACAAGGTGATTCTTGGCCGTGTTGATGCCGATGCGGTACAACCATGTATAGAAGGCGGCGTCGCCGCGAAAATGCCGCAGCGCCCGGTACGCCTTGATAAAGGTTTCCTGCACCACATCTTCGGCCTCCGCCGGGTCATGCACGAGGCGCGACACCAGGCGCATCAAGCGACGCTGATACTTCGATACCAGGACGTCAAATGCCCGTTTGTCGCCAGCCTGCACCCGCTCGACCAGTAACTGATCATACTCGCGCTCTGTCCTCACGCCGCGTATCCCCATTGGCATGCAGCGTGGGCGCCTGTATGGATATAGAGTTGGCCCGCTGCAAGAAGTTCAGTGTTCGCCCCACTTTTATTCTTCCCTTTCCCGCGCCGCGATAGCCCGGCACGCCACGGCCAGCTGGCGAAACGCGGGACAAGCACGCCCCCGCTGCGCCAGCACGGCGCTGCGCCTGCCGTCGCCATCGGCCAGGCGCAGCACCAGCAGCGACGGCCACAAGGTGGAGCCCGGCAACAGCCGCCGCGGTGACGCCGCCGCCCTGCCCGGCGCCACCGCCGCGGCGGCATCCGCCGGCGCCGCGCCATGCTCCAGATATACCGCCAGCCGCAACTGGCCGACCGGCGAAATATCAAGCCTGTGCGGCTTTCTGCGCCAGCGCAGGGCAAGCAGTAAAAAACTGCCGCCAAGCGCACTGAGCACGGCACCAGGCCAGCCCAGCGCATAACCGTCCACGAGCACGCCGGGTCCGGACACGCCGCGCCACGCGCCCGACAAGGGCCAGGCAGCCGTCAGCGCAGCCACGCCAAGGGCCGCTTGCAGCCAGCACAAACAGACGGGCGTGCGAATAAGCAGCGATATGGCGATTGACATACAACAAGGGAAAGAAAGGCGCGCCAGCAACATGCCGGGCAAATTCAGGCGCCAACGAACGTTGGCGCCGAATCAGCGCTCACTACGGTTGGACCGCAGCGAGCGCTTGAAAGTTCCTGCTTATTTCGCTTTACCGAAAATCAGCGTGCCATTCGTACCGCCGAAGCCGAACGAATTCTTCACTGCATAATCGATCTTCATATCCCGCGCCGTGTTGGCACAGAAATCGAGATCGCAAGCCGGATCCTGGTTGAAGATGTTGATGGTCGGCGGCGACACCTGATGGTGCAATGCCAGGACCGTAAACACCGCTTCCAGACCGCCCGCGCCGCCCAGCAAATGGCCCGTCATCGACTTGGTCGAGTTGACAACCAGATTCTTGGCATGCTCGCCGAAGGTGCGTTTGATGCCCATCACTTCCGCCACGTCGCCTTGCGGGGTCGACGTGCCGTGCGCGTTCAGGTATTGAATCTGATCCGCGTTCAAGCCGGCGTTGTTGAGGGCCGCGATCACCGATTTGCTGCCGCCGCTGCCATCTTCCAGCGGCGAGGTCATGTGATAAGCATCTGCGCTCATCCCGAAACCATGCACTTCGGCATAGATCTTGGCGCCACGGGCCACCGCGTGCTCGTAGTCTTCCAGCACCATCACGCCAGCGCCCTCGCCCAGCACGAAACCGTCGCGGTCGGCATCCCACGGACGCGATGCCGTTGCCGGATCGTCGTTGCGGGTCGACAAGGCGCGTGCCGAGGCGAAACCGCCCAGGCCCAGCGGCGACACGGTCGACTCGGCGCCGCCGGCGATCATGACGTCGGCATCGCCGTACTCGATCATGCGCGCTGCCGCGCCGATGCTGTGCAGACCGGTGGTACACGCCGTCACGATCGCCAGGTTCGGACCCTTCAGACCATATTTGATCGAAAGGTTGCCAGAAATCATGTTAATGATCGAGGCAGGCACGAAAAATGGCGAGATACGGCGCGGACCGCGCTTTTCGTACTCGGACTTGGTTTCCTCGATCAGCGGCAAGCCGCCGATACCGGAACCGATGATCACGCCGATGCGCTCGGCGTTTTCCTCGGTCACTTCCAGGCCGGAGTCCTGCATCGCCTGGATGCCTGCAGCCATGCCGTAATGGATAAAGGTATCCATATGGCGGGCTTCTTTACCGGAGATGTAATCTTCGATATTGAAGCCTTTGACTTCACCGGCAAAATGCGTGGTGAATGGCTGTGCATCGAATTTGGTAATCGTGGCAATGCCGGATTTACCTTCGACGATTGCGCCCCACGCCTCGGCAATAGTATTGCCGACAGGTGAAACGCAGCCCAGGCCGGTGACAACAACACGACGGTTTTTAGAACGGCTCAAGCGATTCTCCTGAAGTCGGTCAGACAGGCTTAGGCCTTGACGTGTGCAGTGGCGTAGTCGATCGCCTGTTGCACGGTGGTGATTTTTTCAGCTTGTTCGTCAGGGATTTCCATTTCGAATTCGTCTTCCAGGGCCATGACCAGTTCCACGGTGTCCAGGGAATCGGCGCCGAGATCGTCGACGAAGGAGGATTCGATTTTGATGTCTGCTTCTGCAACGCCCAGTTGCTCAGCGACGATTTTCTTAACGCGTTGTTCGATATCCGACATGTTATGGCTCCAAAGTGTGTGTTACGGAAAGTGCGCGCATTTTATCAGGTTTGCGCGTCCGAATACTAATTTCGGTGTCTGCTGCTAATTCGACCGAAGCTGCTGCTAAAAGATGCGATTATAGACAAAAACGACCGTTGAATCATGCCACAAACGCCCGTTCCGTCTACCGTTCACATCAATTCATATACATTCCGCCGTTCACGTGCAGGGTCGTGCCCGTGATATAGGCCGCTTGCGGCGAGGCCAGAAAGGCCACGGCCGCCGCCACATCTTCCGGCTTGCCCAGGCGGGACAGGGGAATTTGCGTCAACAGGGCCGCGTGCTGCTCTTCGCTCAGCGCCTTGGTCATGTCGGTATCGATGAAACCGGGGGCGATGCAGTTCACGGTAATGTTGCGGCTGCCGATCTCACGCGCCAGCGCGCGGCTCATGCCTTCCACGCCGGCCTTGGCCGCCGCGTAATTCATCTGTCCCGGATTGCCCGACGAGGCCACTACGGACGTGATATTAATGATACGCCCAGTTTTGGCTTTCATCATGCCGCGCAGTACGGCGCGCGACAGGCGGCCCACGGCCGACAGATTCGTCGAAATCACGCTGTCCCACTCTTCATCCTTCATGCGCATGGCCAGCTGGTCTTGCGTGATGCCCGCATTGTTGACGAGGATGGACAGGCTGCCGTAGGCTTTCTGCACTTCGTCGACGACGGCCGCGCAACGCGCCGCATCGGTCACGTTCAGGACCAGGCCCTTGCCGGCCACGCCTTCGGCGGCCAGGTAATCGGTGATCGCTTGCGCGCCGCTTTCCGAGGTGGCGGTGCCAACCACGGTGGCGCCCTGCTTGCCCAGTTCGGTGGCGATGGCGCGGCCGATGCCGCGCGAGGCGCCCGTGACCAGCACGACTTGATTTGCTAAATTCATGAGTATCCTTAAAGATGGCTGACGGCAGCCACAGCTGCACTGCCGTTTGCTGTTTATTTGAGCTGCGTCAAAATGCGTTCCAGCGAGGCCTGGTCGACGATGGCGTCGCCCACCAGCACGGGATCGATGCGCTTGGCCAGGCCCATCAGGACCTTGCCCGGACCGCATTCGATCACTTGCGTGATGCCATCCGCGGCGACCTTCTGCATGGTTTCCACCCAGCGCACGGGGCTGGCTGCCTGGCGCACGAGGGCGTCCTTGATGCCGGCGACATCGTTGACGATGGCCACGTCGACGTTGTTGATCAGGGCGATCTGCGGCGCCGAGAAGCTCAAGCCGGCCATGTACTCGCGCAAGCGGTCCGATGCGGGTTTGAGCAGCGACGAGTGGAATGGCGCCGAGACAGGCAGCTTCATGGCGCGCTTGGAGCCCTTGGCCTTGGCCAGTTCGCAGGCGCGCTCGACGGCAGCCGTGTGGCCGGCGATGACGACTTGCGCCGGCGCATTGAAATTGACGGGCTCGACCACCAGGGCCGGGTTTTCCGCCGCCGCTTCCGCACAGGCGGCGCGCACGTCGTCATCCGACAGGCCCAGCACGACAGCCATCGTGCCCTGCCCGACCGGCACGGCTTCCTGCATCGCTTGCGCGCGGAAGCGCACGAGCGGCACGGCATCCTTGAACGAGATCACGCCGGCGGCAACCAGCGCCGAGTATTCGCCGAGACTGTGACCGGCGACGACCGTCGGCACGGGGCCGCCCGCCGCCAGCCAGGCGCGGTAGAAGGCCACGGCCGCCGTCAGCATCACGGGCTGCGTGTTGGTGGTCAGGTCCAGCTCTTCCTTCGGACCTTCGGCGATCAGCTTGCCCAGGTCGCATTGCAGGGCGTCCGACGCTTCGGCGACGGTCTGCGCCACCACGGGGTTGCCGGCAAAGCCGTCGAGCATCGCAATCGCTTGCGAGCCTTGGCCTGGGAAAACAAATGCAAATTGTGTCATGTCGACTCCGTTCTTTTAATAGTGTTGCGGGATTACATGCGCGCCAGCACGGCGCCCCAGGTAAAGCCGCCGCCCACGCCTTCCATCATGACGTTGTCGCCCTTCCTGACGCGGCCATCGCGCACGGCGATGTCGAGCGCCAGCGGGATCGAGGCGGCCGAGGTGTTGCCATGCTGGTCGACGGTGACGACCATCTTGTCCAGCGGCAAGCCGAGCTTCTTGGCCGTGCTGTTCATGATGCGGATATTCGCCTGGTGCGGAATCAGCCAGTCGATCTGGTCCGAGGTCATGTTGGCGTGCTCCAGGGCTTCGTGCGCGACCTTTTCCAGCACGGACACGGCCAGCTTGAAGACGGCCGGGCCATCCATGTACAGGAAGGCGCTGCCGGCCAGCGCGCCGCCGGCCAGGCTGCCCGGCACGCTGAGGATGTCCGAGTGGCGGCCGTCCGCGTGCAGCTTGGTGGCCAGGATGCCCGGCTCTTTCGACGCCGTCATGACGATGGCGCCGGCGCCGTCGCCGAACAGCACGCAGGTGCCGCGGTCGTCGAAATTGAGGATGCGCGAAAACACTTCGGCGCCGATCACCAGCACGTTTTTATGCATGCCCGATTGAATGAAGCTATCGGCAGTTGCCACGGCATAGACAAAGCCGCTGCAGACGGCTTGCACGTCGACGGCGGCGCAGTTGTTCGTGATGCCCAGCTTGTTTTGCACGATGCAGGCGGTGCTGGGGAAGCTGCCGAAGAAATCGGGGGTCGAGCTGGCGACGATGATCAGGTCCAGGTCGTTGCCGTTCAGGCCGGCCATGTCCAGGGCCTTTTTGGCCGCTTCCACGCCCAGGTCCGAGGAATTTTGCGTCGGCGCCGCGTAATGGCGCGCCGAGATGCCGCTGCGCGAGACGATCCATTCATCCGAGGTCTCGATGCCCTTGGCGGCGAGCTGTTCGGTCAGATCCTGGTTGGTGACGCGCTTCTCCGGCAAATAGCTGCCGGTGCCGATAATTTTGCTGTAAGTTTTGCTAAAAACAGTCATGCAAGTACCCGTCCACTAAATGGTAGAGCTTGTTGATGTAGGTTCATCCGGAACTGGCGTGCGCGGCATCAGTTCGGCGATCAGGCTGGCCAGGTGCGCTTGCACGTCATTTTTTGCCGCATCAAAGGCGCGGCGCAAGGCCCATTCAAACGAATAGGCGTCGGCGCTGCCGTGGCTCTTAAAGACGAGGCCACGCAAGCCCAGCAGGCTGGCGCCGTTGTAGCGCGAGGGATTCAGGCGGTTGCCGATGGCTTTCAGGGCGCCGCGGGCGATCAGCGCGCCCAGCATGGTGACCGGATTGCGCTTGAATTCGGACGTGAGCACATCCTTCATCAGGCGCGCCAGGCCTTCGATGGCTTTCAGGGTGACGTTGCCGACAAAACCGTCGCAGACGACGATATCGGTCGTGCCCTTGAAGATATCGTTGCCTTCTACGTTGCCGTAGAAGTTCAGCGCGCCACGTTCGTGGTCGGCCTGCAGCAGCTTCGAAGTCAGCTTCACCACTTCATTGCCCTTGATATCTTCCGTGCCCACGTTCAGCAAGCCGATCGTCGGACGGGCTATGCCTTCCATGGCGGAAACGAGCACGGAACCCATGATGGCGAACTGGTGCAAGTGATGCGGTTCGCAATCGACGTTGGCGCCCAGGTCCAGCATGTAGGTCGGGCCGTTCTTTTGATTCGGCAAGATGCTGCAGATGGCCGGACGGTCGACGCCGGACATGGTTTTCAATACATAGCGCGACACGGCCATCAGGGCTGCCGTATTACCGGCGGAAACGGAGGCTTGCGCCACGCCGCTCTTGACCTGTTCGATGGCCACGCGCATGGAGGAATCCTTCTTGCGGCGCAGCGCCACTTCCAGGGGATCGTCCATGGTAACTTGTTCGGAGGCGTGCAGCACCGACAGGCGCGGATGCGTGTCAGCTTTATGTTTCTTCAGTTCGGCACGGATCACGTCTTCCAATCCAACAAGGATCAGTTCGGCTTCAGGCTCATGTTTTACGAAGGAAATTGCTGCGGGGATAGTGACTGAGGGACCATGATCTCCGCCCATGCAGTCGATAGAAATTTTGATTGTCATTTGTGTTGATTCAGTACCGCTGCGGGCGTGCGGCAAGATGTGAATCGGACTGGAGCATATGCAGGGCGCAACATATCATGCACAGACCTGGACAGCGTGATTCAAAATGACGGGTGTGCAAGATGAATTGCAGCCGATAAAAAAGAAGAAGCGGCGCCACGCCGAATAACCACGCAACACCGCTTTCATCTTACCCAACAAAAACGTCGATTACTCGTCGTTTTTGGTCTTCAACACTTTACGGCCACGATAGAAGCCGTTAGGGCTGATATGGTGACGCATGTGTGTTTCGCCGGTAACTGGCTCGACGCTCAATTGCGGCGCGACCAGGAAGTCGTGCGAACGGTGCATGCCGCGCTTGGAAGGGGTTTTCTTGTTCTGTTGAACTGCCATGATGACTCCTAATACATAAGTTCTAAAATTTTAGCACATTCGATTAGCAAATACATGCGAATCGAGTATCCCAGCGGCAAAGACTACCCGAAAACAGTCCGTACCGACATCGTTTGTTACAATTACATTTCACTACACTTGCCATACTCGATTACTACACGCGTTTGACACGTTCTTTACAGGAAGCATAAAAAACCTGCTGCGCTTCCCGCTATCGCCTCGGCGGCGCTCAGTACATTCGTACGCTTGCGCTACTCAAGACGATATCGGGCCGCTCGCTACGGTTTTTTAAGGCTTCCTTTCTTACACTACTTATTCTGGCTTCAAGTCTTTCAGTGCCGCGAACGGCGACTTCTTTTCAGTCTTGAGAGCATCGAGCTGCGCCGTATCGGGGCAGACGTCGTGTTTGGCTACCTGCGGCAGGGCCAGCAAGGCTTCATCTTCGATCAGGGCCGCGGCATCCATGGTGCGGCTGCCAACGATCACGTCGATCGTTTCATCGTTGATGATTTCTTCGATCTCGTCCGCGTGCTCGTCATCCTTGCCCAGCATCAAAACAGTCGAAGAATCAATCGCATACGCATACGGAGTCAGGCAGCGCTGGCATACCAGCTGAACGGTGCCGTTGACCGACAAGGTCAGTTGCGGGTAGCCCAGCTTGCTGGTGCCGCCGACGATCTTCCAGGCGATGTCGCCGGAAGCATCTGCACAATCCTTGGTCAACCGGGTCATTTCAGCGACAGGAGTTACACCCTCGCGGCTCCCGCTGATACGACAAAAATCAAAGGCGTCGATCACAAAAGCATTCATTGGTAGAAAATTTCCCCGGAAAACCTGCGATAATAACAGGGTTTTAAGCGCCGAGTCAAAGGCCTGCCATCTTTTTTGACGTACTTATTGAATATTCATCAACGCCGCCATGCCGCCTGGAGCCTCATAGACGGACTCCACGCCCCGGGGTTCCGGTGGAAACGCCATGGCACAGACCATTACACATACAATCGCGGCCATGCCGGCCGCCATCCGCTACCGAATGATACCAACTTCCGCCCCATTGCGCTTGATTCTTGCATCGAGTTCAACCTACCGCAAGGAATTGCTGCAACGCCTGCGCCTGCCTTTCGAGGTGGCCGTGCCCGATCTCGATGAAAGCCCCCTGCCAGGCGAAAGCCCCAGCGCCACGGCCCTGCGCCTGGCCCAGGCGAAGGCGCAGGCCGTGCTCGAGCGCCATCCTGGCAGTCTCGTCATCGGCTCCGACCAGGTCGCCACCCTGGACGGCGCGCAGATCGGCAAGCCCGGCAACCATGGCAACGCCCTGCGCCAGCTGCAGGCCATGCGCGGGCGCCAGACCGTGTTCCACACGGCACTGTGCCTGCTCGACGGGCGCAAGTCGCCCGCCGTGGCGCAAGTGGAAGATGTGCAGACTGTCGTCACCGTGCGCGACGTGCCCGATGCCGAACTGGACGCCTACCTGCGCATCGAGCAGCCGTATGACTGCGCCGGCAGCGCCAAGAACGAGGGCCTGGGCATCGCCCTGCTCGAAGGCATCGCCACCACCGACCCGACCGCCCTTACCGGCCTGCCCTTGATCGCCTTGACGGGCATGCTGCGCAAGGCCGGCGTGGCGTTTTTTACATTTTAATCACGCGGGGGACAGTCCCGACGGGGGAGCGTGCTCCAATGGAGCACATTCCGATCGTGGCGGGACCGACCCCGGCCAATACAAAGCTAATAATATGACCGGCACCCTGTACCTGATCCCCAACCACCTCGGCCTGTCCGACGGCGCCATCGACCCGCTGGCCCGCATCATTCCCGAGCAGGTGCGGCACCTCACCTCGCAACTCGATTATTTCGTCGCGGAAAATGCCAAGACGGCGCGCGCTTTTTTGAAATTGATCGGCAACCAGCATCCGCTGGCCAGGCCGCTGCAGGAAATCACGATTTCGGAACTCAACGTCAATACCCCGGCGCAAGCGCTGGCCGGCTTGCTGGCGCCGCTGCTGGCGGGGCGCGATGCGGGCCTGATATCGGAAGCGGGCGTGCCGGCCGTGGCCGACCCCGGCGCCGACCTGGTCCGCCTGGCGCACCAGGTCGGCATCAAGGTGCGCCCGCTGGTGGGGCCGTCGTCGATCTTGCTGGCCGTGATGGCCAGCGGCTTGAACGGCCAGAGCTTCGCCTTCAACGGCTACCTGCCCACGGATGCGGCCCTGCGCGCCAAGCGCCTCAAGGAACTGGAGAGCCGGTCACGCAATGAAAAGCAGACCCAGCTGTTCATCGAGACGCCGTACCGCAACGCCGCCATGCTCGAAGCGCTGGTGGCGCAATGCGCGCCATCGACCCTGATCTGCGTCGCCACCGACCTGAGCCTTGACACGGAAAGCGTGCAGACGTGGAATGGCGGACAGTGGAAGAAACAATTGGCCGCCGGCAAGGCGCCGGACTTCCACAAGAAACCCACCGTGTTCTTGCTGCTGGGACAGTAATTCCTCGCCAGCCAATAAAAAACGCCACGGTCGACTGCACCGTGGCGTTTTTTTATTGCCGCACTACCAAGCCGAGCATGACTACACTCTTCTGGTGCCCGTATTTTTCTGTCCGCCCTTGCCTGTTTCCAACACAAACTTGGCGCCATCGTCGCGGCCCAGCACCTTCACCAGGTAAGGCATGACTTCGCGCAACATCGGCTCCAGCGTGTACGGCGGGTTCAAGATGAACATGCCGCTGCTGTGCAAGCCGAAACCGTCCGGCGACGGGGTGTTGACGGTCAGGGTCACGTGCAACCAGTCCGAGCTGGGCAGTTGCTTGAGCTTGTCGGCGAACTGGCGCGATTCCATGCGCTGCAGCACCGGGTACCAGACGGCGTACATGCCGGACGGGAAGCGCACGAGGGCGTCGGCCAGGGTGTCCTTGACCTTGCGGTAATCCATCTTGTCTTCATACGGCGGATCGATCAGCACCAGCGCGCGGCGCGATGGCGGCGGCAGCAGGGCTTTCAGGCTCTGGAAGCCGTCGGCCTTGGTGATGATGACGCGCTTGCCGCGCACGGTGGGACGCTCGCCCTGGGCCAGCGCATGCGCCTCGACCTTGCGGAAGTTGTCAGCCAGAATCTTGGCGTCGGCAGGATGCAGCTCGAACAGGCGCAAACGGTCTTGCTCGCGGCTGACCTTGTCGGCGCAGTACGGCGAACCCGGGTAGTAGCGCATCTTGCCGCTCGGATTCATTTCCTTGATCAGCTTCATGTACTCGGCCAGCGAAGCGGGCCAGTCCGTGCGGTCCCACAGGGGCGCGATGCCCGTTTCGTACTCGGCATTTTTCGACGCATAACCGCCGTCGAGCGCATACACGCCCGCGCCGGAATGGGTATCGATATAACTATAGGCGGTATCTTTTTGATTCAGGTACTGCAACAACTGAATCTGCACATAATGCTTCAACACATCGGCGTGATTACCCGCGTGAAAGGCGTGGCGGTAACTCAACATAAACTGGCTAATTCCATAATAAAATATAAACAAAGGCGGGAGCGCTGACACCGGGCAGGGCGTGAAAACAGACTGGAGGAGTCAGGCTGCGGGGCCAGGAAGCAGCAGGGACCAGCGTAATCAGCGCGCAATTACCAGCATTATCCACCAGAAAGGTGAGTTACATCAAAAAACACGGTCAAACAAGCTCATGCATTGTCGGGACTGCGCTGGCCGGGCGCGGTAGAATACGCGCATCGGGCGCCCCGCGCCCATCGGCCCTACAGATATGAACAACCATGCACAGCCTGACCCTCACGACCGATAACCGCGCCGATGTCGCGGCAGCCCTGGCCGGGCCCCGCTGGACCGTGGCCTGCCTGTGCGCGCTGTGGTGCGGCACCTGCGGCAGCTACCGCGCCACGTTCGAGGAACTGGCCGCGCGCCACCCGGACACGCTGTTCGTCTGGATCGACATCGAAGACCAGGCCGACGTGGTGGGCGACCTCGACATCGACAACTTCCCCACCCTGCTGATCCAGCGCGACGACAACGTGGCCTTCTTCGGCACCGTGCTGCCCGACGGCGGCCTGGCGCACCGCATGGTGCAGGCGCAGCAGGCGCTCAGCGGGGCCGAACTGGCGGCGCAGGCCGCCAGCACGCAGGAACGGCGCGACTGGCAGCGCGACTGCAATCTGCGCAACCTGCTGGCCGCCACCCTGGCCTAGAACACCCGACAAAACCTACTGCGCGTCGCGGGTCGCGGCCTCCGATGCTCACTGACTCGGCGCTCCCGTGCATCCGCACAGCTCCGCTTCTCAGCCACAACTCACTGCCGCTCGCTACGGTTTTGTTAGGTGTTCTTAATAAACTTTACCCCAGGCGCAGCGGCAGGCTGCGCAGGCGTTTTCCCGTCAGCCTGAAGACGGCGTTGGCCACGGCCGGCGCGATCGGCGGCGTGCCCGGCTCGCCCACGCCTTCCGGGTGTTCCGCGCTGGCGATGACGATGGTTTCCACCTCGGGCGTTTGCCCCATGCGCAGCACGGGATAGTCGTGGAAGTTGCTCTGCTCGACTTTGCCATCCTTGAACGTGATCTCGCCGGCCAGCGCCGCCGACAGGCCGAACAGCACGGCCGACTCCATCTGCTGGGCGATGATGTTCGGATTGACGGCGATGCCGCAATCGATGGCGCACACGACGCGCTGCACGCGGATTTCGCCGTTTTCCACGGACACCTGCGCCACTTGCGCCACGATGCTGCCGAACGACTGGTGCAGGGCCACGCCGTGCGCGTGGCCGGGCGGCGCGCTGCCGGCCCTGGCTACCGCCGCATCGAGCACGGCCAGGTGGCGCGGGTGCTGCGCCAGCATGGCGCGGCGGAAGGCGATGCCGTCCTGCCCCGCCGCGTGGGCCAGCTCATCGATAAAACTTTCCTTGAAGAATGCATTGTGCGAGTGCCCGACCGAGCGCCAGTAACCGACGGGCACGGCACTGTCGGCAATCACGTGGGCGATGCGCTGGTTGGCGATTTCATACGGCATGTCGAATTCGCCTTCGGCCGTGGTCTTGTCCGGCCCCGCGCCGGGCAAGCCGAAATTACGCCGCAAAAACTGGTGCGTGATGGAAGCGCTGACGGATTTGTTGTCCCAGGACGCGATGCGCCCATGCTCGTCGAGGCGGGCCGCGAAGCGGGCCAGCGCGGCCGGGCGGTACATATCGTGCTGCGTGTCCTGCTCGCGCGTCCACACCAGCTGCACGGGCGCGCCATGGCACTGCAGCGCGATGGCCACGGCTTGCGCAATCATGTCCACTTCCAGGCGGCGGCCGAAACCGCCGCCCAGCAGCAGCACCTCGATGGCCACGTCCTGCGCGGCGACGCCGGCGATTTTCGCCGCCACGTCGACGGCGATGCCGGGCGCCTGCGTGGAGACCCACAGCATCACCTTGCCATCTTTTACCTGCGCGGTGCAGTTGACGGGTTCCATGGCCGCGTGGGCGAGGAAAGGCGCGCGGTACTCGGCCTTGACGCTGCGCAAGGCCTGCGCCGCCTTGCCTTCGACCTCGCCGCGGGAATAATAGGCAAAACCGGCGTCGCCATCGAGCAGGCGGGAAAATTCGGCATACACGGCGTCGCTGGACAAGCCCGCCTGCGGTCCCGCCGTCCACTGCACGGCCAGGGCGGCGGCGGCCGTCTTCGCGCGCCAGTACGTGTCGGCCACGACGGCCACGCAGGAGACACCGCGCTGGCCCAGCGCCGGCGTCAGGTCCGCCACCTTCTTCACGCCGGGCAGCGCCAGCACGCTCGCCGCGTCGAACGAAGCAACGGTATCGCCGAGACGCGGCGGCAGCTGCAGGGCCGCGTACAGCATGCCGGGCGGGCGCGCATCGATGCCGAAACGCGCGCTGCCATTCACCTTGGACGGCGTATCGCGGCGCGGCGCCGGCTGGCCGATCAGTTTGAAGTCACCGGGCTGCTTCAGCACGGGCGCGCCGGGATCGATGGCGGCGGCGCGCTGCGCCAGGCTGGCGTAGCTGGCGCGCCGCCCGTCCGGGTGAATGACTTCGCCATTCTGCGTGCGGCATTGCGCGGCCGGCACCTGCCACTGCGCGGCGGCGGCTTGCAGCAGCATGGCGCGCGCGCAGGCGCCCGCCTCGCGCATCGGGCCCCAGCCATCCTTCACGCTCGACGAGCCGCCCGTGACGATCACGCCCAGCTCGCGCGCGGCCTTGGCCACCGTCCACTGCGCCAGCGCCTTGACGCGGCCCTGGTCGTCCGGATGGAAGGGCAGGCTGTCCTTGAGCATGGCGACATTGCCGAAGATCTTGTCCATGGGCGCCTGGATCAGTTTGACGCTGCTCAAAGCCACGTCGAGTTCCTCGGCCACCAGCATGGGCAGGGCCGTGTGCACGCCCTGCCCCATCTCGCTGCGCGGCATGGCCAGCAGCACCGTGCCGTCGGCCTGGATGGCCAGCCAGCCGTTCAGGGCCACGGCGCCGCCGGGCACGGCCAGCGGCGCGCTGCCGTGCAGGCGCTGGCGCGGCGGCAGCACGCCCCAGCCCAGCACCAGGGCACCCACGCCGGCCACGCCGAGACCGAGGCCGCCAAGCAGGAAACGGCGGCGCGACGTGGTTTTCTCTGCGCTCATGGGAACTCCCTTATTTAATTAGTCATCGATCCAGCGCTCCAGCATATCCTGTGCCAGCACCGGACGGCTATAAAAATAACCTTGCGCCAGCTTGCAGCCGTGGCGCAGCAGGAAGGCCGCCTGCTCTTCCGTCTCCACGCCTTCGGCGATGACGGACAATTGCATGCTCTTGCCCAGCTGAATGATGGCAATCGCAATCGCTTCGTCGTTGACGTCCGTCGAGATATCCTTGATGAAGGAGCGGTCGATCTTCAGCGTCTGCACGGGCAGCTGCTTCAAATAGGCCAGCGAGGAATAACCGGTGCCGAAGTCGTCGATGGCCAGGCCCACGCCGATGGCGTGCAAGTCGTTGATGAAACCGAGGGCGTCGCCCGTGTTCATGATCACGGACTCCGTCACTTCCAGCTGCAGCCGCTGCGGCTCCAGGCCCGTCTCCTTCAGAATGTCGGCCACCATGCCGGCGATGCTGCCCCGCTCGAACTGCTTTACCGACAGATTCACGGCCATCTTCGGCACGCGCAAGCCCTGCGCCTGCCAGCGCATCATCTGGCGGCACGCCTCGTCGAGCACCCATTTGCCGAGCTGGTTGATGAAGCCGCTGTCCTCGGCCAGCGGAATGAAGCGGGCCGGCGGGACCAGGCCCAGCTCCGGATGGTTCCAGCGCACCAGCGCCTCGACGCCCACCAGGCGGCCCGTGTCGATCTCCACCTGCGGCTGGTAATTGAGGAACATCTCGTTCTTTTCCAGCGAGCGGCGCAAAAAGGTTTCCAGGCGCAGGCGCTCGACGCCCTCGCCCGTCATCGACGGCGCATAGAAGCGGTAGCCGTTGCGCCCGCGCGCCTTGGCCTGGTACATGGCCACGTCGGCATTGCGGATCAGCATGTTCAAGTCCAGCGCATCGTCCGGATACAGGCTGATGCCCACGCTGCAGGTGACGAACAATTCGTGGCCGGCCACCGTGAACGGCTGGTCGAACATGGTCATCAGCTTTTCCGCCACCTGCGTGGCGCCATACTCGCCGTCTATGCCTTCGAGCAGCACGATGAATTCATCGCCGCCCAGGCGCGCCAGGGTGTCGCCTTCGCGCAGGCGCGCCGCCAGCTGGCCGGCCACCTTTTGCAGCAATTCGTCGCCGACATGGTGGCCCAGGGTGTCGTTGACGTTCTTGAAGCGGTCCAGGTCGATGAACAGCACGGCCAGCTGCTCCTGGTCGCGCGCGGCGCGCAGCAGCGCGTGCTGCAGGCGGTCGTGGAACAGCAGGCGGTTCGGCAGCGCCGTCAGCGGATCGTGATGGGCCATGTGGTCGAGCTTTTCCTGCGACTCCTTGATCAGGGTGATGTCGCTGAACACGCCTACGTAATGGGTGGTGACGGCGCGCGTGTCGCGCACGGCGCTGATGGTCAGCCACTCGAGGTAGATTTCACCGTTCTTGCGCTGGTGCCAGACTTCGCCGCGCCAGAAGCCGCTGGCGATCAGCTCGTCCCACAGCGCCTGGTAGAAGGCCGCGTCGTGGCGCGCCGAGCGGTTCAGCGACGAATGCCGGCCCAGCGCCTCCGCTTCGCTGTAGCCGGTGATCTGCGTAAACGCCGGGTTGACGGTGACGATGATGCCGTTCGCGTCGACCACCATCACGCCGTCGGCGATGTGTTCGAGCACGGTGGCCGACAGGCGCAGCTTTTCCTCCGCTTCCTTGCGCGCCGTGATGTCTGCGTACACCCAGATGCTGCCTTCGTTGGCGCGCTGCGGGTCGAGCGCGCAGCCGCTCACCAGCGCCCAGAACAGGCTGCCGTCGCGGCGCTGGTACTGGCGCTCTTCGCTGAAGTCGCCCCCCAGGCCCAGGGCCGGGTACTGGCGCTCGCCCGCCTCCTCGAAATCATACGAGGAAGTGAAGACGATGGCGGTCGACTTGCCCATCATTTGACCTGGATCATAGCCGAACAGCTCCTCGCAGCGGCGGTTCACGGAAATGATGCGGCGGTGGCGCACGAACATCACGCCGAACATGACATTATCGAGAATCGCGCTCTGCTCGGTCAGCAGCGCCTCGATGCGCATTTCGTGGTGCTTGCGCTGGCTGATGTCGGCGATGATGCCGTCGACCCAGGTCACGCCCTGCTCGCCGGCCTGCGGCTGGCCGTTCTCGGCCACCCAGCGCTCGGTGCCGAAGGCGTCGACGATGCGGTACTCCAGCGCATACGGCTGCACCTCAAGCACGGCCTGCTTGACGGCGCGGCGGTGCGCGCGGCGGTCTTCCGGGCAGATCAGGTCGGCCCACGCATGCGTGGTGCCGCGCATGAACTGGCGCGCCGAATAACCGGCGATCTCCTCGATCGCATCGCTGACGAAGTCGATGGGCCCATCGGGCCGGTAGCGGAAGACGGCGCCCGGCACCTGCGTGACGATGGTGCGGAAGCGCTCCTCGCGCTGGCCCACGTCCTCGAACAGCTGGCGGATAGCCGCGCGCATCTGCTCCAGCTGCGCCGCCAGGCGGCCCAGCTCGTCATTGCTGCCCGAGTCCAGGCGCGTATCGAAGTCGCCGTGCGACAGGCGGTCGGAAAAGCGCATCAGGCGGCGCAGCGGCTTGAGCAGCCGGCGGTTCAGGAACAGCACGATCAGCGCCATCGACACGGCCAGTTGCGCGCCCAGCACGAAAATATAGGCGACCTGCTTTTCGCGCAGCTCCTGCTGGCTGCGCGCATCGTCCATCTCGACCACCACATGGCCGATGCGCTCGCCGCGCACGAGGATGTCGCGGCCGGCGCGGTACAGATTGCCCACGGGCCGCTGCGGCGCCCGCAGGCTGATGAATTCGGTATCGCCCTGCCCCAGCACCCTCACCAGCAGCACGGCGCGGTCGCGCATCACCGACTCGACCAGCGAATGGGCCGATTCCGCATTCATGTTCCACAGCGACTCCTGCATGCCCAGCGCGAGGATGTCGGCATTGCGCTGCAAGGCCTCGTTCAGGCTGGTGCGCGCCGACTGGCGTTCGTGCACGCCCACCAGCAGGTAGCTGCCGATGATGGAGGGAATGACCAGGCCGCCGAATACCACCAGCAGCAGCGCGCCATAGATCGACGAGCCGTACAGGGCGCGCAGGCTGGAGCGCAGGCGTCGGTAGGCAGAATTAGACATGCAGGAACAGGGCAACAGGGATCAGGCGCGCGATCATCGAACTTTACAGGGGAGTCTGGGTGGAAGTGGCGGGATGAAACTTTTTCAAGAGCAATTATGCATGCAAAAAGCCCGAAAAGTCACCAATAAACACATCGTGCGGGCCGCCGCATGCCATATGGACAGGCCGGAAAAACCACAGCTGCGACAGCGCCGCCCGCGGCCGCCAGCAGAAAACCGCGCGACTTGCTATCATCGCGCCACTTCACCTAGAGGAACCATCATGACCTTCTCCATCTATTCCGCATCGATCCCCGTCTTCAAACAGATCCTGGGCAGCCTGGCCGCCATCCTCGACAAGGCGGAAACCCACGCGCAAGACAAGAAAATCGACCCGAACGCCCTGCTGCAGTTCCGTTTGTTCCCGGACATGCTGCCCTTCGTGCGCCAGATCCAGATCGCCACCGACTTCGCCAAGGGCTGCGGCGCGCGCCTGGCCGGCGTTGCCGTGCCGCCATATGAAGACAGCGAACAGAGCTTTGCAGAACTGAAGGCGCGCATCGTGAAAACCATCGCCTTCCTGGAAAGCCTGCCGCAAGCGGACATCGACGGCAGCGAAACGCGCGCCATCACCACCGGCAGCGGCGAAAAGACCAAGCACTTCACGGGCCAGACCTATCTGTTCCACTACGCGCTGCCGCACTTCTTCTTCCACGCGACGACGGCGTATGACATCCTGCGCCACAATGGCATTGAAGTGGGCAAGAAAGACTTTATCGGCAGTTACTGAAACGCATAGGCAAATCTACTGCGCGGCGCGCTTTGCGGCCTGCGATGCTCGCCGTACTTGAGTACGGCTGCGCTTCTTAGCCACAAATCATCGCCGCTCGCTACGATTTGCTTAAGCGTCGACGCAATAGGGGGATACTGCTCTATTGCGTCGCTATTAAGTATTCCGGCGCGGATACCCTTGCGAAAGAATCCGCACCCACACCACTTCCTTCTCTTCATCCGTCATCGACACCCAGTGGGCCACTTCCACGACGCTGCGGCCGCAGCCGCGGCAGATTTCATCGAAGGTCGTCGAGCACACGGCCACGCAGGGCGTGTCTGGACGCAATGGCAATTCCTTGTCAGCCATCAGGAAACCTTCGGCACGCCGAGCTTTTTCCAGCCTTCGATGCCCAGCGCTTCCAGGGTGGCGATATTCTTGTCGAAAATTTCGGACGCTTCCGGGAACGCTTCCACGGCGCGCTCGATGCTGTCTTCGCGCAGCAGGTGCAGGGTCGGATACGGCGAACGGTTGGTGTAGTTGCTGATGTCGTCCTCGAACGTCTCGGCAAACTGGTAATTCGGGTGGAAACTGGCCACTTGCAGCTCGCCGGCCAGGTGCATGTCTTCCACGGCGGCGTCAGCCACGTCGAGAAACTCGTTATAGTCGAGGAAATCGTTCAGCGTGTACGGGTGGATCAGCAGGGTCGTGTCGATCTGCCCGGGGTCCGTGTCGGCCAGCGTTTGCAGCTCGTCCATCAGCATTGCCAGCAAATCTTCGGGATTGCTGGAATCGCACACCACGTAGCGGATCTGCTTCTTGACGTGCACGGCCTTGGCGAACGGGCACAGGTTCAGGCCGATGACGGCCTTTTCCATCCAGTCAACGGTATTGGCGATGATGACGGCGTGGTCGTCGTCGTGGCGCGGCGGGGTGTTCATCATTGATGCTCTCTATCGGTAACATGGCCGGCGCGCGAATGGCCGGCCCAAAGCCAAATTGTACGCACTCTTTGCGCAGTCTCATACCCGGCGTGCGCCAGCCTTGCGCCAGAGACGGCGCCATGTATGCTATAACAGCGGCCGAAACACGCATTGGGCAAATTAAATTTGCAATAATGACAGCATCAGCGCGGGGAAACTCAGCCGTTTCTGATCTATTGCCGCTTATTTCCTGTCATCATGCTGACATAATTCTTGACTCCGGCATGTGGATATACGTACACTCGCTGCTTGATCATGGGTCTGTCCGATGTTTCTCCGACGACAACAATGGAACACTATGCACGAAAACTCCTTTAAATCTACCGTCCTGGCGGCGTTGGCCCTGGCGCTCGCGCCCGCCCTCAGCCAGGCGTACGAAGCCGGTGTTGAGAGCGATAACGCGCCAGTCGCCGCCACAGCACCTGCCCTGATCCCGATGGCCGCCCAGGTCACGGCGAAACTCCCCACCCTCGACAACCGCCTGCAAAAGACCGACCGCCTGCTGAAAAACCTCAGCGACAGTTCCGATCCGCTGCGCGAAGCCGACGTCTGGGGCCGCATCCGCAGCGGCTATGCGATTCCCGACATTAACAACCAGCTCGTCACCAACCACGTCAACTGGTACGCCACCCGCCCCGACTACATCGCCCGCACCACGGCGCGCGCCTCGCGCTACATCTTCCACGTGGTGCAGGAACTGGAAAAGCGCGGCATGCCGACGGAACTGGCCTTGCTGCCCTTCATCGAGTCCGCCTTCAACCCGCAGGCGTTCTCCAGCGCCAATGCGGCCGGCATGTGGCAATTCGTGCCCGCCACGGGGCGCGATTTCAACCTCAAGCAAAACATGTTCAAGGACGAGCGCCGCGGCGTGCTGGCCTCGACCGATGCGGCCCTGACCTATCTGCAGCGCCTGTATGACATGTTTGGCGACTGGCAACTGGCCCTGGCCGCCTACAACTGGGGCGAAGGCTCGGTACAGCGCGCCATCAAGAAAAACCAGGCGCTGGGCAAGCCGACCGACTTTGAAAGCCTGGCCGACCTGATGCCGGCCGAAACGCGCAATTACGTGCCAAAATTGCAAGCCGTCAAGAACATCATCGCCAATCCGGCGCAGTTCGGCCTGACCCTGCCCGTGGTCGACAACCAGCCCTACTTCACGGCCATCGACAAGACCAGCGACATCGACATCACGGTCGCCGCCCAGCTGGCCGAGCTGTCGATGGATGAATTCAAGGCCCTGAACCCGCAATTCAACCGCCCTGTCATCATCGGCGGCGAAAAGACCAAGATTCTGTTGCCGCAGGAAAACGCCGCCAAGTTCACCACCAACCTAGCGCAATGGGGCCATGCCTTGTCGAGCTGGACCACGCACAAGATCACCAACGCGCGCGAACGCATCGAAACCCTGGCGTCGAAATTCGGCACCACGCCCGACGTGCTGCGCCAGGCGAACAACATTCCGCAGCGCACCAGCCTGCGCGCCGGCTCCACCATCCTCGTGCCGAAGACTTCGGCCACGATGAACAAGGACATCACCCAGGAAATCGCCGACAGCGCCACCATGCTGCTGGAAGCGGACCGTCCGGAACGGGCCGCCAAGGCGTTGCGCCGCGCCGCCAAGGGCGGCAAGGCGCAAACGGCGCCAATTTCCCTGGTGAAGCCGCGCATCCAGCGCGGCGGCGGCAACAACCGGGCAAAAGCGCGCCATTGAGTACACCTGACATAAGCTACTGCGCGTCGTGATTTGCAGCCTGCGATGCTCACCGTACTAAAAGTACGGTTGCGCTTCTCAGGCCAACGGGGGCGCCGAGCCTCACTTCCGCTCGCTACGGTTCTGTCAGGCGTTGTTAGGCGTTGCAAACCACCCGACATCTGATTTCCACCGGCCGCCACAGCTTTGCTGTCGCGGCCGGTTGCACATCCGACCTACCCACCCAGACAGGAGTCATCATGGCTTTCTTGCAAGGCAAAAAAATCCTCATCACGGGCTTGCTGTCGAACCGCTCCATCGCCTATGGCATCGCCAAGGCTTGCCACCGCGAAGGCGCGACGCTGGCCTTCACGTATGTGGGCGAACGCTTCAAGGAGCGCATCACGGAATTCGCGGCGGAATTCAACAGCGAACTGGTGTTCGACTGCGACGTCGGCAACGACGAGCAGATCGCGGCCGCCTTCCGCGACCTGGCGCAGCACTGGGAACACCTCGATGGCCTCGTGCACGCCATCGGCTTCGCCCCGCGCGAAGCGATCGCGGGCGACTTCCTTGACGGCCTGTCGCGCGAGAGCTTCCGCATCGCCCACGACATCTCCGCCTACAGCTTTCCCGCCATGACCAAGGCCGCCCTGCCCCTGCTGCGTCCGGGCGCCTCGGTGCTGACCCTGACCTACCTGGGCGCCGTGCGCGCCGTGCCCTATTACAACACCATGGGCCTGGCCAAAGCGTCGCTGGAAGCGTCCGTGCGCTACCTGGCCGAATCGCTGGGCCCGCGCGGCATCCGCGCCAACGGCATCTCGGCCGGCCCCATAAAGACCCTGGCCGCCTCCGGCATCAAGGATTTCAGTAAACTCCTCGGTTTTGTCGCCGAACACGCCCCGCTGCGGCGCAACGTCACCATCGAGGAAGTGGGCAACACGGCCGCCTTCCTGCTGTCGGACCTGGCCTCGGGCATCACGGGCGAGATTACCTACGTCGATGGCGGCTTTTCGCAAGTGATGGCCGTCAATCCCGAAGTGGAATAATGCGGTGACGTGTACCGATCTGGCGGCATGCCAAGGGAAAGTATCAGCTGGAGCCCGGCCTGCACGACAGACGCCGCCGCTGCCCGCCGACATCGTGGCCATGCTCAATTAAGCGCGCAAAATCTACGTATTTCTACTGATTTCACATAGAAAACAGCATCAAAACGTGGTAGGACGCGCGTTTCTTCCCATTTAGGCAGTGCAAAACGGCGGCAAATACGGTATAGTGTCGTTGTGCGCTGCAATATGTTCCCTTGAAGCGATGGCAACACCGCAGTTATATGCACTACAAACTTAGCAGCTTCGCAAGCCTTAGCGCATCCACAGGATGCCGCTTATAAAGCCCTCCCGCCTTGTGTGTCGCACCTGACACCGTCCCGGCGCAAAGCTTTTGTGCCGAAATTTCTTTCTAGTTGAGTCATTTCGTTTTGGTTGGCGTTGCTATTTTGCGTTCTGCTTTTTGCAAGAACGCTGATTTTTACGAAAGAAAAAGAATGACATTTGAATCCTTAGGCCTGCATCCGTCCATCCTCGCCGCTCTGACCGAATCGGGCTACACCGCGCCAACCGCGGTACAGTCGCAAGCGATTCCAGCCGCGATCGAAGGCCGTGACCTGCTGGTCTCGTCGCAGACCGGTTCGGGCAAGACGGCAGCTTTCATGCTGCCATCGCTGCACAAACTGGCCAGCGCCGAACAAAGCGCCGCCGGCAAGACGCCGAACCAGGAAATGCAGGCATCGCGCGCCCGCGGCGAGCGTCCACGCTTCAAGGCTGCCCAGCCAAAAATGCTGGTGCTGACGCCGACGCGCGAGCTGGCCCTGCAAGTGACCACCAATACCGACAAGTACAGCACCGGCATCCGCCGCATCAAGGCTGTGTCGATCCTGGGCGGCATGCCTTACCCTAAACAGATGCAATTGCTGGCCAAGAATCCCGAGATTCTGGTCGCTACCCCAGGCCGTCTGATCGACCACATGGATTCGGGCAAGATCGACTTCTCGCAACTGGAAATCCTGGTGCTGGACGAAGCCGACCGCATGCTGGACATGGGTTTCATCGACGACATCGAAAAGATCGTCGAAGCGACGCCGGAAGGCCGCCAGACCATGCTGTTCTCGGCAACCCTGGACGGTGTCGTCGGCAACATGGCGCGCCGCATCACGAAAAACCCGCTGGTCATCCAGGTGGCGAGTTCGAGCAACAAGCATGAAAACATCACGCAGCGCGTCCACTTCGTCGACGACCTGTCGCACAAGAACCGCCTGCTGGACCACCTGCTGCGCGACGAAACGCTGGACCAGGCTGTTGTGTTTACCGCCACCAAGCGTGACGCCGACACCATCGCCGACCGTCTGAACATCGCCGGCTTCTCGGCTGCCGCCCTGCACGGCGACATGCATCAGGGCGCGCGCAACCGCACCCTGGACGGCATGCGCCGCGGCCAGGTCAAGGTGCTGGTCGCCACCGACGTTGCCGCCCGCGGCATCGACGTGCCGACGATCACCCACGTGTTCAACTACGATCTGCCGAAGTTCCCGGAAGACTACGTCCACCGCATCGGCCGTACCGGCCGCGCTGGCCGCAATGGCCTGGCCATCTCGCTGGTGAACCACGCTGAAGGCATGAACGTCAAGCGCATCGAACGCTTCACCAAGCAATTGATCCCGGTCAATGTCATCGAAGGTTTCGAGCCGAAGAAAACAGCATCGGCGCCACGTTCGAGCGCCCGTCCAGGCGGCTGGAAACCAGGCGACAACCGTGGCGGCGCGAAGCCGGGCCAACGCACGTTCAGCAAGCCGGGCGCACCACGCAAGGACGGCGCGCCGAGCACCGGCGGCGGCTACAAGGGTTCCAACCCGCGCAGCACCGACGGCGCGCGCCGCAGCTACGGCGACCGTTAATCACGGTTTGCCATTGCCTCTAGGCATGCAATAAAAAACGGCCGCCAGATCGCTCTGGCGGCCGTTTTTTTATGTCCGCAACGCTTTATTTCTTCGACACCTTCTGGCGCGACAGCTTGCGCAGCTTGGCCTGCTCGAAGCGCAGCTGCTGCTCCGGCGTTTCCAGCGCCAGCGGCGGCACGGCCACGGGCTTGCGGTTGGCGTCCACGGCCACCATGGTGAAATAGCAGCTGTTGGCGTGGCGCACCAGGCGCTGCTGGATGTTTTCCGTCACCACGCGGATGCCCACCTCCATCGAGGTCGTGCCCGTGTAATTGATCGAGGCGAGGAACGTCACCAGCTCGCCCACGTGGATGGGCTGCAGGAACATCACCTGGTCCACCGACAAGGTCACCACATAGCTGCCCGAATAGCGGCTGGCGCAGGCGTAGGCGACGCTGTCGAGGTATTTCAGGATGGTGCCGCCGTGCACGTTGCCGGAAAAGTTGGCCATATCGGGCGTCATCAGGACCGTCATCGTCAGTTCGTGGGCCGACCAGTTCATCGCGCTGTCCAAAGTATTCTCCAAGGGGAAATAATAGGGGGATGTGAAAACCGGCCCCAGGGGCCGGCGTCAGGGACAGGCTGTTACAGTCCCAGGGTGTCGATGTCGGCCAGCGATTCGCGGCCCTTGTCGGAAATGTCGTGGCCCTCGCCCTCGGCGCGCGCCACGATGTGGGCTTTCTTGCCCAGGAAGTAAGCCACGTCCGTGTCCAGCTTGGTCAGCGGATCGCTTGCCACGGCGCGCAAGCCCATGATGCAGCGGCGCAGGAACAGCAGTTGCTGCGCCTTCTCGGTGATGGACAGACGGCCATCGCGGGCGTAGCTGAGCAGCTTCAGGCCGGACAGGCGCTTGGCATTGCGGGCAACGCAAGCGCTGGGGCGCTCGGTCTTGATGCCGCGTGCAACCTGCTCCAGCGCGTCATATTCATCGGTTGTTAATTTCTCGTTCTTCATTACTTTTCCATAAAAGGCCAGGTGTTCGGCCCCCATGGTACGCGCCCCGCTGCGCATCGGCAACAGGCAACGCAAATCTGGCGCCGCCCGCCGTGCGGCCGGGCGGCTGAAACACGGGCGTGAGCGCCCTTATTTGTAGGTGCGCAGCAGCAGCCATGCCAGGCCGCAGCCTGCCACGGCGCCGGCCAGCGCCAGCGCCACGAGGTGTTTGCTGCTCATCACAGGACGCCGTCCCAGGTAGATTTTGTTATGCAAGGAATTGCCCATGATGGTCTCCTGTACAAGAATTTTTATGATGTCTCATTATAAGAACAGAATCGTGACGGCCGCATGACACACAGCAGTTAGAGCTTGATTTGTATCCACTCGGCAACGTTTATTGGCATTTTTGTTGTTTAATTGGCGTGGCAATCCAGCCGCCCGCGCAATCCATTTCCGACTAGAAATAGGCAGCGCGGCGGCGCATGGCCGGCCGCCCAGGCGGGCGGCGGGAGCCTTGCGGTCAAGCCATCCTAACGGGCGGCGGCGGCGGCGTCGGTTCCTCGACGGGCACGGGGTCCGTATGCGGCGGCTTTTCCGGCGGCGGCTTGAGCGGATCGCCTTCGGGCGGCGGCGGGATATCCGGTTCGGGCGTGCTGTGCGCACGCAGCGTGGCGTGACGGGATAGTGGCTGCATGGTGATCTCCTTTGCCCCCACTGTAGCCGATGGTGCAAATCCCCGTCGCCCGCCTGTGGCAGGCGCCGGGGAACCAAACGGCGCGGCGCCACTCCAACCTTGCACGCATGAGCGTTACCTCGCGGGAAAGCTGGCAAGACGGCAAGCAATGGCGCGCAAAAAAATTCTTTTCATGGCCGAGGCAGTAACCCTGGCCCATGTCGGCCGCCCTCTGAGCCTGGCTCAAGGCCTGGCCGAGGATGACTACGAGGTGCATTTTGCCTGTACCGACGGCTACGACTTCTGCTTCAAGCAGGCGTCCTTCCGGCGCTGGCATATCGACAGCATTTCCTCTCAGCAATTTCTGCAGGCGTTGGCCAGCGGCAAGCCTGTCTACACGGAAAGTACGCTGCTGCGCTACGTGGAAGACGACCTGCGCCTGCTGCAAGCCGTCCAGCCCGACCTCGTGATCGGCGACTTCCGCCTGTCGCTGTCCGTCAGCGCCCGCCAGCAGCATATTCCCTACCTTGCCGTCAGCAACGCCTACTGGAGCCCTTACGTGCGCCAGCATTACACGGTGCCCAGCCTGCCCCTGACGGGCATGCTGCCCATCTGGCTGGCCGATCCCCTGTTCCGCCTGGTACGCCCGCTGGCCTTCGCCTCGCACGCCGTGCCGCTGAACCGCGTGCGGCGGCGCCACGGCCTGCCGTCCCTGGGCGGCGACCTGCGCCGCACCTACACGGATGCGGACCGCACCCTGTATGCGGATATTGCGCAACTGTTCCCGCCCCATGCCATGCCGCCCACGCACGACTACCTGGGCGCCGTCATCTGGGCGCCGCCGCTCGAACTGCCGGACTGGTGGCAGCGCCCTGAACTGAGCAGCGGACGCCCCATCATCTATGTCACCCTGGGCAGTTCCGGCCAGGGCCAGCTGCTGCCGCGCGTGCTGCGCGCGCTGGCGCCCCTGCCCGTCACCGTGCTGGCGGCCACGGCCGGCACCGTCCGCCTCGACGCCGTGCCGCCGAACGCCTTCGTCGCGCCCTTCCTGCCCGGCGACGCGGCCGCCCGGCGCGCCAGCCTGGTCATTTGCAACGGCGGCAGTCCCACCAGCCAGCAGGCGCTGACGGCGGGCGTGCCCGTGATCGGCATCGCCGGCAACCTCGACCAGTTCCTCAACATGCATGGCGTCGCCGGCGCCGGCGCCGGCCTGCTGCTGCGCGCCGACCGCTTCCAGGAAACGGCCCTGCGCCATGCCGCCACGCGCCTGCTCGACGACGCCCCCACCCGGCTGGCCGCGCGGCAACTGGCGAACGCCTTCCGGGCTTGCCTGCCGGGACCGCGCCTGCTCACGCATATGCGAGCGCTGCTGCAGTGACGGCCCGGCGTCGGCTTTTTTTACAGCACGCCTGACAACACCTGCATTACGTCAACAAAAGCACGCCAAGTCCTTGATTTCACACGCACCTCATGCCTTGGCATGGAAGTCGCTTAGGTCTGGCCATGAGCACCTGCCCACAGGACTCAGGCAAGACTTCCAGACTCACTCAACCACGAGGTGAACAAAATGAAATTTTCTAAACTGAAACTGCTCCCGGCCGCGGCGGCACTGGCCATGCTGTGCGCCGCCGGTAGCGCACAGGCGGGCGCCTACGGCTATTCCTACAACAACATCTTCGGCCTGCAGATCGCCGCCGCCACGGGCTCCATCACCGCCCTGAACAGCACCACGATCTCGCGCGCCACGGCCACCCTGAATGGCGTGAGCGTCATCAATGGCGGTCCCGGCCTGCTCGACTCGCCCCGCGCCGCCGTCGGCGCCGTCACCAAAGGGGAAAACAATTTCACGCAACAAGGCCCCACGGGCAACTACTCGCGCGGCGACGCGCAGATCGTCAGCACGCAGTTCCCCTCGTTTCCGCCCGGCTCCACCTCCACGCAGGCCGTGAACGTGGCCGAAGCCCACCTGGACGACCCTGCCGGCACTGCCGACGCCTCCGGCCGCAACGGCTCGACCACGGGCTTCTCGGTCAACTTCGTCGTCGGTTCGCCAACGGCAACGCTGAGCTTTGACTTCTTCTCGTCGCCATTCATGCAAGTCTTCCTGCAAAGCACGGTGGGCCAGCTGTCCACGGCGACAGCCAACCTGGTGGTGACCTTCACCATCACGGACTCGACCGGCGCGACCGTCTTCAACTGGACCCCCGATGGCGTCATCGGTTCCGGCATCTTCGGCGGCACGGAATCGGCCGACGCGGCCAACCTGAACACCAGCCTGGCGACCAACTTCCTGACGCGCGGCAACCTGTTCACGTATGACCCCACCGGCTGCGGCACGCCTGGCGGCACGGGAGTGGGCACGGCTTGCGGCGGCAACTTCAGCGCCGTCAGCAATGCCCTGGCGGCCGGCAACTACACCCTGACCTTGAATGCCGTGGAAAGCGTGGACCTGGTGAAGCAAGCTGCGCCCGAGCCCGGCACCCTGGCCCTGCTGGGCCTGGGCCTGGCAGGCCTGGGCTACGCCAGCCGCCGGAAGATCGCAGCCTGAACCATGTAACCGGGGGGCATTCACAGGCGAGGGAAGTCTCCTCGCCTTTTTTATGCCGCGCACTGTCGGCTTTCCTTACAACGTACGCCAGCACATGAGGATTTTCATGATGACTTTTTTCTGTACACGGCTGCCGGCGGCCGTGCTGACCCTGCTCTTGCTAGGAAGCAGCGGCGCTGCCAGGGCGACGGCGTACGGCTATTCGTATATCAACGCCTATGGCCTGACCATCAGCAACCCCAGCGGCTCCATCAGCCTGGTCAGCAATATCGACTTGTCGCGCACCACGGCCAGCCTCAATGGCAGCGGCGTGATACGGGGCGGCAGCAACGAAATCGATGCGCCGCAGGCGGCGCGCGGCGCCGTCAGCAAGGGCCAGAACGATTTTACGCAGCAAGGCATGGGCAATGCCTCGTACGCGCGCGGCGACGCGCAAATCATCAGCTCGCAGATTCCCCCCTTCCCGCCCGGCTCGACCAGCACGCATACGGTGAATGCGGCGGAAGCCTTCCTGACTGGCGCCGGCACCGCCGATGCATCGGGGCGCAACGGTTCCAGCACCGCCCTGGCCATCAACATCGTTGTCGGCGAGCCCGGCGCGACCCTCGCGTTCAATTTCCAGGCCCAGCCCTACATGCAGCTGTTTCTGGACGCCCAGGCCGGCCTGGGCTCGTCCGCCAGCGCGAACGTGGGGCTGACCTTTACCCTCATCGATGAAAATGGCCAGGTCGCCTTCAACTGGGCGCCCGACGGCACGCTCGGCTCCGGCATACTGGGCGGCACCGAACTGGCCGACAGCGCCAACCTGAATACCGGCTACGCGCAGAGCCCGCTCACCAGCGGCAGCCTGTTCACCTACGATCCCACCGGCTGCGGCGCCCCCACGGGCACGGGCAGCGGCACCGATTGCGGCGGCCTGTTCAGCGCCGTCACCGACAACCTGGCGGCTGGCAGCTACACGCTGGTCTTGAACATGATCAACAGCACTGAACTGGCCTACGTGCCGTCGAGCACGCCCATGCCGTCGCCAGGCACGCTGGCCCTGATGGCGGCGGGATGCGCCGCGCTGGCCAGCATGCGGCCAAGATGGCGCGCGCCATGGCGTCAAGCCGGGCCATCGCCAGACGCCCTATTCGCCCGGGCCCGAGGCCACGATCAGATCCCGTAGCGGCCGGCGCAAGGAACGCGCCTGGGCCGCCGGTCCGGCGCCTATGCGCCCGAGAAACACGGCCCGGTCAAACGCCGCCGGCCCCAGCACGGTCTGGCACTGCACGGCCAGCTCCTGCGCCAGCTCCAGCATGCCCTCGGTGCGCGAAAAGGTGCGCCGTTCGCGCACGTAGCGGGCGAAGATCAGCGGCGTCAGTTCCGGCTGCAATTGCAGGCCCAGCCGCGTGGCCGTCAGCCAGAAGCGCTGCATGGCGCGCCCGGCCGCCACGTAATCGTCCGTGTGGCGCGGCGGCGCGGCGGCCAGCAGGGCGAAATGCGCGGCGCACGAGATGCCAGGCAGCAAGTCCATCTGCAGCCGGGGCGCCAGCGTGCCGGCCAGCCAGGTATTGAAGAAATCCACGCGGCGCCAGCTTTGCATGACCCAGCGCATCAGGCGCGCCGTCATCGGGTCCACGCCCAGCGCCTGGTCGGGGATGCGGTCGGCGCTGAAGCGCGCGCCCCATTCGATGACGTCGCGGTGCACCTTGTGCGCCTCGGGCATGGTCAGGCGCAGCTTCGCATTGTCGAACATCAGCCGCGCGCAGGCCAGGCGCGCGCGCCCGCCCTCGTACCACTGCACCGTGTAGCCGGGCGGCAAACAGGCATCGAGCGCGGCCTTTTCGCTGGCCCGCAGCCGGCGCGTGCTGAGCCGCCGCCGCTGCACGCTGCGCCGTGGCAAGAAGGCCGCCAGCGGGTCGGGCGGCATGCCGGGGCTGTCGACCAGCAGCACGTCGAAGGTAGGCAGGGTGTCGGGCATGGCCATGCGCCGCCGCGCCTCCATGCGCAAGCCGTGGCTGCTGGCCGCCAGCGCCAGGCTTTCGAGCAAGGCGCCCAGCGACAGCTGGCTGGGATGGCCGTCGAGGTCGTACACGCAGTGGCTGCGCGTATCGAAGCCATGCACGACGACGTGGCGCGGCTCGACGATTTCAAAGCGCCATGGCTGCGTGTTGTCGCCGCTGGGCGCCCAGCGCGCCTGGTCGAGGATGTTTTCCAGCATAGAATCAATCTGCGCGATCTGCGCTGCCTGCCCCATTTACGCCTCCTGCGCCGCGCGGCGGCGCTTGATGATGGCCATTGCCAGCCGTTGCAGCGGGTGGCGGTTGCCGCCCGGGCGCCAGGTATGCACGAGCTTGTTGCGGTAGGCATCGAAATGCATGCCGTGCGGCGCCGCCAGGACCTTGCCCCTTTTCAATAAAATCTTCAAGGCTTCCGTGGCGGCCGCGCCCGCGCACAGCTGGCAGCCCATGATGGTTGACGGCCCGCGCCGCGCCTTCAGGTTGATGGCGGACGGATCGACCAGATACGGGCCGTGCAGGCCGGCCGGCGCCAGGCCGACGAGAAAACGCAGGGCTTTTTCTTCTTCCGGCAAGTCGCCCCAGCCAAAGTATTCTTCGAACGTCATGCCGCCCGGCAAGAAATTGAGCACCGCCGTGCCCATGCCCAGCGGTGCGGCCGTGATGGCGGGTATGCCCAGGCGCGCGCAGGTGACGAAGGTGGCCTGGCGCGCGGGAAAGGCGAAGAAATCCAGGCCGTCCACGTACAGGTCGACGCCGTCGAAAAACGCCGCCAGGTTGCTCGCGTGTATGCCGTCGGGAAACTGCTTGATGTCAAGCTCGGGATTGATGTCCGCCGCCATGCGCGCCAGCACGTCGGCCTTGGGCTGGCCCAGCGTGGACATCATGGCGCCGGCCTGGCGGTTGAAATTGGCGATATCGAAGGTGTCGAAGTCGGCGATGTGAAAGGCGCCGATGCCCAGCCGGGCCAGGGTCAGCAAGTGCACGCCGCCCACGCCGCCCATGCCGGCGATGGCCACGCGCTTGCCGCGCAAGCTGTCCTGCTCTGCCTGCGTGACCCAGCCCAGGTTGCGGGCGAACGCCGCGTGGTAGGAAAAACCGTCCGTCATGCTCACCTCGTATCGACATCCCCAGGGGACCAAGGAAGGTTCGACAGCCGGCCAGGTGAAAAGTTCCTCCAACGCTGAAGGAACCTGTGCTGCTTCTACAGAGGCGCCAAGGCTAGCGCGGCAAACGGGCCTGCGCCGCCCTGCCGGCCGGACGCGGCGCCGCTGCCGTGGCGCCCACCTTGAACACGCTGACGATCTGCGCCAGGCCGGCCGCCTGCTCGTTCATGGCTTGCGCCGCCGCCGACGCCTGCTCCACCAGCGCCGAGTTTTGCTGCGTCATGTTGTCCATTTCGACGATGGCCTGGTTGATCTGCTCGATGCCGGCGCTCTGCTCGGCGCTGGCCGAGGAAATCTCGGCCACGATATCGGTTACATGCCGCACGCTGGAGACGACCTTTTCCATCGTCTCGCCCGCCAGCGCCACGAGTTTTTCACCGGCGCCCACCTGTTCGGCGGAACTGTCGATCAATTGCTTGATTTCCTTGGCGGCCGCGGCCGAGCGCTGCGCCAGGTTGCGCACTTCCGACGCCACGACGGCAAAGCCACGGCCCTGCTCGCCTGCGCGCGCCGCTTCCACGGCCGCGTTCAAGGCCAGGATATTGGTCTGGAAGGCGATGCCGTCGATGACGGCGATGATGTCGCCGATCTTTTTCGACGAGGCATTGATGGCGCCCATGGTGTCGACCACCTGGCTGACGACGCCGCCCGCCTGGCTCGCCACTTGCGAAGCGGAAATGGCCAGCTGGTTGGCCTGGCGCGCATTGTCCGCATTCTGGCGCACGGTCGAGGTCATCTCTTCCATGGTCGAGGCCGTTTCTTCCAAGGAACCCGCCTGCTGCTCCGTGCGCGCCGACAGGTCGTGGTTGCCCGAGGCGATCTCGCCCGAGGCCGTGGAAATGGCGTCGGCATCGTTGCGTACCTGGCTTACCAGGTGCGCCAGGTTGTCGCGCATGGCCTTGATCGCCATCAACAGACTGGACGTATCGCCGGGGCGCGTGTCGATGTGCGTCGTCAGGTCGCCCTTGGCGATCTGTGCCACGATGGCGGCCGCATAGTCGGGTTCGCCGCCGAGCTGGCCCAGGATGCGGCGCAGCATCAGGGCCGCCAGGGCGCCCACCACCAGCATCAGCGCGCCGCCGATGGCCAGCAGCACGCCCGCCTGGGCCCAGAACTTGTGGTTGATGTCATCGATGTAGGTGCCCGTGCCGACCACCCAGTCCCACGGCGCAAATTTCACCACCGCATACATCTTCGCCACCGGATCCTTCACGCCGGGACGCGTGCCATCCGCCTGCACCATGCCGATGCGGCTGTTGGCCAGGGCCGCGCGGTAGCGGTCGCCCGACTGCTTCATGTTCTTTTGCGGCGTGCCGATACGCGCAGGATTCGGGTGCACGTACAGCAAGTCGGTGCTGAAATCGCGCACGAAGTAATACATCTCGTCCTTGACGAAGCTGCCGATGGCCAGCTTGGCCTGCTGCTGCGCCTGCTCACGCGTGAGTTTGCCCGACTGTTCCAGCGCATACGCCTTTTCCACCGAGGCATTGGCCAGCTCGACCAGCACCGTCAATTGCTCGACGCGCTCGGCCATCATGGTCTGGCGCAGGGAATACAGGGAAAAGGAAGCGATGAGGACGATGCCCAGCAAGGTGCTGAAACACAGGAGGAGAACGCGCGAACGGAGAGTCATGGGAGCCTGGGTAAAGATTAAAATGTGGAATTATAAACAATTTCCACGTGGAAATTTTTTCAGAAAAGCGAAGCGGGCGGCGCTACCAGGCTGATGCCCGGCAGGCACCGCCCGCATATGTTTTGCTGAAGTCTGACTGAAGGTCAGGCCAAGGCTTCCTTGGCCGCCTCTTCGGGCGTCAAGCCATCATAGAACTGGTCGGTAAACCACTCGACCTGCTCTTCGATATGATCCTGCGCCTGCGCCACGGTGGCGCCGCCGGCCACGAGGAAGCCTTCGACTTCGATACACCAGTTGATCAATTCCAGGGTTTCCGGATCGAGTTCTTCTTTCTTAGCCATCGTGCTGTCCTTGCGTATTTACGTTATAAAACTGCGGTATCACATCCATTGCCGACAGTTTAACAGCTTCGCCGCCATGCCGATGCATGCACGTGATCAAGGAACATTACTTTACCGCAACATTCTTGCGCTCGGGATACAAGACCACCTGCACATAGTTGTTCATGTCCAGGTAGCGCTGCGCCGCCAGCTTGACGGCTTGCGGCGTGATGGCCCGCACGCGCTGCTCGTAGCGCAGGATGTGCGCGGGGTCGCGGCCCTGGGTCACGGACGCCAACAGCTGGCTCATCCAGTAGTTGTTTTCCCGCAAGGACTTCTGCTGGCGCGTGATCCAGTTCAGCTTGACCTTTTCCAGGTTCGCCGCCGAGGGTCCGTCCGTCTTCATCTTGCCGATTTCGGCAAAGGCGGCCGCGATCACCTTGTCCACGTTTTCCGGTCCCGTCGGCAAGTTCAGCGCCACCGAATAATAGCCATACGGATGCTGGCCCATGGCCGTCTCGAAGCCGCCGCCATAGATCATGCCCATCTTTTCACGCAGCACTTCGATGACTTTCAGGTTCAGCACCTCGCCCAGCGCCTGCAGGGTCAGTTTCTGCTCGTCCGAATACGCCACCTTGCCATTGAAGGAGATGGAAATCGTGCTCTTCGGCTCGCTGCCCATGTAGACATCCTTCTTGACCACGCCGCTCACGGGGCGCAAGCCCACGTCGCGGTAGGCATGCGGCACGTCGCCCACGGGCAAGGTGCCCAGGTAGCCGGCGATCAGCGGCTTGATCTTGTCGATCTGAAAACTGCCCGCGAAGATGAAAGTCATGTCGCGCGCGCTGGAAAAGCGCTGGCGGAAGATCTCCAGCGAGCGCTCCAGGCCCACCTTGTCGAAATCGGCCGCGCGCGGCACGCCGTCGACGCGGGGACTGTCGCCGAACGTGGCGCGCTGGACGGCATCATAAAACACGGCTTCCGGCTGCGCCATGCTGTTTTTCGCCAGGTCCTGCTGCTTGCCGATGAAGGACTGGTACAGGCCCGCATCCTTGCGCACGTCGTTGAAATACAAATACACCAGCTGCAGCATGGCTTCCACGTCGGCGCTGCTCGAGGACGCGCCAAAGCCTTCGCTCAGCTCGCCCAGCGAGGCGCCTACGTTGACGGTCTTGCCCGCCAACACCTTCTGCAGATCCAGCGGCCCCAGGTCCTTCAAGCCCATGCTGCCGACGACGGCGCTGGCATAGCGGGCGTTATAGATGTCGGCGTCGCCGAACAGCGACTGGCCGCCGAAGCGGGTCGAGCCCATCAGCACCTGGTCGTTCTTGAAGTCCGTCGGTTTCAGCAGCACGCGCACGCCATTGCCCAGGATCAGTTCCGTCACGCCGATGGCGCTGTTGAGCTTTTCCGAAACGATGCTGCCGCCGGCCGGCGGGCCGTCCATCAGCTTGCTCGCCAGCACTTTCTCCGTGCGCGGCTCGATAGTTTGCTGCTCGGCTTTCGCCACGGCATCGAGCAATTGCTGCTGCGTCGGCACGTTCGAGGCCGCATCGCCCGCCTGCGGTTCGGCGCCCATGAAGACCACCAGTTTCTTTTGCTGGTCGGGGATGACCTTGGCCACCGTTTCGTTGATTTCCTGCAAGGTCACCTGCGGCAGGAGCTGCTGCGCGTACAGCAATTCATTGGCGATGCCGGGGATGGCTTCCTGTTCCAGGAAGTTGCGCGAATACTCGGCCACGAAGCCCGAGGAATCGGATTTGTCGCGTTCGCTGTACGCACGCTCGTAGTTGCGCAGCATGTCCTTGCGCGCGCGGTCCAGTTCGTCCTGGCTGAAACCGAAGCGGCGCGCCCGCTCGTCTTCCTGCACCAGCGCATCGATGGCTGGCTGCACGCCGCCCTTGCCCAGCAAGGCGTACGCGCTGAACGATTCATAGCCGCGCACCAGCTTGCCCATGCTGCTGCCGCCCTGGATGAACGGCGGATTGGCTTGCTGCGACAATTCCTGCATGCGCGCGCTGAGCATCTGGCCATACAGGTTCTCGATCATCTGGCGCCGGTAGTCGGCGATGGTGACGGGCTCCTGCGCGGGACGGATGGGGTAGCGGATGAAGACGCTGTCATCGGGCGCTTCCTTGTCCGTGATCACCAGCGCTTCCGTCTGCGCGCGCTGCGGCACTTCCGCATACAGGCGCGGACGCGGCTGCGCGGGATTTTTCAGCTTGCCGAAATGCCGGCGTATCATCGCTTCGGCCTGCTTCGGCTCGACGTCGCCCACCACCATCACGGCCATCAGGTCAGGACGGTACCAATCCTTGTAGAAACGCCTGATGGCTTCGGGCTTGAAGGTTTTCAGCACGGATTCCTTGCCGATCGGCATGCGCTGCGCATAGCGCGAACCGTTCAGCAGCTTCGGATACAGCACCTTGTTCATGCGGTCGCTGGCGCCCTTGCCCAGGCGCGCCTCTTCCAGCACGATGCCGCGTTCGCTGTCGATGTCGGCCGGATTGAATTTCAAGCCGTGCGCCCAGTCTTCCAGCACGAGGAAACCCTTTTCCAGGTTGCCCTTCCTGTTCGTCGGAATCGGCAGCACGTAGACGGTTTCATCAAAGCTCGTGTAGGCGTTCAGGTCGGCGCCGAATTTCACGCCGATCGATTGCAAATAGGAAATCAGCTCATTGCGCTTGAAATGCGTGGAGCCATTGAAAGCCATGTGTTCCGTGAAATGCGCCAGGCCTTGCTGGTCGTCGTCTTCCAGGATGGAACCGGCTTTCACCACCAGGCGCAGTTCGACTTTCTGCGCCGGACGGGCATTTTTTTTGATGTAGTAGGTCAAGCCGTTCGGCAATTTTCCTACGGTAACTTCTGGCGCCAGCGGCAGCGGATCGCTCAAACGGATTTCCGCCTGGGCCATGCAGGCGCACGCCAGCAAGACGGCGCCCGAGATCAGGCGTAATGTACTCAGCTTCATGTATTCTCAACGGTAAAATTCAGTAGGCATACCTTACACTGAAATTCTGTTTCCGCCATTAAAAACAGCTTAGGGAAAACTGCTTTCCCCAGGCAACTTTGCCGAAGAACAAACTCAACAGTGCCCTGCCAGGTTTTTTCAATTGTGCTAAAGTATTGCCGCCGGTCATGTGGACCGGCACAACAATACGTCTTCGGGGCGGGGTGCGATTCCCCACCGGCGGTAAGACCGGCAACGGTCAAGCCCGCGAGCGCTTTCCAGGCACCGCTTGGCGAGGTCAGCAGATCCGGTGTGATTCCGGGGCCGACGGTATAGTCCGGATGAAAGAAGATGTGCAGTAGTGTGATGTCCCGTCGCCACGGCGATGCGGCCAGTTGCGTCTATTCGCTTGCCCTGCAGCGTTTTTCGCCTATGCGAGGAGCGTTTCACCATGTTAGTCAACAGCTATACCCTGCTTTCCAACGACCTGGAAGGTCGCATCCAGTCCGCCCTGGCCGCCATGCGCGCCGGCGTGCCCGTCATCCTGCTCGACGATTTCGACCGTGAAAACGAAGCCGACCTGATTCTGTCTGCCGAGAAAATCACGCATGAAACCATGGCTTTGCTGATCCGCGAATGCAGCGGCATCGTCTGCCTGTGCCTGCCGACGGATGTCGTCAGCGCGCTGGAGTTGCCGCCCATGTCGTCCGACAACGGCAGCCGCTACGGCACGCCGTTTACCGTCTCCATCGAGGCGCGCGACGGCGTCACGACGGGCGTGTCGGCCGCCGACAGGGTCACCACCATCCGCGCCGCCATCGCGCCAAATGCCAAGCCGGCCGACCTGGTGCGCCCCGGCCACGTATTCCCCCTGCGCGCCGCGCCCGGCGGGGTGCTCGAGCGCCGTGGCCACACGGAAGGCTCCGTCGACCTGTCGCGCCTGGCGGGCCTGAACCCGGCCGCCGTGCTGTGCGAGCTGATGAATCCGGACGGCACCATGATGCGCGGCGACGATATCGAACGCTTCGCCGAACTGCACGGCATGCCGATCCTGACCATCGAGGAACTGGTGGAATGGCGCAGCAAGCACGGCCAATAAGCGCGCAGTAAGCGTTCAGGCGGCCGCCGCGGCCTTCGGCAACTGCACGTGTTTGTACACGAGGCCGGCCGCCAGGCCATACGCGGCGGCGATCGTCGCGTAGGCCAGCGGCAGGCGCAGCGACCAGTCCGGCAGCGTGTGCAGGATGCTGCCGATCAGGGCCACGCCCACCAGCGCGCCGATCTGGCGGTTGGCGTTCAGGGCCGCCGCCGCGCTGTTCGCATGCCGCTTGCCCGCCACGCGCATCACGGTGGCCGTCATGGCGGGAATGGCGATGCCGATGGCGATATTCATGACGGCCGTGCCCAGCGCCAGCCAGCCATACGACGTGCCCGGACGCAAGCTCATCAGCAGCAAGGCCATCACGGCCCCCACCAGCAAGCCCGCCAGCATGGGCAGGCGCGTGCCATGACGCGCCGCAATACTTCCCGCCATATAGTTTCCCACGGTATAGGCCGCCATCATGGGCAGCAGGCGCAAGCCCGATTGCAGGGCGTCCGCGCCGCCGGACTGCTGCAGGAACAGGCTCAGCAAGAACAATTGCCCGAACACGCAGAAATTGATCAGGAAACCCACGCCATTGGCCGCGCCAAAGCTGCTGCTGTGAAACAGTTCACGCGGCAACAACGGATGGCTGCCGCTGCGCTCGCGCCGCAGCAGTTGCGCGGCCGACAGTACCGTCAAGGCCCCCGCCGCCAGCACGCCGGCCGACAGCCAGCCCAGCACGGGCCCTTCGATCAGCACGAAACTGAGGCCCGCCAGCGCCGCCACGCCCAGCGCATGGCTGAACAGAGACAGATCGCGCGGCTGGCGCGCCGGCGCCACCAAGAGCAGCTGCGCCATGACGATGGCCAGCAGGCCCAGCGGCACATTCACCCAGAACACGCTGCGCCAGCCGAACTGGTGCACGAGGATGCCGCCGATCAGGGGGCCGGACGCGCCGGCCACGCCCACCAGCGCCGACCAGGCACCGAGCATGCGCGTGCGTTCGCGCTCGTCGTCAAAGCTGTGCGTGAGCAGGCTGAGCGAACTGGGCATGAACAGGGCCGCGCCCGCGCCCTGCAGCAGGCGCGCCGCCGTCAAAAAATGCCCGTCGGGCGCGGCGCCGCACAACACCGAGCCGAGGATGAAGACGCCGAGGCCGCCCTGGTACACGGCTTTCGGCCCGTAGCGGTCGGCCAGTGCGCCGCCGGCCAGCAGCAGCGCGGCAAACGTCAAGGTGTAGCCGTCGACCACCCATACCAGGCCCGTCAGCGGGATGCTCAGGTCCAGCGCGATATCGGACAGCGCCACGTTGACGGCCGTGACGTCGAGCATGGCCATGACGAAGCCGAAGGCCAGGGTCAGCAGGATCAAGCCGCTGGCGCGGCGTGGTGGTGAGGCAGTCATGGTATTCCTTGCAGTAACATGGGCAGCCAGTATGCGAGCATTGCGCGATGCAGTAAACAGGCATAAACTCGGCACCTTGATGCAAAAATGCATCAATATAACGACAGGAAAAAACCATGGATCGGGCTTATGGACTGGGATAACGCGCGCATCTTTCTGGCCATCGGCCGGGCCGGCACCCTGCGCGGCGCGGCTGCCCTGCTGTGCATCGACCAGGCCACCTGCGGGCGCCGCCTGACCGCGCTGGAGGCGTCGCTGGGCGCCACCCTGTTCCTGCGCACGCCATCGGGCTACGTGCCCACGCCGGCCGGCGAGCTGGCCTTGCACGCCGCCGAAGCGATGGAGCGGGCGGCCGACAAGCTGCAGCGCGAGATGCAGGGCGTCGACACCCGTTTAAGCGGCCTGGTGCGCGTGGCCACCACCGACACCATGGCCAGCCATTTCGTCATCCGCGCCATGCAGCGGCTGCACGCGGCCCACCCGGACATCCGCATCGTGCTCAACGTGGCGCCCGCGCTGGCCAGCCTGACGCGGCGCGAAGCGGACCTGGCCGTGCGCGGCGTGCGCCCCACCGACCCGGACCTCATTTCGCGCCACCTCGTCAAGCGCAGCCTGGGCCTGTACGCCTCAAAAAGCTACCTGGCCGAACGGGGCGAACCCGTGCGCGGCACGGCGCTGGCCGGCCACGACATCGTCATCTACCACCAGTCCGTGACGCCGCGCCATGGAGAGAAGATCGCCGGCGAGCCCGTCGCCAATGCCCGGGTCGCCATGGAAGTCAATTCGGCGGCCATGCTGCAGGAAGCCACGCGCGCGGGGCTGGGCGTGGCCGAGCTGGCCACCCACCTGGGCGACATCGACCCGCAGCTGGTGCGCATCTGGCCCGAGCGGGCGGAAAGCTATGACGTGTGGTTGGTCATGCATGCCGACCTGAACCGCTCTGCCCGCGTGCGGGCGGCGGCCGACGCCATCATTGCCAGCGTGGCCGTCCCGCCTGCGTAAGCGCGAATAGTCATTCCTAAAAGAAACTATATTTCTTGTGAATCTGATAAAATTCGCCCCCGCCGCGCGCAGCAGCCGCCACCCGCCGCGGAATCCCTCAATCCCCTGGAGAATTTTTATGCTTATCTGGCAAGGCTTCGGCATACTCGCCCCCGTCATCTGTTTCATCGTCGTCGTAGCCGCGCAAGCGCTGTTCGGCGCCACCCTGGGCGAGGCATACACAACCAGCCACACGTGGCCCCTGGCCCTGGCCTTCCTGCTGGCAGCGGCCGCCAGCTGGTCTGCGGGCGTGCGCCTGAACAGCGCGCCCGGACGCGAACTGATCGACCCGGCCACGCAGGAGCGCGTGATCCTGCGCCAGCGCCACACCCTGTTCTGGATCCCGATGCAATACATCGCCGTGCTGATGGTCGTCATGGCCGGCTTCGCCCTGTTCAAATAGGCGCGCACGCCAGCCGTGGCCGCAAGGCCGGGCTGATGTTAAGATGCCATGATGACCGCATCCGTCTCCCTCATCATCAGCCTGCGCCGCCTGCACCGGGCCACCATCGCCTGGCTGGGCAGCTGGTGGCGCCTGCTGCATTTCGCCATCCTCGTGTTTTCGCTGGCCCTGTCGCCATCGAGCTATAACCGCGACCACCGTCCCATCCTCGCGCACCGCCTGGTGACGAACACGGCGCCCAATCTCGTGTGGTTCAGCGTCGCCTGCGCGCTCGTCAGCCTGGTGCTAATCCGCATCGTCGTCGTCAGCGCGCAAAGCTACGGCCTGTCGCGTTATGCGCTGGAAATGGTGGTGCGCGTGCTGGTGCTGGAACTGATACCGCTGACGGCCGCCCTGTTCGTCGCCCTGCGCCTGACCCTGCCTGACGGCATTGCGTTTGCGCAAATGCGCTCTTCCGGCATGCTCGACACCATGCAGCGCCAGGGCACCGACCTGCTGCGCCGCGAATACTTTCCGCGCGTCATGTCCGGCATCTTCGCCGTGTGGATGCTGGCCATCGTCAGCTGCGTCACCTCGCTGGTCCTCGCCTACCTGACGATCTACGGTTTTACGCCATGGGCGCTGCAAGGCTACACGCGCGTCGTGGGGCAGATATTCAATCCGGCCGTGGCCCTGATCCTGATGCTCAAGGTGGTGTTCTTCAGCTTTGCCGTGGCCCTGATCCCGCTGGCCTCCTCGTACTACCCGGAAGACCCGCGCGGCCGGCGCAACCGCCTGTGGGCGGCGCACGGCCTGTCCGAAATGCTGCGCCTGTTTTCCGTCATCCTGCTGATCGAAGTGGCCTCGCTGATGGGCAATTACTACTGATGCCCGCCCGTTGCCAGCGATCCCGATTTCCCCCATACCAGAGCCCGACGCCATGAGCCAACCCCAAAATCCCGACCAGGTCGACGTCACGGCGCCCGCCGGTCTCACGCAAGATCCCGTCCTGCCCGCGCCGCCGCCCGTGCGCCACGCCGAACTGAAGGCGGCCATCCTGCTCGTCTTCATGTTCGTGCTGGTGGTCGGATCGGTCGTCTACCTGATGTATGCGCGCGGCGCCTTCGAGGCCACGCAAACCCTGGTGCTGACGGCCGACGATTCCGACGGCGTGGGCGTGGGCGCCGACCTGACCTTCTCCGGCTTTCCCATCGGCCGCGTGCGGCGTATCGAACTGGCGCCGGACGGCCGCGCGCGCGTCATCATCGACGTGCCGCGCAAGGATGCGCACTGGCTGCGCAGCAGCTCCATGTTCACGCTGGAGCGCGGCATCGTGGGCGGCGCCAAGCTGCGCGCCTACAGCGGCATCCTGACGGACCCGCCGCTGCCCGACGACGCCACGCGCGACCTGCTGGTCGGCGACATGGCGGCGGAAATCCCGCGCCTGCTGGCCGCCGCGAAAGACCTGCTCAACAATGTGGCCAGCCTGACGAGCGCCGATTCCGCCCTCGACGGCACCCTGCGCAATGTGCAGGCCGTGACGGGCAAGCTGAGCGGCCCGGGCGGCGCCATGGGCTTGCTGACGGGCGACGACAAGCAGTCGCGCCTGCTCGTCGAGCGGGCCAACGCCCTGCTGGTCACGGCCGACCAGCTGGCGCGCCGCACGGATGGCCTGGTGGCCAACGCCGATACGCGCGTGTTCGGCGACAAGGGCGTGATGACGGATGCGCAGGCCACCATCGTGCAATTGAACGCGCTGCTGGCCGATACGCGCGCCAGCCTGAAAAAGGTCGACGCCGTGCTGGTCGAGGCGCAGGCCGTGGGCGCCAACGCCCGCGCGGCGACCGCCGACCTGGGCCCGCTGCGCGCCGACGTGGAAAGCAATCTGCGCAAGGTCGAGCAGCTGGTCAATGAAATCAACCGCAAATGGCCGTTCAAGCGCAATCCGGAGATCAAACTGCCATGAGAAATATCAATATCGTCCTGTCCGCCCTGGCCCCGCTGTTGTGCACCGCGCTCGCCGCCTGCTCCGGCGGCCCGCCCGTGCCCGACTGGAAGATGAATGCGCAAAGCTCGGTCGAGCGCTTCCAGGCCGCCTACCTGGGCGGCAACGCCCTGGTCGAACAGACGGAATTCCGGCGCGCCCGCAGCCAGGTGGCGGGCACGGGCAAGCTCGAACTGGTGGCGCGCATCGAACTGCTGCGCTGCGCCGCGCGCGTGGCCAGCCTGGCCTTCGAGGACTGCGCGGGCTTCGACGCCCTGCAGGCCGACGCGAACGACGCCGACCGCGCGTATGCGGCTTACCTGGCCGGCAAGGCGCAAGCGGCCGAGGTCGCCCTGCTGCCGGAAGCGCAGCGGGCGGCCGCCGGCGCCGCATCCGACA